>CAKMKL010000386.1 GCA_927443375.1 uncultured Paenibacillus sp. | reverse complement strand
CACCGGAGTAACAGTCAGCGTGCTGCCGCTTACGGACACGGTGGCTACTCCGCTGTCGGAGGAGACCGCCGAGAAAGAGAGCGTGTCGCCGTCTGCATCGGCGAAGACGGAGCTAAGGTCTGCCGTCTGAGCGCCGTCGGTAACCGACTTAGATAGAGCCGGGATCGTATTTTTCAGGATAGGAGGTAGATTTGCCGCCTGCTGATTACCGGTGGAGACACTGGGGGCAGGTGTGTAACTTACAAAATTACCAGAAGCGTTCTGCATTTGTTTGATGTTGCTCTGAACAGCTGCATAATTCTGGATGATTTGAGAGGGGTGTACGCTATCCGGTAATTGCAGCAATTGAATGGATAGGGCTGGATCAATCGTAATCTTTGCACCTTGAATAACCTTAAGCTGCTGCAGTGAACCGCTGCCGTTAATTACAACGGATGCGGGAGAGTTAACGGTGAACTGGCCGATGTTTCCTTGAAGATTTATTGCGGAGACTCCTTGATTCAGTTTTAATTCGCTGGCAACATTTCCTGCAATCGTCACATCATTTGCGGAAATACCCAGCAGCGTGCCGGAGGGAAGAGCGGCGGTGTTCAGCTGAACCCCGTTTTTAACAATTTCAAGCTCTTGCAAACCATCTACATGACGATTTCGTGCGTTGAATCTGAGTACTGCACCTTCTAGCGCTTCACGGTTTGTATCTCCGATAAGCTCCTTAAGCTGGCCTTCGATCAGGTAGGAAGTATCACCGATGGTTACAAAATCACCGTTTATACTTGTGATTACTGCAGATTGCTCTGTTTGGGTAAATGTATTGAGCAGGAGAGTAGCGATATCCTGCCGCTGAACCGCAGCTTTTGGATTGGAACGATCCTCGAATAATTCAGAAAGCTTGAGCTGCGCAGCAGTGTTAAGGGATGCTTTAGCCCATGAACTGATTCCAGTACTGTTATCAGCCGGATCAGCCAATGTGCTGCGCGCTCCGCTTCCATTTATGGCTCTCACCATAATCGTTGCCAGCTCTTCTTTCGTGACAGGCCGATAAGGGTTAAAACGTCCGTTGCCATCGCCGGTCATGATCCCGGCCCGTTTGACTGCTTCTATGGCGGAGACGCTCCAATTGGAGGCGGATACATCCGAATAGAGCGAAGGAGTGACGGAGCCGGAGCCCAGACTTAAGACTTTGCTCAGAATGACAGCCAGCTCTTGCCGGGTAATTGTAGCTTCCGGCCGGAATTGCCCGTCAGGATCACCACTCAGGTATCCTTTGTTTGCCGCTTCTTGAATGGCAGAGATCTTGGACGTTTCTAATTGCTTGAGATCGGTAAACCCTGTTGTTTGTTCAGCTGAGCCTGCATCTGCATAAGCCACCGTGCTGAATAACGCATTAAGAGCGATAAGAACAGCTCCCCATTTGACTGAAATACTACTCAATTAGACAACCTCCTGGCCCAGAACTTTTTAAATTCATGTTTATTAGTCATATATCGACAAATTTCTCGGAAAATTTATATATTTATAGGACTTTAATCACTGCGAGCTTTTTGTGTTTTGCGGCAATGGAAATCATCTGAAAAATATAAGTCTCAATATAATCACTCAAGAAAAAAAAGCATCCTTCAGCCTTTGTGAGCTTCCGGATACTTCGTAGAATGCTTTTGAAATTTTGGGAATCGTTAATTGCTCTTGAGTTGTTGATCTTTACAGCAGTTTCTGAATAGCCGGCTCAAGGTCGAGGGGATCAATAGACGACTCGAAACGCTTCATTACATTGCCTTCACGATCAATCAGGAACTTGGTAAAGTTCCATTTCACCTCATCGTCAGCCAGAGATGCAGGATCACGTTCCTCAAGCATCATGTGCAGCAGTCTGCTGCCTGCGTGATTCTGATCGAAGCCGGCAAAGCCCGCTTGGCTGGTCAGATAGCCGAATAAAGGATGTTTATGTTCGCCCTTTACATCAATCTTCTCAAAGAGTGGAAAGCTAACACCATAATTGATTTGGCAGAACACATCGACCTCTTCATTAGAGCCGGGTTCTTCACCGAACTGGTTACTGGGGAACCCGAGAATTTGAAAACCCTGGTCATGGAACTTCTCGAAGAGTTTCTGCAAGTCAGAATATTGCGGAGTGAACCCGCATTTACTGGCTGTGTTTACGATCAGCAGCACTTTATCCTTGTATTGTTCAAGAGGGGTCTCTTTACCCCGAATGTTGCGGGCTGTATATTGATAGATACTCATTAGCAGCTTCATCCTTCCGGTATACATATTTTATGTATTAAACAATTATATTGTATACAATCTAATTGTCCATGTCAATGATCTGCTTAATTTTTTATGTACGAAGCTGCCTGTTGATATTATACTAAGGTGTACGAATCGTTTCTCCGGCAGGCGGAGTATCTCCCCAGGCACTTAAAAGAATACATTGCTGGAGGAAATTCAATGAGTACTACAGAACTTACTAGCCAATTTTCCAGTTACACAGGAAGACTACTTAGGGAGCGTTTCGGGAAAGGCCCCGAATCTATACATGTTTCTATCGGGAAGCAATGCATAGCACTGCATATCCGGAATTTTATCGGGCCTGTAGAGAGATTTCTGCTGAATAAGGAAGAAGAGCAGGCGTTCCGCTATACACGTGAGCTTCTGATGAAGTCACTGCTTCCTGAGCTGTCGGCTTACCTGCAGGTCAATATGTCGATTGAGGTTGGCGAGATTTTTTATGATTGGGGTATACATAATGCGTCTGGGATGATCGTTGCCCTCCTGAAGAACGACGGAGTAGCAGCTGATGAATATGCCGGACGGGATGAAGTTCATGCCCAAATCAATGAAGTGAGCAGAAAAGTACAGAAGGAACCCGAGTTTACCGATTCCTGGTGGCTGGGGCCCCGTACCCTGATCATCAAACGCGAAGGCATCCTGATTCCTTTGGAGAAGGAACTGATAGGCCTCGGCTATGAGAATACGCTCAAAACCACGAAACGCAAGATGGAAAAACGCTACCTCGAAGATACCACCACAATTGCACCCATGCTGGGCAAGGAGTTGTCCGACATTTATGTGGATTGGGATTTCAATAAGGATACAAGCGTGATTGCATATACTTTCCTTTAAACCAGATCATCAAAATATATATAAGGCGGAAATGAGTCGGACATGCGAATGAGCCGAACATGAGCCGGAGAAGGGGGACAGGTCCCTTTCTTCGGTTTTTTCTATTTTTCCATGGATCGTAAACATTTGGGGGGGATTTGGCGGATGGAGGAGTACAAGCGGACGGTGCTGTATGTCGAAGATAATGAGCTTAACATGGCCTTAATGCATCATATCTTCAAAAAAAATCTGCCCTCCTTATTGCTGCTGAAAGCTGAAACGGCGGAAATAGGCCTGGACATTGCGGTCCGGCGGCTGCCGGATCTGATCATTCTCGATATCGGCTTACCCGGCCTGAATGGATATGAGGCATTGGAATGGTTGAAGGCAAGGGAGGATACCCGCCATATACCCGTAGTGGCAATCAGTGCATTTGCCCTGCGTTCAGATATTGAGCGGGCCCGGGAAACAGGATTTGCTGCTTACATTACTAAACCTTTTCAGGTCAGTGCCTTTACGGATACCGTAAAAACACTGTTAGCCTGGAAGCCCTGATTTAATCAAAGATGGGGAACTGGGGAGAACTCCGTCTGATGGCCGGTTCGTCGAGAAAGTTGGACAGGTATTTTATTCCATTTAATAGCATTTGACTTTCGCCCGGATATGCAAGATATTAATATTACGGTTTTTAAATAATGGAATTGCTTTCATTACTCCACAAAACGGGCGGTGGATCAGATGTTGAAAGAGCAGTATTTTGGAGAAGTATATCGAACGGGTATCAGTGGAATGGCTTTTCTGTCTCTCGACCTCAAATGGACCAGCATCAATCCGGCTGTAGTCTCGATGCTTGGATATAAGGAAGAACAACTCCTGGGGCATGATTTCAGGGAGCTTGTATACAAAGATTCTGTGGAGATACATAGCAGGAAGATGGGGGCTCTGAAAGCAAGCGGAGTTCCCTTTTTTGAATGTGAAATCAGGATGGTCCATGGCACAGGCATGCCGGTTTCTATGCTGCTGCATACCGCACTTATCAGAGATCCTTCAACGGGTGCAGAACTGTATTATATTATTCATCTGACGGAGCCTCCGGCTGAAGTAAAAGACCAGGACCGTTATCCTTCGTCTGATGAGCTGTATAGGCTGATTGCCGCGAATATCAGTGATGTGGTGTATTACGCCACACCCGACAATATCTGTCGGTATTGTTCACCTTCGGTTAAGGAAGTGCTCGGCTATGAACCGGAGGAGCTGATCGGACGCGATATCCGCAGCCTGATCCATCCGGAGGACCGCGCCTCCCTCAGCCTTCCGCAAGTGGCCGAACTCCGGAGTATTCAGCTGCGGGTTCTTCACGCTGAAGGGCGATACTTATGGATTGAATTCACTTTGCGTATGGTGGATGACCCGAAAAGTCCAAGCGTGCTTGCTGTAGGCCGGGACATCACCGAGCGCAAAAACGTTGAGCGGAAGCTGCAGGAATCCATTGAACGGTACACTTCCCTTAAGAAATACAATCATGATGCCATTATTTCACTCGATCTGCAGGGCAACATTATCAACTGCAATGAGCAGGCCTGCCAGCTGACAGGCTACCCCGTTTCTGAGCTGGCCGGCAAGAGTGTAGGCCGGATCATCGGGGATCATCATGTTGCCGATGTGCTTGGCTATACGAATGGGAACAGCAGCAAGGAACAGAATATTGACCTTGTCTGGCACAAGGATGGACATACGGTTGAAGTATTGACTACTATTGCTCCGATCATTATCAATAATGCTACGGTAGGCTTTTATATTATCGTTAAGGACATTACGGAACAGAAAAAGCTGCTAATTGCCAAAGAAACCGCAGAGAGTACGAACCGTGCAAAAAGTGAATTCCTGGCGATGATGAGCCATGAGATCCGTACACCCATGAACGGTGTGATCGGGATGACCGATTTACTGCTGGATATGAGTGAGCCGGGCTCTACCCAGAGAGAATATCTGGAGATCATCCGGCAGAGCGGGGACACCCTTCTGAATATCATTAATGATATTCTGGATTTCTCCAAGAATGAAGCGGGTAAAACGGCTCTTCATGAGGATCCCTTTGTGCTGGAGGAATGTATAGATTCCGTCCTTGAACTTATGCAGCATAAGGCAGAGGCTAAAGGGCTGACGATTGAGGTCTTAGTTGATCCCGGAATACCCAAGATGGTGATTGGTGACAGGGAGCGGTTAAAGCAGGTCCTGCTAAATCTGGTTGGCAATGCGATTAAGTTCACCTATACCGGAGGCGTAACCGTTAGAGTCCAATGCCTGGTACAGACGGCGGGACAGGTTACCCTGCATTTCACGGTTGCAGATACCGGAATTGGCATTCCTGAAGAATCTGCAGACAAGCTGTTTGAGCCGTTTGTGCAGTTGGATCATTTCATGGGCCGGCGTCATGAAGGTACAGGTCTTGGCCTGGCGATTGCGAAGCAGCTGGTTGAACTGATGGGGGGAGCCATCGGCTTAGATACCAGTGTGAAGCAGGGGGCGGCCTTTGAGTTTACGGTGAAGCTCCGTCTGAGAAATGATACTTCCGCCGACACGTTCGGAACTTTACTTGCAGGTTCGGGCCCAGTCAGCCGCAACTTGCGGATCCTGGTGGCAGAGGATAACGAGATTAACCAAATCGTGCTGCGTAAGATTCTGGAGAAGCGGGGGTATTCCGTGGATGTGGCCGCGGATGGCCTGCAGGTGGTGGAGATGACGGGCAGTACCGATTATGATCTCATTTTTATGGATGTGCAGATGCCCGGAATGAACGGTTTGGAAGCAACAGCGGCAATTAGGCGGACGCTTGCTCCGGACAAGCAGCCGGTGATTATCGCCGTTACGGCCAATGCGCTTAAGGGTGACCGTGAACAATGCCTGGAGACGGGAATGGATGAATACATCAGCAAACCGCTGCGCAGTGAGGCGGTTACGAATCTGATTGCGAAATTTTTCGGAGATTAAATAAGCTTGAGGGGAATTTATTGCAGTAAAGCTGTGAAACGGTGCAATATCCACTTGCATCATGTGAATATTTTGATTAAGATAGCAGAAACCGGCGCATAAGACGTGCCGAAATATTCTCTAACGACAATGACGAAGAGAGTAAGTGCTATATACGGATCTTAACAGGGAAGGCGTGCCGGAGACTGAGAGCACCCTCATGAGACGTTTAGTACCGAAGTTCACTTCCGAGTCGGCCCCTGAAGTATTTGCTGCAGCAGATATGCGTAGGGAGGCCCGCGTCCCGCGTTACCGGGTGTAAGACAGAGTTAATCCCGGCCGGGAAGAAACAGCTTTTCATTCCCCGTGCCTCGCATCTTGGGTTAATCTCTAAATAAGGGTGGTACCACGGCTCCTCGTCCCTTGCGACGGGGGGCCTTTTTGCGTTCATAGATCACACGAATTTACAAGAGGGAGTGAAAGGTAATGACTAACGTGGAATTGGACGGGCTGAGAGCCCGTCTGGATGAAATCAATGGACAGCTGCTGGAGTTAATCTCGGAGCGTGCCCAGGTTGTTCAGGAAATTGGAGTTGTAAAAGAAAAGCAGGGCGTGCCGAAATTTGATCCGGAACGTGAAAAAGCGATGCTGGAGAAGCTTGTAGCGAGCAATAAAGGGCCTTTCACAAGCGGAACGATCCGCAGCCTCTTCAAGCAAATCTTCGCTGCTTCTCTGGATCTGCAGTCTGATGAACATAAGAAAAGCCTGCTGGTCAGCCGGAAAACACGCAAGGAGGACACCGTTATTGTCCTGCCGGGGGATATTACGATCGGCGGCCTGTCCTCGGTGATGGTAGCCGGGCCTTGCTCCGTAGAGAGCGAGCTGCAGACCCGCACTGTAGCTGCGGCGCTGCAAAAAGCCGGGATCAAGGTAATGCGCGGAGGTGCTTTCAAACCCCGGACTTCCCCGTATGATTTCCAGGGGCTGGGCATGGACGGCCTGCGGATCCTCCGCGAAGCGGCGGACGAATACGGCCTGCTTACAATCAGTGAAATCGTCGATCCTGCACATCTTGAGCCTGCACTGGATTATGTGGATATCATCCAGATCGGTGCACGCAATATGCAGAACTTCGAACTCCTGAAAGCCGCCGGTGAGCTGATTA
>CAKMKL010000385.1 GCA_927443375.1 uncultured Paenibacillus sp. | reverse complement strand
GTAGGGAGCGACTGGTAAAGCAAAAATCACTTATGTAAATGGTACGATTTCAATCCACGCTCCCGCGTAGGGAGCGACATGAAGATCAGCTATTTCAACGCTAGTCCCTATAGATTTCAATCCACGCTCCCGCGTAGGGAGCGACGTGATCAAGCCTTTGACATGCTTGTCCTGGCTACTATTTCAATCCACGCTCCCGCGTAGGGAGCGACTGCTCCCTAACAGTACATTACTCATACACAAGATATTTCAATCCACGCTCCCGCGTAGGGAGCGACTGGTATTGGAGGGCAGCCTGCGGGCAGCGCAGCAATTTCAATCCACGCTCCCGCGTAGGGAGCGACGAAGAGGAACGTGTGAAGCAGGCGCTCCAACAGATATTTCAATCCACGCTCCCGCGTAGGGAGCGACCCAATCCGCTCCAAACTGCCAGGCCAATAAATCTAATTTCAATCCACGCTCCCGCGTAGGGAGCGACTACTACATTAATGAGGTACCGAGCAAGGCGGGGATTTCAATCCACGCTCCCGCGTAGGGAGCGACAATCACGCATCCCGAAAAAATACTATCCTGTATTATTTCAATCCACGCTCCCGCGTAGGGAGCGACGGGCATGAGGAGAAAATAACATGGTAAAATTTGAGATTTCAATCCACGCTCCCGCGTAGGGAGCGACCCCCAAGAGAGGGGGACATTTCGCACCCCAAGAAAATTTCAATCCACGCTCCCGCGTAGGGAGCGACAGCGTTTATCATCCATAAAAAGGTTTATACGCCTATTTATTACTTGAAAATTCAACATAACTTTTAAGAAAATAAATATTTAGTATAAACTCTCGAAATTATATACAAATATTGTAATAAATTCGGTGCGAAGGACCCGGGAAATTTATGTGCACTATACATTCGCACTACAAAATTAAAGGCCCTTCCAGATCAATGGATTTCTTTATCCCTACATGCTCAACCTTATTTTTGTGATTATTACCGAGTTGATAAAATCTCAGGCTATCCTCATCCTGATCAATGATAGCCTTTAGCTTTATTTTTAATTCAGTGAACTGTGCTGCATCCACTACACATTCAAAAACAGAGTTTTGAACCCGCTGTCCATAATTCTGGCATGTTTTAGAGACTTTACGCAGTCGACTCTGTCCTTCAGCACTTAAGGTGCTAACATCGTAAGTAATTACCACAAGCATCCATTACACCTACTTCCACAAAAACGGCGGGTATTCATCTAAGTCATTACGTAGATGGCGAGCCAATAATAATGCTTGAGCATGCGGAACTAAGCCCCAAGAGATCTTCTCCCCCAGATAAGGGTGGGTGATCATTTCAAGCTTTTTGTTCTGCCAGGCAGCCAAAAATTTCTTTCTGGCCTCATCAGTCATAATCACAGCTCCGTTTTCTTTTTTCAGAAAATCATCTTTATTCACCAGCTTCTTGTTAATTAAGGACAGGACGAATTTATCTGCCATTACACCACGTAGTTCCTCCATAACATCCAATGCCAAAGAAACCCTGCCAGGCCGATCCCGATGCATAAAGCCAACATAAGAATCCAATCCAACAGCCTCCAAAGCGGAGGCTGTATCATGGGCTAGCAACGTATAAGCAAAAGACAGCATAGCATTCACATAATCTAATGGCGGTCTGCGAGATCTGGTATGAAAATAAAAGTTCTCTTTTTGCTGCAAGATCATCTGATCAAACAATCGGTTATACGAAAAGGCCGCTTGCCCTTCCAACCCTCTTAATCTATCCAATTGCTCACATGCTCTTACTTCAAGAATAAGTGAAGATAGTTGCTGGGAGGTCTCCTTGAATTGATCTACATTCACACGAAGTGGATAATCTCTTGTCATTCGTTCCAGCATCCACTTATGATTGTATATTTTGCCGATAATAAAATTTCGGGCAATCTTTGCCGATCGAGTCTCATCTTCAGATAAGCTGTATTGCTTCTTGCGAAGCACCACATTCCCCCGGCTTTCCCCGGTCACTCTAGCCAAAAATCTTCCACTCATGGTTAGAAAGAGCATTGAAATATTACTATCAGCACAATACCCCATTAACGCTGGACTCGCCCCCGTATAGCCAAAAGCTACAATAGATTCGAGGTTATGAAGCGGGAACCTGCCCAGCTTCTCTTGTTCTTTCATAAGTACTATATTATCTCCATCCAGCGATAGATATACCGAAGGTTGCGTGATATATAGCGTGTTAAGAAGCTTTTTCATTCCCTAATCCTCCCTTCTACATAGCTTTTCACTGTCTGCTTATTCATTAACTTAGGCAAACAAACATGCTGAAGAGAGCATCTTTGGCAAAAGGACCCTGCCTTCACCTTGGGAGTGTGTCTGCGGCGGTAATAACTCTGCATTTCTTCTACAACTGCCTTCACATCAGACTTTAGCTCCGCAGTAAGCGGCACCTCAATTCGATGTTTGATTTCATTATAGAAAATATAGCCTGTCGGTACCTCACACAGCAGCATTTCCTCCAGACAGATCGCTTGTGCGGCAAGCTGTAGGATATCTTCATCGTCCCTTTTAGGTTTACCGCGTTTATACTCAACGGGATAGGCTACAAACTTGCCATCGGCGCCATTAATTTCAACCCCGCTGTCATCTCGGATGAATTCCACCACATCACATATCCCACTGATGTTCAGTTCGCGTGACTTCACTGGCATCGCACGAACAATGAGCTTATCGCCCCGCTTCTCCCGCGTAAACGGTTGATCCGCATTGCGATGCAAATGCTGTCCTTCTATAGTTCTTACATTTTCTTCCCACTGCTGTTCAATATGAATTAATGCCCACTGCCGTTTGCAGAAGTGAAAATGCTGGATCCCGGAGAGCATTAGTTCATCTTCTTCATCACTATAGGCCATCTATGACCTCAGTCTTTAGTCCCTCCATCTCAGTTAAGAGCACTTCATAGTCAGTAATTGCTTTAGGTTCTTCTACCTTAGAACTGACCGTCAACGAGCGATGAACTTTAGCAGAGGAGTATTGGCCTAACTTGGAATTATGTTCCCACCAATACACTTTGTGTACCTCCATACTTCCGTCCGGTCTGGCAGCAGAAGCATCATTTTCGAAAAGCGTGGCCAGAACTTGTTTAATCTTCTCTGCATCTTCATTTGAGAATCCTGTCTTTTCAGCCAATTGTGTATTGATACTTCCATAAAATACATACACGCCAAAGTCCACACGATGCTTCATTCCCATAGTATCAGAACCTCTGTCTTTCCCTGGTTCTGAATTGACACTCTTCGTAATTTGCATACTTGTAATATCAATTGGATTGACGCTGGTTGCGGTATGAATAGAGACTGGTCCTCTAACTCCCACAGATACACCAGCACCTTTATCTGCCTTAAAAGCAAACACCTGGCCAAAGCTGCGAACATCCAACCATTCCTGGCAGGCAATTCGTGCAAACTCTTCATTTGAACTTGATTTAGCCTTTAGAATTTTATCCAATTCTGCATTCGCATCGGCGCGCTCTCTTAAGCTGTTATACGAATCGGATTTCCGGTCATTAGATTGTACAAAGATAGACTCGCCCATATCCTGAAGACGATTCCTTATTTTCCGCTTTATCGCAACATCTGAAATTTCACCGAACCCATCATAATTTTGCCGCGGACGGTTTCCGTTGAGGGGATCACCGTTCGGATTGGCTTTGGTCACAGATACGATAACAGCGAAATCAATTTTATAATCTAATGTAGTCATTGTTTATCTCTCCTCATTTTCAGGTGCTTGAGTGGAATCGTTAATCTTATCCTTTTTCTGATAGAGTTCATGTCTCTGGCTATAAAATCCTAATAAGTATTTACCGGATAATGGTTTGTTATTAAATTGTTCCAATGAAATTTTTGAAGCCACTTCATCTATTAAGCTTGAATAGTAGCGCAATTTTGTTCCCAGCCTCGCCTGATGTGGCTGAATGGACTTCTGAATCGTGTTCCAGGTTCGCTCCGGGTGTTGGGAGAATGCGTTCATATAACGAATGGCATTGGTAGACCGTTTCTCGTCGGAATCAAGTGCCCTTCTCTCCAGCACATCAGCAATTGCCAGCAATCTCCCAAACAAATAACTGCGGTCATCAATCTCTGTATCTAAAGCCACATCCATTTCCTCCTTCGCATTAATTAAGGCGCATGTAATACTAAGTGTCTTCTCCCACTCCCACTTCTCTAGGGCTACAGGATTGGATGCACGATGAAAAGCGCTCCGTACAATGTCCTCTGGAATCCTGTGGCCATCGATGATGCAAGGGAGAATACGTTCCATTAATCCTTTAACAATTTTCTCATTGGCTCTGGGACCATATGCGGCAAAGGCAATATCTTTGGTCGCTGGCGCTCCGTAGAATTCAACCCACTCTTCCTGTGCATCTTTTCGATACCGGTGCAGCCAAGCACAAGTTGAATGCCAGTGAATCAATTTATTCAAATATAACTGCTTGTCCATGTTGCGATAATAAAGGACAGCGAGTCGCCCGGTAGTCGCGGAATCAAGCACAAGTATATTTACATCCGATTTGTTTTCTGAAGCAAGCTTGTTCCTGTATCCATCCATCGCTCTAGCTATTTCATCCGCATACTCTTTATGGGTATAACTCTTTATCGCTCTGCCCGCAGCTGGCTCTGGATCAAAGGAAAAGAAGTCCTCCGTAGGGTCTGGGATGTTGAGATCATCATTGCCCCACACTAGAAACACACGCTGATCGACAATTTTACCTTGGCGGTTAATTAGCCATTTTAAAGCGTTATGGGCCTTCTGAGATACCTCGTAGCTGATACTTGCAGCATCACTGCTCTGAGTGAAGCGCCCGCGAAATGTAAATCCACTCGTATCGTTGGAAGAGATCAGTTTCGCTTTATCTGCTGCATTCCTGATCTTGTTCGCATGTCTTTCTGTGCTAGGAAGCATTCGGCCAGTAACGTAGCAGTAATCATCCTGACCGAGCAGATGACTGTAGTACTGCACAAATGAGTCATACATCTCAGCATCTTTCCATACCTTAGTCAATTCTTTGTCCGGCGAATATACATTAAACCGGACGAAGGCACTCTCTTGTTCACCCGCAACTGCTGAGAAAATCGCCGGTTTCTCCCCATGCAGAGCTTCATACTTTTTATCCCACTTATCAATAAGCTGCTGATCCGCATCAAGGAATATTATTTTGGTATCTACTAAATCTCTTATGAGTTGCCTTTTGTTTAAATAGTTATAGATACTCTTTACTTTGGCACAGGCATAACTTGAATTAGCCCATTCTCCGAGATTCTTGATATACTCAGCAAAGGGCTCCTCCTTTTTTATTTTCCCGCCATAAGTAAGAAAATCTCCTGCCACATAACTCAACTTATCATGAAGTGGATAGGGCGCAACTTTAGAACCCGCCCGGCTGGATGATTCCTCTGTACATGGGATTAAGGTACTACTATCAACTTTCTCTATCACTGTTGCAGAATGAAATTCACCACTCTCTGTGATCTCAACTAAGATATGGGCATTTTGTGTCGTATGGGAAACAGGGAGCAGAGTATACTCACGATCGTTGTATCTGGTCTCTATGACACCCACACAATCAAGATTGGATTGATAAGTTTCATATAAATTCAGCAACCAGCTCATGCATTCTCCTCCGCTTCTATTTGCGCAAGCAGTTCCTCTGCTGTCTGGAGATTCGATTCATTAAAAGACTTTGGCTTCATCTCGGCAATTCTGCGGACTTGGGTACATTCCTCCGGCCTGATAAAACGTATAACTCCATCTCTCATCACCGGACTCCATAAGCGCACTTCCATCTCATCTCTGCCAGTCTCATCAGGATAGTTAATACCATGCACCATATTACCAAGATGAATGTCACCGTAATTATCATAAAATCCTGGCTCAACTCCGAAAATACAGGGTTCCACGTATGCCTGACATTCTCTGGCACCCAGGAAAATATCACGGCGTCCTCCAGCCTGTAATGCACGTTTCATAATATTATGATGTTTATTTTCATTGCGATCATGTTCCAGTTCAGGACGGTTCATATTAAACTCAAAATGCGCCCTCACCTCATATGCCGGATCTTTCAGATAAGTATAGTTGGCAAGTGTGTTACCCCCGCCGTAATCCATTGGCCGAATCCCTTTTGACTCCATCCTAATTGGATTCAGTACACGGACTTCGTCGATATAAATTGTAATTGTCGGTTTATAATAAATCCCTTCCGTTATTCCTTTTAGAGACTGATATGTAGGTATGCTGTAAGTTAATTTCTCACCGCCTAACTTCGTTAAAGGGTCCGTAAATAAAGCATACTTACCGGTAACTTTGAACTCAATCGAATTTCTCATTTTTATCCTCCTTTCTCTTTTTATACAAATAAAGGATTTCATAGCCCAATGATAATCTTCCATAAATAGGTTGTCAATTACATAAGTTCATATATTTTATAATATAAAATCAACTTTTACATTTCTTTAGTTCAGTCTATAATTAAGTGTCGCTGCGAAGCGCGGATTGAAAAATATAGTTTATAATATAAGAACCTATCCCATAGAGATAGGTTCTTATTAACGTTAGAACATATACAGATCCAGCGGACTGTCATTCTCCAGATTAAGTCCGTATTCGTGGTGATAGGTTCCTTCTTTTAAAGCCAGAACCTTACCATCCAAATAAGCAACCAAATATCCACTCTTGCTCAACAGTTCCTTCTCATAACTATAAATATTAATTGTGTATTGCTGGGCTTTACGCAATAAACGCGTTAGATCCGGTATGCTCTGTTGTCCGTTGAGTTCAGCAATAATGTCTTTTCCCTCTTCTGTTCCATCCCCAAAGGGCACCAGTACCGTAGTCGTCATATTATCAATCACCTGAAAATTCTCTGCAGCTGTCTTATAGCTATTTAGAAGAAATAAGGGTAGGGGCGCTTTGTGTTTGCTAAGATAAGCCTGGTAGTATGTATTATCTTTTCTGGTGCTTGACAGTAGAGCAGTCATTTCCTTGCCAACTTTGGGAACCGAGTAATTCAAGCTGGTAGCAAGTTCTGTATAAAATCCTTTAAAATATTTCTCCATCGCTTGCACCGACAGTATGTTCCCTCCATGAGCAGAAGA
>CAKMKL010000384.1 GCA_927443375.1 uncultured Paenibacillus sp. | reverse complement strand
TGGTGCACTAGGCTATCTTTCGCCGGTTCAATTCGCAGCGAAATTTAAGCAAAAGGCAGCTTAATTCTTTTAAAGTCACGTCTACTTTCTTGACGGAGGTCCATTTTTCCCGTTAATTCCAGGGAAACCAGCAGATCCGGCAGGATCAACGGGGTTTTTCCCGTTAATTCCCGTATCCATCTTACGTAAGCTACAATTCATCCGCTTTTTCGTTCGGCGTCTCTCCATTTACCTCTCACTGCCGCTCGCAGGCACCGAAAGTCCCCACTTTATCTTCAGTATCGTTGACTTTCCGTTGCCTTTAGCTCCCATAATGCCAACGATTTTACCTATAGGCCACCCGGAGAAATATCATTTAGCTCGGTCCGGTTTTTATACTTCTTCGTAACGTTTGTCAAAAAGGCAAGAATTCAGTATATACCGGATTCATGCCTTCTGTTTGAGAATATAACCCGTTTCTCAACTTGTTATAGAGTTTGCCTGCCAGTCTTTTTACTCCCCGTCTCCCATGCAAAAATCAACGGCAGCCTCGGCATGAAGCCGCGTTGTATCATAAACCGGGATAGTACTGTCCTCCTGTGAGATGAGCATTGTAATTTCCGTACACCCGAGAATAACGGCTTCCGCCCCCTTTCGGATAAGACTGTCAATGATATCCAGATATTTTTTCTTTGAATGCTCATTTATAATTCCAAGACAAAGCTCATGATAAATAATATCGTGAACAACCGCTCTGTCTGCTTCATCCGGCACAACAACCTCAAGTCCAAACTGACCGGTCAGCCGATCCTTATAAAAGGGTTGCTCCATCGTAAAAGCGGTTCCTAACAAGGCCACCTTCTTTATTTTATCGGAAACAATTTTTTCTGCCGTCGGATCTGCGATGTGTAGTAAAGGAATCGAAACTGAGTTCATCACTTGGGAGGCCATCTTGTGCATCGTGTTCGTGCATATGACTATGACATCTGCTCCGCCTGCTTCTAGTTTTTGTGCTGCTTCTATCATAATCTTCGTAGCTTCCGCCCAATTCCCCTGATGCTGGAGATCCTTGATTTCTTGAAAATCTACGGAATACAGCAGACTCTTTGCAGAGTGGTGTCCGCCCTTCCTTACCTTTACCGTCTCATTGATGATTTGGTAATACAGCATGGAGGATTCCCAGCTCATACCACCTATAAGTCCTATTGTCTTCAAGGTCATATTCACACTCCATTCATTCTTTCTATCCAAATGTGTTATAGGAACTTCAGGTTGTTTCTTAAGAATAAATATATAAATTTTGCTTGAAGATGACGTCAGACTGGGCTTCTAATTCCAGAAGCTCATTGCACTGGATTTATAAGATTGTACAACATGAAAGACCTGGAAAGATTACAACAAATTCAGACATTAAAATACTTAGGGTCATCGCTTCAAGAAATTAAGGTGGATGCAGCGTCACAATTCAAAGAGGAGTCAGACCTTCTCTGCATGCACCGGCATAGATATTCTTGAGCAACTAAAGGTTCCACCAGGAGCTCATATAGTAGTGCTGGGCTGCAGAGACTTATCCTTTTGAGTCAAATATGCTGGACGAATTCCAGAGAGCTGGCGGCACTGGGTTTGTTATTACAAAAAAGACAAGAAAAAACCACATGGAGTAAGTATTACACGCATGTGGCAAATTTCATCATCACAATACAATAATATGTGGTGATAATATTAATCTGGTAACCGCATTAGAATTTCCCTTAAGATATTCTGTCCTTGTTCGCTGCTTAGCAACTCTTCTGGTTGTATATTCCCTATTGCTGGGACTTGTGTATGAAGCCATTTTGCAGCTTGGTGTTCACCAAGTCAACAGCATAGTACTAATGCAATATCCTCAGGTACGGTAATTTCACCTAATTGAGTTTTATAATCGACGTTCTCCTCCCCACAAAACTCCAGGTGTTTTTCCCAATTTTCTTCTTTATAAGCGTCCAGATAAACCTCTAGTTCCACAATTCAGCCCTCCAATCCATTCTGATTTCTATTGATGTGGAGTAGGCGATAAAGTGTTCCTTCATATTGATCCTCTATGAGCAGACCAAATACAACTCGCCTCTGGCACCTCACCACACGGCTCTGTAACGGTAAGCTGCCAATCCAAAAGCCCGCATCGGCGGCTTCAGACCTTCTGAGGGACGCTGTAGCCCGCGCAATTGCTTATGCAATTGAACAGCCGGATGAGATCGATGTGAACGAGATTGTGATCCGTCCTATCCGTTAATCCGATTAGCCAGCCGCCGGATCTCTTCGCTTAGCCTTGAATTAACCGGATACACGGCTTCGATGAAATTTAGAATACGGAGTGCCGATTAGGGAACACGATC
>CAKMKL010000383.1 GCA_927443375.1 uncultured Paenibacillus sp. | reverse complement strand
GCTTGCGTGATTGCATTAAACAATGTGGATTTACCCACGTTTGGCAGTCCAACGATACCAGCTTTCAAAGCCATTTATATGACAACTCCTATGTTCGGTTGTATTGATCCACCGCATAATTACCGACTTGATCTAAACCATTATATATTAGAACAAAACCTCCAGCAACAGCGGATGTCCCGATGGTGTGCCAATTAAAAGGCGGCCGCAGACCGCGGGCTAATCAGAATAGGCCAGCTCCAAACGCCAAAAAGACTCCCGAAGGAGTCTTATATGCCATTAGTACGGCGGACATTCTACAGTTTTTTGGACATGGTGATGTCGGTGATCTGGAAGCCCATTTTTTGATACAGCTTAAAGGCCCGGTCATTGTCCCCAAAGACATGCAGGCCAATCCGCGTCACATTCATTTTGCGGGCTTCTTCATCCAGGGCGGTCAGCGCCATAGATCCGTATCCATTCCGTTGATAAGGCTCAAAAATATAGAAATCATAGATGAAGGCTTCTTTGCCCTGGCGTCCTTCAATCACGTTGAACCAGATGTATCCGGCCTGGGTATCGCTCTCTGTCTCCACAATGGAATATAGGTAGGCACCTTCTGTGTAGATGCCGTGCGGCAGGTAACGGGTCATTTCTTCCTGTGACAGCTTCATTGCTGTCTCTTTTTCCCATGCACCGATTCTTATTTTATCCTCCGCATAGTCACGGGTAGATTGTTGTAAAAAAAACTGAAATGTCGGTTCGTCCATTTGGACCAGTTTAATCATTAGCTTTCGCCCTCTTACTTCCTTAAAATGTCGTCTTGCTTCTATCGCCGGATCAGCCGCTGGCTGCCGCGCAAAGCCGCCAGATCCGGTGCGCCGATGCCGAACATTGCCGTCCGCAGCTCCAGCTCTACCTGGGCGAGCGACCGGTCCAGCGCCTCCTCGGATTCCACAGCCGGTCCCAGCAGGTTCCGGCCGAAGCCGGCGAGATCCGCACCGAGCGCCAGTGCCTTGGCGGCATCCACGCCGTGCTTCAGCCCGCCGCTGCCGATCAGCGCGCCGTGCGGGGCCACGGCCCGCACGTCCCGGATGCATTCAGCGGTTGGGATGCCCCAGTCGGCGAAGGCCTCCGCCGCCGCCCGCCGCACGGGATCGGTGTTGCGGAACTTCTCGACCTGGCTCCAGGAGGTGCCGCCTGCACCGGCCACATCGATAAAGGCCGCCCCGGCATTATACAGCCGGAGCGCCGTGTCGCCGTCGATCCCCCAGCCGACTTCCTTTACACCGACCGGGATTTCCAGCGCCCGGCACACTTTTTCGATCTGTGCGAGCAAGGAGGCAAACCCGGTATTGCCTTCGGGCTGAAAAACCTCCTGCAGCCCGTTCAGGTGCAGCACCAGCCAGTCCGCACCCGCGATGTCCACGGCTCTCCGGCATTCTTCAACACCGAAGCCGTAGGATAACTGCACGGCGCCGATATTGGCGATGACCGGAATTCCCGCTGCCTTGTCCCGTACATGGAAGGTCTCCGCCAGCTCCGCACGCTCTACCGCAGCCCGGACCGAGCCGACACCAAGTGCCCACCCGCGGCGGCCCGCTGCGATGGCCAGCCGGGCATTAATCGCTCCGGTCGCCTTGCTGCCGCCAGTCATCGAGCTGATCAGCAGCGGTGTCAGCAGCTCACGCCCCAGGAAAACGGTACGCAGTGAAATGTCCTCATAGTTCAGCTCCGGCAGCGCATTATGACGGAACCGGTACTGCTCGAATCCGGTGGTAATGCCGCTGCCGCCCACTTCCTCATTCAGGCAGAGCCGCACATGCTCAAGCTTGCGCTCCCCCGTACCGGAGGCAGGCAGCGTATTGTCTTTGTCTACAGCCTGCGGCGTTGCACTGTGACCTAAACCGCTAAATTCCTGTTTGTCCGGCGGCATCTGATTCATGCTCGTTCCTCCTGTTCCACACTCTCTATATACACGTGAAGGCCCCGGCAGCCTTTCATATGGCCTCATCTGTACAAGCATTGCTTCATTATAGCATATCACCGCACGTCATTTTACCGGCCTCGCACCAGACCTGAATTATAGGCTCTTCGCGATGGTTTCGCCAACGAGCCTGCCTGAAAGCGATACTACCGGCGTACCTCCGCCGGGATGTGTTGTTCCGCCAACATACCACAGTCCTTTGACATCCTTCGAACGGTTACCCGGACGGAAAAATGTCTGCCGCACGGAATTGGAGGAAATACCGTAAATCGCTCCGCGGTGTGCCAGGGTATCATCAGCGATATCCTGCGGCGTGTAATGCTGCAGCACTTCTGCCTGACCAATGCCGGAAATTCCGTGTGTATCCAGCATCGCCAGTACCTTATTTCCGTAAACTGCGGTTTCATCCTTCCAGTCACAAGCACCGCTTAAAGAGGGGGCATTAGCCAGAATGAACAGATTACTTGCACCTTCCGGTGCCATACCTGACTCTGAATAGCCCGAATGGCATACGTAGACTGCCGGCCGGGCCGGTGGACGCCTGCGTCTAAAGATATCCTTGAATTCCGGCTCATAGTGTTCAGGAAAAAATACCGTATGATGCAGCAAGGTCTCATACTTACGCTGCACGCCTGCCAGTGTAACCAGGCCGGACAGTGACGGCTCATAAGAATCTATTTTGCGGTCACTCATTCCCGGGCGGCTGTGCCGGGGCAGCAGCATCCGGTTGATGCTGAGCACATCCCCGCCGGCAATTACGGTCTTTGCGGGATAGAAGCCGTTCACTGTCTCCACACCTCCCACCTCACCGTTCTTCACGGATATTTCTGTTACCTCTGTCCCGGTTACCACCTGAACTCCCAGCTTCTCAGCCAGGGAAAACAGCCCCTCCACCAGCTTATATGTTCCGCCATGAACTCCATAGACCCCCTCCTGGCTCTCCAGATGTGCCAGCATGGCAAAAATCGCCGGTGATTGAAAGGGTGATGAGCCGACATAAGTAGCATAACGGCCCAGCATTGCCAGGGTGTGAGGATGGCTAAAGTACCGGCCCAGCAGGGATTGCAGAGAGAGAAAGGGACGTACACGCACGAGACCGCGCATAAGGGCAGGAGATAATTTGTCCTTCCAGGAGAGCAGCAGCCTGCCCAGAAACTGTTGTTCACTAAGATGGTACAACGCGCCAGCTTCGCTCATAAAGTCCGGATAACGGGCAGCATCTTCGGGACTGTAAGCTGCAATCTGTTCCTGCATAAACCCGGCATTCTTTGAGAAATCCACCACGGTGCCGTCGGCAAACACATTGCGTGTCCGCGGCTCCAGCTCATAGAGCTGAACATAGTCTTCCATCGTTTCGCCGGCCAGCTCGTACAGGGAACGAAAAACATGCGGCATCGTTATCGTACTGGGTCCCCTGTCGAAGGTATAACCTTTCTGCGTTATTCGCTGCAGCTTACCTCCGGGATAGAGCTGCCGTTCCAGCACGGTCACTTTCCAGCCCTTTGCTGCCAGTGTAACCGCGCAGGATAAGCTGCCGAATCCGGCACCAATAATGACTGCCTCCGGTTTCATCGGTATCTCCTTCCTTTCCATTCATACCCCCGGCCCGAATAGCTGCCGCGCCAGGAGCTTACTGCAATTGCTGTCAGGCTTAGGATGCTTGCCGGAATCAGGAAACAGTACCAGCGGGGCTGTCTGCCTGCGGAATCACTGGTCCGTTTCACGGCAATGCCCGCCGCACACGCACAAACTGACCATAGAAGACCCTGCCCCTCTCCAGTCAGGCCAAAGTAACCGGCTGCCGCATAGGGCAGCACATATAGCAGCATATAGAACAGCAATATGCCCAGCAGCAGCATGGGTCTGCGGCCCAGACCTGCATAAATGTTCTTACGGTAACCACTCCACACCTCTGCGGCATTATGATACATCCGCATTTCTGCATGTTCCGTAATGTCGGCCAGCAGCACCGGTTCGCCCGCATGCTTAACCGCACGGGCAAGAGCCATATCATCCACAAGCTCGCCCCGGATAGCTGCATGCCCGCCGCAGCGGGCGTAGCTGTCCCTGTGGATCAGCATAAAGCCGCCATGGGCGGCAACAAAACGGGGATCCTGCGATCCCCGGACGAGCTTGACCGGCAGATGGCTGATCACTGTAAAGCCCATAAGCGGAACGACCAGCCTCTCCAGCCAGGAGCCCGTAATCTGCCGGGGGAAGCCTGTGACCAGACCACTCTCCTGCCCTTCTGCTGTAGCAAGGGCTGCTTGCAGCGCGCCCTGCCGTAGCCGCACATCGGCATCCAGGAACAGCAGCCATTCCCCGCGGGCAGCTTCTGCCAGCTGCGCGCAGGCATGGGACTTGCCCAGCCAGCCTGCCGGCAGTTCACGGCCCGGCAGCACCTGGACGCGCCCCTGTCCGGCTGAAGCGGCAATCACTCCCGTACCGTCACTGGAGCGGTCGTCCAGCACCAGGATTTCCACCCGCCAACCTGCTGGAGGATCACAATCCAGCACGGAGGCGAGGCAGGCTGCAATCCCCTCTGCCTCATCACGGGCGGGGACCAGTACAGATACCGAGTGGACTGGCAGATTAGCTATAGTCTGATTTTTTGAAGCAGTCTTCCCCTCCGGCCCGCTTCCCAGCTTCGGAAGCTGCGCAGCATTCCATACTGCAAACAGCAGCTGCAACAGCAGGATAAAGGTGATCCCTTGCAGGAGGCTTATCATCGTCCAGTCCTTCCTTTCAGGGCATCCAGCCACTGATTCGTGGATCTTCCGGTTTTCATCAGCGGCCTGAAGCTCTCCGGCATGTATCCTTTATGGTTAAGAATCTGGCCGCTGTGAGCCTCCAGCTGTGCTCCAAGCGCTGCCTCAAGCACCCGGGAAATATTGCGCCGGTCCATATCACCCCAGGGATGCAGAAGCGGCAGCCCGGCCAGAAGTGTCGCCTCCGGTTTGGTATGGCGAAACAGGCCGTGGTAGAGCGTGACCGGCACGACAGCAGCCTGCGGGCACAGCCGAAGCACCAGCGCAGCCCCTTCCTTTAGAACCAGCGGGCGGTGCCCAAGCGGCAGAATCTCCCCTTCGGGGTAGATCCAGACACTGCCGCCTTCACGCAGTATTTTTGCCGTATACCTAAGAGAAGCACTGACATCCCCGGTACTGCTGCGGTTAATGGAATACGCTCCGAGCTTACGGAAGAAAGCGTATTTGCGCAGCTGCTCCTCTTCCATCATGAAATAATGCCGGGTACCGCTCAGCCGGCCGGCAGCATGGTAAGCGAGAAGTCCGTCCCACCACGAGCTGTGGTTCATGAGGTAGAGCACAGGCCGGCCGGCGGCAGCTGGCGGCTGCAGCTCCCCCGAGAGTCCAATGAAATGAAAATGCCGGCGGAGCAAATACAGTGAATTGTAACGGTAAAACCATCGGTCAAAGCTTCTGGATTTGGCGGCTTCCAGCATAACGCAGACTCCCTTCCGCCAGACCGGCCCCGAGTACGGCTATAATTGTGCAGATCACTAGTCCTTCACGCATTCCTATAAGCCCGAACATAATCAGAATCGCCTGATATAAGCGGGTCCCTCTGCGGGCTGCCCGAAAGGACAGCTGTACATTGGGCAGGAACAGAGACAACAGTCCTCCAACCACAAACCAGCCGGCAAAATTGCTCCATGGAACACTATACAATCCGCCGCCATCCTCCCAGTGCCAGAAATTCCTGGCATGAGCGACGGGATCAAGCACCAGATCCAGCAGCACGCTCCAGAAGGCGGTCTGAGCAGCCCTTATACCCCGCAAACGGAGCCCGGTTTGGCCAAAATCATAACTTAACAGCACAGCATTGCAGACTACAGCGATCCAGGCAAAACCCAGCGTGACCGGCACGCCGTAGACAAGCGGCCCAAGGGCAGCAGAATATTCATAATTACCAAATAGACGCCCGGAGTGAACCCCGAACCATTCCACAGCCATCCCGCCGGTCCAGATCAGAACAGCCGGGAGCCAGAGACGGCGGTAGCTTTTCTCAGCTGAAAAAATGACTGACCGGTCGGACATAAAAGGGCGTACATGACCTCCGGCCATCAAATCCACGGCATAAACCGCATATAAAATCAGAAACAAACCACTGGAAAACTCCAGGCTCTTGGGAATACTGAACAGGATCAGCAGCAATGCCCCGATGGCATACCATATCCAGAATAGAGTCCTGATCATCAGTGCACCAAGGGATACCGCACAGCCGTGCGCCGGAACATTAGAACCTTCGCCTCGTCGCTGACGTAAGCCCGCTTGTGGAACACATTATAATCTTGGGCTGCCACGGCATCGAGTATTGCGGCATAAAAGGCGGCAGCCAGCTCTACGGCCATTCCGCTCTGGGGAGGATACGTCCTGACATTATCCAGCCCCCGCCTAAAATAAGCTAATGCCTCTGTTTTCAATTCCTGAAGTACGGCAATAAACCGCTCATTGACTTCGCCCTGAGCCAGCTCTTGCTCGCTGTAACCGTTTCTCTGCAGCACTTCAAGGGGGAGATACCTGCGTCCGCGCCTTAGATCCTCACCGACATCACGTATAATGTTCACAAGCTGCATGCCCATTCCAAGCGATATCCCCGCTGCCCGTGCCTCTTCATTATCGTCATCCCGCAGCACAGGAAGCAGCATCTCTCCAACGGTCCCCGCTACAAGATAACAATAAGATTCCAGCTGCTCCATCGTCTCATAATGCGTAAAGGTGAGATCTCTCAGCTGGCCTTCCATTTGCAGCAAAAACGGCTCTTGGCTCAAATGGGGAAAGCTGCTGAACAGCCAGCGCAAGGCCGGCCAGATGAAATGCCCCTCGGCCTCCTCCAGCTTCAAGAACATGCTGCGCAGCTCATGAATGGTGTACGGTGAATTCTCCGGCTCATCCACACTGTCATCAATGATCCGGCAAAACGCATAAATAACATGCACCGCTTCGCGGCGCGGGCTGGGCAGACCGTCAAATGCTTTATGGAAAGAAGAAGATCCTTTTCTCATCAGTTCCCCGCATTGCAGCAAAATCGTTTCATTCATGGATACTCATCTCCTTCATCATTTCATGTACAGCCAGCCTTGCTCCCTGCATAACAATCGGTACCCCGCCGCCGGGATGTACGGAGGCGCCGGCTGCGTATAATCCTTGTATAGGATAGGGCTTCGGCTGCGGCCGGAAGACGCCTGATTGCCCCAGTACAGGGGCTATTCCGAAGCTGCCTCCGCCGAACAGGCCATCCTCCTGCGCGTCAGCGGGGGTACGGAGCTTACGCCACGTGATACTCCCGCGAAGCCCCGGAAATCCGCGGGCTTCCGCATCCGCGAGCACCTTGTCGGCCAGCGGTTCGGCCAGACCCGCCCAATCCAGGTCCGGGTCTGCCGTAACCGGGATAAGAAAATACAATACTCTTTCGCCGGTAGGAGCCGCGTGCTCATCGAGTACCGCCGGATTAAATACATAATAAGAAGGGTTATGGGAGAGGCACGGGCAGCGGGGATATCGCTTGGAATGTGCATG
>CAKMKL010000382.1 GCA_927443375.1 uncultured Paenibacillus sp. | reverse complement strand
AGGCAGAGATTATTAGGAAGGAAGCCAGAGTATAAACGGTAGGCCAGCTGGGGGAGATTCTCTCAGCTGGCCTTTCAAAACTAACTGCACCCTCCGATTTGTGTCCTCTTGATAACGCATTAAAAGTGCACGTTTTTACATCAAGTCATGCAATTTAGCGCCAGTCCGGAGGTTGCAGTGTTAGTTACAGATTTTTTCATGTAAACACTTGATAATAATTCTCATTCTTGATAGAATGAGAAACAGAAAAGAAGGAACCGTGGAGGGTCCCTTCGATGTCTAACTTATTTACTTTCAAATGTTTTGCAATCTGTTTCTTCAGATTGTGTAGGCTCCTTGGAGCTGTGATAAGCTACAAAAATGGATTCAGCGTTACATTTGTTCTCTTCAGCCCAATAGGTGCAAGAGTTCACTGCACACAGTACGTCTTTTGCCATGAGGGTCACCTCCCCTTATAGTAGATTGGTAATATGCTCAGTGCAAATAGTGCTGCTCTGTTCAGCAAGGTGGAGCTTGTCCGAACAGAACCTTACCCTTATTCTTCTGAATAAAGGGTATTTGGATTTTGCCTTTTTCAGACAATATAATTGTAGCAAATACAGAGATAATTCGCAAACCGGAGACCATTCAGCCGCTGAATGGTTCTGTTTTTTTGTGCAGATTGTTAATTTTGGAAAAAAAGGTTCAAAAAAGGATTCGGATCCATAGTTTTAATGCAACCTTCCAGTATCTGGAGCGTCAAAGAGTTAGGCGGATATTCACAAAAATAGACAAAGGGTATCTGCGGAACAAAAGAAGCGGGAATCCACTACACTTTTGGAGGAATGAGAATGCGCAAATGGGGTCTGCATTACTTGGCGGGATTATTAGTTTTGGCGGTTGTACTGGCTGGCTGTGGTTCCGGTGATGAGAATTCGGCGGCTAATTCAGCCAGTACGGCTAACATGAAATCAGATCGTGGAGCAGCGAATGCTCCTGCAGAGGAAGCAGCACCTGCTGCCGTTGAGGTTGAAGCGGGATCAGGCGGTACGGATAAATCCGTAAGCTCTGCTGATGCCAATGCTGCCCCCGGAACTAAAGGCATGGCAGTCAAGAGTCCTAATGCAGAGCAGATTGCAGACGCAGGGGCGGGTTTAACCGGTACCGATGTCGTAGCGGGGCTGAACAAGAAGCTGATGTATAAAGCAAACCTCACGATGGAAGTCGAAGATTATGCTGCCGCACAGTCTGAAGTACGTAATATGATTACGCTGTCCGGCGGATATATCATTGGATTTACGGAGAGCATGTCTGAATATGAAAAAGGCGGGACCTTTATTATGAAGGTTCCTGCGTCCGGCTTTTCCCCTTTTCTGAATAATTTGGAGAAGATCCAAAATAAGGGGATTCAGCGGAATATTGAAGGCCAGGATGTGTCGGAAGAATATGTGGATCTGGAGTCGCGGCTCAAAGCCAAACAGCTGATGGAGAGCCAATATATCGAATTTATGAAAAAAGCGACCAAATCCGCGGATCTCGTTGCTTTTGCCAATCAGCTTGGTGCAATTCAGGAGCAAATCGAACAGATTAAAGGCAGAATGCGTTACATTGATCAGAATGTATCGTTCTCAACGGTAGAGCTGCGGCTCTATCAGACCGACAAAAGTATCGCGGATATCAAGCAAAAAGAGCAGGGGCCGCTGCTGACGCGGGCTTCCGATGCGCTGACGAGCAGTCTGCATGTCTTGTCCGTCATGTTCCAGTGGCTGATCGTTTTCTTGGCGGCTGCACTTCCTATCCTGATTGTCGCGGGAATCATTCTTGTTATCGTACTGTGGCTGCGGAAAAAGTTGAAACGGCGGGATGAAGGTTACCTGCAGCGGATCCGGGCGGCTAATCGTGTGCAGAACCGGGAATTGCCGGGCCGGGGCAGCGGAGAGGAAATACATGGTGATGCTCCAGCCGCAGAAGAAACCGGGAAAGAGACAGAGAATAAAGGTTGATACGCAGTATTTTGCGAGAAAAATGCTGCAATTCGGTTTTGAGAGAAGAGCTGATGATGCACCTGGTATGGGGTTATTTTTGTAAATCATTCATAATAACAAAGCCTCCAATTCCGTACGATCACGGACTGGAGGCTTTGCGGCGTGAAATGGGCCTATAGCTTATGCATGCTGGAAAAGCACCTGGTATTCGCCATAGCCTTCCTTTTCCAGATCCTCTTTGGGGACGAACCGCAGTGCCGCTGAATTAATGCAGTAGCGCAAGCCGTTCTCGCCGGGACCATCGTTGAATACATGGCCGAGATGCGAATCGGCGGTTTTGCTGCGTACTTCAGTGCGGATCATCAGATGGCTGAGGTCTGTTTTTTCTTTGACCGCATAGTCGCGGATCGGGCGGGTAAAGCTTGGCCAGCCGCATCCGGAATCGTACTTATCCTGGGAGCTGAATAGCGGCTCGCCCGATACGATATCTACATAGATGCCGTCGCCATGGTGATCCCAGAACTCATTGCGGAACGGCGATTCGGTAGCACTATTCTGAGTTACTTCATATTGCAGCGGGGTTAGCCGCTCCTTGAGGCTCTGTTTATCTTCCTTATGCTTCCAGTGGCTTTCGATGAAGGCTTCCCGGCCGGAGCCCTTCCGGTAACGTTTGTAATGCCCGGGATTCTTATGATGATAATCCTGATGATATTCTTCAGCAGGGTAGAATGGTTTAGCTGGAAGAATCGGTGTCACAATCGGTGCTGAGAATCGTCCGCTTGCTGCAAGCTCAGCTTTGGAGGCTTCTGCTTCGAGCCGCTGTTCTTCAGAATGATAGAAGATTGCCGTGCCGTATGAAGTTCCGCGGTCATGAAACTGGCCGCCGGCATCGGTAGGGTCTATTTGCTGCCAGAACAGCTCAAGCAGCTTGCTGTAAGGGAAAATATCCGGGTTAAACGTAATCTGTACTGCTTCGACATGCCCGGTTGTCTCCGAGCAAACCTCCTGATAGGTCGGATTAACGGTATGTCCGCCTGTATATCCGGAAATGATCCCTTCAATTCCCGGTAAATCTTCAAAAGGGGATACCATACACCAGAAACATCCACCTGCAAAAGTCGCTTTTTCCGGCTTGAAGCCTATATTGTCAGACTGAACATCACTCATAAATATCCCTCCATCCGTAGAATGCAATTAAATAGATCACAATTCAATTTAATTATAAAGCAAAGAGGCGCTGTCTGCCAGCACCGTCCTTCAGTTCTTATCGGCCTTTTGTACTGCGAGCTGCACGCGGGCGCAGAGTCAAACCGGCCAGCAAGAGCACAGCGGCATAGAGTACTACTGCGATAGCAGCGCTCCGCGGATGCTGGAATAACTGGCCTCCGAGATACGCGTAGAGTGCGATTCCAGGGATTTTACCGAGTCCGGAAGCGGCGAGATAGCTCCAAACGGGCAAGCCGGCGGCACCGGCATAGATATTTACTGCAGTCTGCGGCACAACCGGAGCAAGCCGGGC
>CAKMKL010000381.1 GCA_927443375.1 uncultured Paenibacillus sp. | reverse complement strand
GCAAAACCAGTGGCAACACCAGCACCCGTAGCAACACCGGTACCGACAGCAACGGCGAAACCGGCAGCAACACCGGTATCGACAGCAACACCGGTATCGACAGCAACACCGGTACCGACAGCAACAGCGAAACCGGCCGAGGCCACCCGGGCTCTGGAGAAGTTCAAAGAGGTGCTGGGCGACCGTTCATATGACACAGGCAAGGATTGCAGCAGCAAGCTTAAAAATCTGTACTCCGAACCGATCTGGGAAGCAGGAATTATCTCCTGAACTACTCTTCCAACCAAAAAGGGACTGTTCCAGCCAGCCATCTCATGGCCAACTGAACAGTCCCCTTTTTGGTATCTCAACTTAGTTAGTATTGCTTATTTGCCGATGAATTCTTGTACCCAGTAATTATTATCATAACCCACACCAATGTAGTTGAAGTTCGCACTTAGAATGTTGGCACGGTGACCTTCACTGTTCATCCAGGCAGTCATTACCTCCTGAGGTGATTTCTGGCCCATAGCGATGTTCTCGCCTGCTGCCCGGTACGTAATACCGAAAGTCGCCATCATATCAAAAGGTGATCCGTACGTAGGTGAAGTATGGGAGAAATAATTATTCGTACGCATATCTGTTGCCTTAGCAGCTGCCACCTTATTCAGGCTGTCCAGCGCACTGACCGGAGACAGTCCGGCCGCTGCACGTTCTTTATTCACAAGATCCACAATCTGCTTCACATACGTGGCTTGGGTGCTTACTGCTGCAGCCGGAGCTGCTGTTGCCGCAGGTTTCGCTGTCGGTGCCGGTGTTGCTGCCGGTTTCGCTGTTGCTGTCGGTACCGGTGTTGCTGTCGATACCGGTGTTGCTGTCGATACCGGTGTTGCTGCCGGTTTCGCCGTTGCTGTCGGTACCGGTGTTGCTACGGGTGCTGGTGTTGCCACTGGTTTTGCTGTTGCTGCAGGAGCCGTTGTCTTCTGAGGTACAACTACCGGTTTGAACTTAAATACTGTTACTGTTGTACCGTTAAAGGAAAACGCCTTATTGCTATATTGAGTGAAATTTTGCATGAGTTGGGCAAAGCTCGTAGTTGTTCCTTCAACTGCGTTGCTGGTTGCAGCGTCCGCTTGTAAGGGTAGAGAAATACTCAGCGCCATAACAGCTGCTACGCTACCACCTATCATTGCTCTTACAGTCTTGCTCTTCATTCTGCCATCTCCTTGTTCTGGTTGTTGGATTTGCTGCGATGCCAAGAGTGTTTGCGGCAAATATTACAAAGTTGTAATCTGTTCCTCAGTCATTGTAGCATAAATTCTTTTCATTGTGCGCATCTAAGTTTTTCCATCACTAGACTCTAAGAAGGCTTGTCCAGCTAGGAGAGAATTCCTATACATCTGCACATGGTTAAGAAGACTGTCCGCCTTATTCAGGAACGGCAGTCTTCTCGTCATTTCAAGCTTCTTATTGTATTTATCGGCTCAGCAGCCTGTTTCACTTAATGAAAAGACTGCCAGAAATCTCCTTCTGTTGAGATCAGGCCCATAATCTCCGCATAAGGAATACGGAAGGTTGGAAATCCTGCAGCGTAGGGTGCGATCTCATAAGGAGCAAAATACAGATAAAGCGCAGCTTCATCCACATAAAAAGGCTGATCCGCCGTAATGCCTTTGTACGTATCCGGGAAAACGTAAGAGTACTGCGGGTCGGTAGCAATCTGCTTGCCGACAATCTCGCTCAGCTTCTCCACATATTTACTGCCCGGCTTAAATAAGTCGCTGAGCGTGTAGAACCTGCCGCTGCGCAGATTGATATGCTCATAGATCAGGGTAGGCATGCCGTGTGCCGCGCCAAACGGAAAGTTGTAGCCGCTGAGCTCAAGTACAAGCAGATTTTTGCGGAAGAATTCTACGGCAAAATCACCCGTGTAGCTGAAATCCTGCGCCGGCCCTCCGCTTCCCACCCCCTCGGCAAGGGAAAGGCTGCGCAGCTTGTCATTAACTGCTCTGGAAACTTCTGTACTGGCAATCCCCTCTATTACCGGATAATAAACCAGGTAGTCTCTGTTTGGCTTATATTTCTTCTCCAGTACGGAGTAAGGCGGCCGGAGCGGGATAACCCCATTTTGACGCCATACCTGCTTGCCTCTGCGGTCATAATAGGCTGTCCGCTGATCAATATCCGCACGGATCAGGCTGCCGCTGAAGGAGAGTGTGCCCGCCCCGGCAATGACGGGTGGCTGCGATGCTTTTTTGCCGCTTTTGTCGATAAAATAAGTGTCTTTAGCATCGTATACGGAAGCCAGCCCGTGCTGATAATTGTTCACCCCGAGCAGCGGATGACTGCTGAGAATTCTGCCAGTTCCGGCATCGGCTATGACATAGCTGGACCCGCGGTACGGCTGGTCTGCATAGACCGGAGTTCCCAGTGCAACCCGGTTTTCCCCCAGCTGGAGCACCTCATAATAGGTGGCCGGAACAATCTGCTTGCCCTGCTTATCGATTAATCCGTAGGCGTTGCCGTAATCCTCCGCTGTGTTGATGACCGCTCTTCCCTCGGAAAAGGGCAGCGCAGCAGTAAATTGCGGTTTGATCGCGACACTGCCGTCCAGATTGAGATACCCGTATTTACCGTTCTCCATCTCCTGATAAGCCAGCAGCCCATCCCCTGGATTGCCGACAAAAGGATGTTTGTACGTATGCAGAACAGTACCCTCAGGATCTATCAGCGCATATTCTCCCTCGCTGACTTTGACGAGAGCTGTACCGTTCATGAAATCGCCCGCATCCAGATACACCGGGGGCAGTACTTCTTTGCCCTGCGCATTCAGGTATCCGTACCTTGAATTCCCCGTTGTGCTCTGTTGAGAGAAAAGCGCCCGGCCTTCATGCAGCGAATTCAAATAGTCATACCGTGCCGAAGTTACCTCTTTACCTTTTTCATCTATGAAGGTGTAGCCCTTTGCATCCGAAACGACCGCCAGCCCTTCCGCAAACGGAGCGATAAACGAATAGACTGGTTTTATCTTCTCGCGTCCGCTGCTGTCAATCAGACCACTGCTGTCCCTGCGCTGAACAATGGCCAGGCCGTTATCCTGAAAATCCTCGGCATAATCATACCTCGGTTCAATCACCGTCCGTCCTTCGTTGTTGATGTATCCCCACAGCGTCCCTTCCTTTAGCTTAAAAGGCGCCGGATGGAGCACTTCCGCCCGCAGTCCGTTTCCTTCCCACTCAGACAGGAGGTAGATTGGTTCCAGAGGTTTTATGGAGTAGTCTATCCGGTACAATCCCTCCTCTGCGGGGATCGTGACGAACAGATCATCATCTGCACGGATGAAGTCCTCTTCCTGCTGGGCAACCGCTTCGTTCCACCCGATCCCGTCCCACTTCCACACTTCCGCCTGCAGCGGGCCGCTATCCATTCCTTTCGCCAGCTCGTTCAGCTTAATCCTCAGCATTCCAGTCGCTCCCTTACAAAGGCTTTTGCCTATAGAATATGAGGAGGAGGGGGAAAGGGTGTTTATGTGCCTAAGGTGACCTAAAGTGGTCAAAGAACGAGATGAGGGGATTGTTGTGACTGCGCGGATTTTGGACTTCCGGCCGCTGTTGTCTTCGGATTTCTTCAATTTATACCGCTGACAGCGGGTGAAATCCGAAGACAGTATTGCTTCCGAAGTGAGCTTTCCTACGGAAAGCTTTCAGGCGGTCGCTACCGCTCCTACAGTTCCAAAATCCGCTCCGTCACTTTTCCAACACCTAGAAAAGCGACGGGATTCATGTGATCATATGCGCAGCTGAAAGTTACGCGCGCAAGTGATGCGGTGGCATGTTTAATGTAATTGAAATGTTTGCAATAGCTCCAGCAGAACGAGATAATCGCTGACTGTATCTGTCAATGATCATGATGTACACTACGATTAGGAGGCGATTCGATTGAACAATACAAAAATTGAAAAACCGCTTATGTTCTTTGGCGAACAACAATCTTTCGAGAATTGGCTTGAAAACAATTATGACACTTCACCGGGAATCCGGTTACAAATCGCCAAAAAAAATTCCGGCGTGGTTTCTGTATCCTATGATGAAGCACTTGAAAGTGCATTGTGTTACGGATGGGTTGACAGCCAGAAGGAAAAGTTTGATGAAAAAACGTGGGTTCAACGATTTACTCCGCGCGGGAATAAGAGTATCTGGTCGAAAGTGAATAAAGAAAAAGCAGAAATTCTTATCAATAATGGAAGAATGCAGCCCTCTGGATTCAAAACGATTGAAGCTGCCAAAAAGAACGGACAATGGGATAAGGCCTATGAATCGCAAAGTATCGCCTCTTTGCCTGAGGATTTCGCTATTGAACTGGAGCGTAATGTCAAGGCGAAGGCATTTTATGATACGTTGGATAGAAAAAATCAATATGCATTCCTGTTCAGAATCCATAATGCCAAGAAGCAAGAAACCCGTGCGAACCGAATTCAACAGTTTATAATGATGCTTGAAAAAGGCGAAAAAATTCATCCCTAATCAATCATTATCGATTCTGAGAAGTTCTTTCGAACAACATTACTGCTCGATTTTATGGTGTGAATGTCTTGGAAGTAGATGATGTTCACCTATCCGTAAAAACAGTTACAGATAAGGAGCATTTTCCCGCAATTCATTATTGGACTTCTGGAGTAGACTGGAAGGACATTGGAGTTGACGGCAATGTAAAATGGCTGAGTGATGTAAGCAAAGAAATATCCCCTGTCTTAAAAGAACTCGCAAACAGGCATATTGAAGATCATTTACCTATTATAATTGAAGGCGATTTTATCTATCCCGAATTTACATTATCTTTCAATAACCCAGAGGTCAAATCAATATTTGTACATGAGCCAGACAAAAACCAAATTTTGCAGAATTATTTATCAAGAGAAGGTGGCGAATTACAACATTTTAGAGCTGAAATAAGTAGTTCATATGGAGATTGGATTGCGGATACCTGTAAACAGAAGGGGATAAACTTAATTGAATCAAGACCTTGGAATACTGCCTTAAGCAGAGCGGTAGAGTGTTTATTGTAATGTCTGGTCCTCCCCTATAGTTTACCGGCATCCACGATTTGACACCTCTAATGCCTTCAACCCTTAAGCTGCACTCCTTTTGTATGCGCGCACTGCAAACAGATAAGCGACGATCATTATCCCTAAGCACCAAGCCAAAGCGATCCATATATCATTGCCCACCGGCTGACCGGAGAGCAGCGCACGTATCGCCTCCACGATCGAGGTCACCGGCTGATTTTCGGCAAAAGCGCGGACGGCCTTCGGCATCGAGTCGGTCGGTACAAAGGCCGAGCTGATGAACGGAAGGAAGATCAGCGGATAGGAAAAGGCGCTTGCTCCCTCCACCGTTTTTGCAGACAGACCGGCAATGGCCGCGATCCAAGTCAAAGCCAGTGTAAACAGCACTAGTATACCTGCTACGGCAAGCCAGGACAGTACCCCGGCCGACGAGCGAAAGCCCATAAGGAGCGCTACAAGAATGATGACAGCAACAGAAATGACGTTGGACACCACTGAAGTCAGCACATGGCCCCACAGCACCGTGGAACGCGCAATCGGCATGGAGTGGAACCGCTCCATAATGCCCCGTTGCTTATCCAAAAACAGACGGTATGCCACGTAGGCCACCCCGCTGGCAATAGCCATTAGCAGGATGCCAGGCAACAGGTAGTTCACATAATTATCCGTGCCGGATTGGATGGCGCCACCAAACACATAGACAAACAGCAGCATCATTGCAATCGGAGTGACACAGACCGTGAAGATGGTGTCCATACTGCGGAAAATATGGCGCATGGAACGTCCGAGCATCACTCTCAAGTCGCTGATAAAATATTTTTTTGCAGCTTCCATTAGATGGCCTCCTTATTACCAATGATTGCGAGGAATATTTCCTCGAGTGTCGGCTGTTTTTCAACATACTCTACCTTTGCGGCTGGAAACAGCTTTTTCAGCTCCGCAAGCGTGCCGCCGGCGATAATCCTGCCCTCATGCAGAATGGCAATTTGGTCGGCAAGCTGCTCAGCTTCCTCTAAATACTGCGTGGTCAGGAATACCGTCGTGCCGCTGCCTGACAGCTCCTTAACAATCTTCCAAACCTCGATACGTGCCTCGGGGTCCAGCCCGGTGGATGGCTCATCCAGGAAAATGACCTGCGGCTTTCCTACTAGGCTCAATGCGATATCGAGCCTGCGGCGCATACCCCCCGAGTAAGTAGAAGGCTTACGGTCGGCGGCCTCGGTTAAGCCGAAGCGTTTAAGCAAATCGTCAGCCACTTGACGCGGCTGATCCAGATGGCGCAGCTTGGCGATCATGATCAGATTTTCCCGCCCGGTCAAAATCTCATCCACCGCCGCAAATTGCCCGGTTAGACTAATCGATTGCCGTACGAGATCTGGCTTTGAGGAAAGATCGAATCCATTAACGGTGAGAGTTCCGCTGTCCGGCTTGAGCAGCGTGCTGAGGATACGGACAATTGTCGTCTTACCCGCGCCGTTGGAGCCAAGCAGGGCGAAAATCTCACCCCGCTTCACATCAAAATCTACACCCTTTAAGACTTCTGTGTTCTTGAAGGATTTTCGCAGACCTTTCACTTGAATTGCTTTCTCCATCCGAGATCCCCCCTTTACTTTGTTTTATCCGTTGCCTTTTTGATGGCCTTGTTCACTTCCTGGTTAGCGGATTCTTGATAAATATCAGCGTAAGTCTTGGAGTCTTTAATCAGTTCATCGCAGAAAGCGGCCACGTCACTTCCGGTCACTTCAAGCACGCCTTTCCCCAAGGCCGCGCCCTCTTCAAACAGATCAATAATTCCCGATAGCAAACCCGTTCCTTCGGTTAATTCAACAGGACCGACTTTAAACAGATATTTTTGAATTTCTTTATAGACAATCTGATAATCCTGCGGGAGCGCTTTGACACGCGCCACATGCGCCCGCCACTCTTTTTTACCTTCGATAATATCCCGTATTCTCATTGTATCGTCCTCCTATTTGCCTAATTTTTTGGCGACATTATTGTTGAGCTGCTCGCGCCACTTGTCACGGTAGGACTTTGCCCCTTCTTCGCCGGCGAGCGCGGAGCAGAAACCTTTGATATCCTCACCTAGAACCTCTTGGACACCCTGACCATCAGCCGCCGTTTCTTCCAGCAGGCCAAGCACACCGTCAAGAATGGGCATGAGATTACGGCCGGTGAAATCCGAGTGCGTCCAAAGATTGACTTTAATTTCTTCCCATGCCGCTTGATAATCTGCCGGGAGTTTTTTGGCTCGTGATTCAAAAGCTTTAAATTCTTTAGTCATATCGCTGCCGGTGATTTTTTCCCAAAAGTTCATGCTCTCTTCTCCTTTAACTCGCTAATTTTTGAGGATACGAACTCCCACTTTTCCCAGAATCTTTGCAGCTCGGCAAGCCCTGCGTCGTTGATTGCAAAAAACTTTCGCGGCGGTCCGATGTCGGACGGCTTTTTGGTGATCTCCACCAGTTTGTTTTTTTCAAGCCGGATCAGAATGGTGTACACTGTTCCTTCTACAACATCCGTGAAGCCGAGAGCGTTCAGCTGCCGCGTGATTTCGTAACCATAGGTTTCTTTGCGGCTGATTATTTCAAGTACACATCCCTCAAGCACGCCTTTGAGCATTTCTGTTATGTTTTCCAATACAATCACCCTTCGCTATTCTGTATGACTGGTATCAAGTAATACTTACTACCACTATAAAGTAACACGCAGTAGTGGGTTAGTCAATAGTATTTGCCCGGTCACAAATTTTATTTTTTCGGTCCAGCCCGTTGGCTTAACGGCAAGAAGGAGCAACTCTGCTGTGGCAAGCTGCTCCTTGGTTGTTATATTTATCGCATTTTCTTCCATACATTCTATTCAGGTCAACTGCTGCGCAAGCTCCCAGATATGTCCAGCCGGATCCGCGAAGGCAGCCGTCCGTACTCCCCACGGGCGGTTCAAAGGGCCATTCAGCAGCTCCACTCCGCTTTTCTTAAGCTCGTTAATTTCAGCGTCTATATCCTCTACCCGGATTGTAAACTGAAACCGTGACCCGGCCTCCGGGCTGGCGACTTTAGCAGGCAGGATCAGGCTATCCGCCTCTGAAACCGCAAGGAGATTAATACTCATATTTCCGAAGCTGAATACCACTGAGACCTCATCCTCATACACGGTAGACAATTTAAATACATCCTGGTAAAAAGTTTTCGTCTTAAGCAAATCCTCTACAAATAACGTAATTACATCCACATTCATCGTTCCTAAATGCTTCATATGCAGCCACCTTTGTGCTTAAGTGAGATCAAGGAATCGGGATATACTCCCCGTTAAAATGATAAGTATAACCGTTATCTATTCTTATATAACCGAGAATGCAATGACCTCTTTCCCTTCGCACAACACCGGAGTAATTTTTATTATCTTTGTTACCTTCTGCAACCAAAATTCTATGCTCATCACAGGCTAATACTATACCAATATGATCGTGAGCATCATCCGACAGAAGCTTCTCGAAAATCACAATGTCACCTCGTGACGGCATAATTCCATTTTGGTTATCCTGATAAAAAAAACCTGTTTCAGGTGTCTGGGCCCAGTCCAGCCATGCGCCAACCCCAGCCAAGCGGTACATGTGGTTCGGATATCTGATCGGCAGCCGAATTCCAGCAAGCATACAGCATTGATAGACAAAAGCAGCACACCAATTTCCTTCGAGTACTTTAAAGATATCCTTGTCCGGCCAATACCTGCAAATTTCCTGAAACCGTTCATCCTCTGGAACACCGATGATCTTATCCCCTGCGAGCTTCTCGGCAAAATCAGCCAGCAGCAGACGTCGATCTACAGTATTTGTATTTATTGTCTCCGAAACAGCGGTGGCTTCCGTTTTAATATGCACCTCCGGTATTCCCAGCTCTACAAGTACTTTTTGCAGTCTATGTATATCCGCCAGAGACAGAGCGTTGCCTGAATGATCAAAGTATCTCTGTACTAAAATAGAATCTTTAATGATTTCATCGTACGGACCATGAATCCGCTGCCTCTCCTCTTGATAAAAGACCGACCGCAGGATAACATTTAGCTCTTCGTTACTGAAGCTCTGGGTGGCACGCAGCAGAGGTCTTACCGTATCTGCACTATTAGGTCCCGGGAAAGACTGAATTCCAGTTTTATAAAAATAATACCCATGAAGTAATCCCGCAACCGCAGCAATTTCCGCATCTTGCCCTCTCCTTGCAGCAAGTTTTGAAGCACAATCGGATACCGCAGACAGCTGAACATAAGCTTCCTGTTTCCTGGCAGGATTCTCTATCCCATTAATCATTTCTTTAATTAGCTCCCTAACGAGTTCAAGCCGCTCTGCTTTGTTCTCACTACTCAAACTTTTCACCTCTTCAGACTATTCAAGATCGGACCAACAACCTTTTCTGATCTACTTAATATTTGTAGGATTCGCTTGGCAGTTAAACAATCCTTCCTGTTACTCTATAGCGGTTTCTTTAATATAAGCAAGCTTGTTCCATTGCTGCTCTTCTGTCAGACGGTTGCCTTCTTTCGTGGAAGCGAAGCCGCATTGAGGGCTCAGGCAAATCCGGTTCAGATCGACGTATTGCTTCGCTTCCCGATCCGCTTCAGGTAGGAATCGTAATCCGGAAGGTTGTACCCTTCCCTTTCTCGCTCTCTACCTCTATATTCCCTTTCACCTTATTGATAGCGCTGTAAGCCATAAGCATACCCAGGCCCGTTCCTTCTTCTTTGGTCGAATAATACGGCTTGCCGAGGCGCGAGATTTCTTCCTTAGTCATACCAATTCCCGTGTCGCGGATCGTGATCACGATGTCCTGCTTCTTTTCCGAGAAATGAATCGTAAGGATTCCTCCGCCTTTATCTTTCATGGCCTCAATCCCGTTTTTGTATAGATTAATCAGGCCTTGCTGAATTTGATTCTTGTCGTAGCTTATATTCAGCGTATTGCTGAAACTGAAACGGACCTCTACTTTGTGGGTAGTTGCGAAGGGCTTGATGATGTTCATAGTATACTCCGCTTCTTCTTTCATATTGGAGAAAACCATGTTGTCGGACTGCGGCTTGGCAAAAGAAAGATAATCACTGATGATTTTCTCCGCACGGTTCAGTTCCAGCAATGAAAACTCCACATACCTTTTTTCCTCGGGCGTGATGGTCTTGGATTTGTTTAACAGCTGCAGAAAGCCGCTGGTCACCGTGAGCGGATTCCTCATCTCATGTGACACACTTGCCGCCAGCTCACTAACAACGTTCAGACGCTCCGATTGAAGTACCCGGTCACGGTTCTTAATATTGGTAATTATCTGCTCTATTAGAATCATAATAATACTCATCACAACCGCATGTGTCGTTAAGGCATACACGGTAAGGGTCCAGAATTGATCATCCAGTGTACCTCTCATCAGCCCGAGGACGATCAGATAAACCCCCATCGTTAACATCGCCAGGATGGTTGCCCACGAGATCCGGCGCCTCGCGCTTAGCTTGATGAACCATTTGCTCAAAAACGGCACCAGCAGCAGCACAGCCGTTGAGAACAGGAAGGATGGAAGGGTCCCGGGCCCTCCAACATAGAAACGGGTCATATTTAATAGTACATACAACAGAAGTACGTTCTTATATCCGCCAAAGAGAGCCACAAGAATGAACGGAATATACCGGAGATCGTAAATGTACCCCATATCCAGCTTGATGGGCTTAAACATACACAGAACCATCGTAACGGCAGACATGAGTACAAGGAGTTTTTGATTATAGCGGTTTGCTCTATTTTCGAAGAAAATCACAACAATTAAGACCGGAAATAATAAAAACAAAAAATTCAAAAGTAATGTTTCAAACAAAAGTTAACTTCCTCTCAGCTTGTGCTACTATGGATGTTCCTAATTCTAAGGAAGCATAAACTATTCCATACTACAACCAAACGTTATACTAACCTGCTATGTTATATGATTATAATAAATTTCCTGCAATTACACATCACTTTTTACAAGTTCGACACGTATTGAAGTATAAAAAAAGCTCCATTTCCACTGGATCGTGAAAACGGAGTCATTTTATACAGCACCCGGCTTCTTAGATAATTGACGAAAAGTCAGAGTTGTCTTGCCGTCAGAATGTTCAAAAGTGGCTGCAGCCTCAAATTCGGGGATGCTCAGATGACGGATGACGATACGCCCATGCCGCCTTAAGTCAAATTCGTGAAACGAATTGTCCCAGTAATTCCAATCATGGCATTGCCCCCTTAGAATATTATTCCTAAAGTATCAAGCATTGGATTAGAAGCTATTCCGGCTGAGAATCGCTGTTATTATCCCATTCTACTATAACGCCGTTATCCTCTAGATGTTGGATAATCTGCTCTGCCTGCTCACCCAGCGGGTTATTCGACAACGAGACTTCCTGCAGATTTGGTATCGTTTCGAGCACTTCAATATCGCGGATGAGGTTATCTTCCAGAAAGAGATGCTCCAAGGTCGGATGATTCTTTAACGGCGTCAGATCTTGAATCTTATTGCCGCCCAGAAAAAGCCATTCTAACTTCAAATTCCGGATAGGCCTTAGATCTTCGATCAGATTCCTGTTGGCCAGTAGAGAGGTCAGCTTATTCAGATTTTTTAGCGGGACCAGACTTTTTATCTGGTTACCGTCCAATGTCAGAGTTCTTAGCAAGCTTAACCTTGCAACGGGAGAAATGTCCGTGAGCTGATTTCCGTCTAACGCCAGAAAGGTTAACCCTATCAGCTTGCTCAGGGGTCTAATCGACTTTATATTTTGATTTGGCAGGAACAGGCTCTGCATGTTCTCAGCATATTCGAGACCTTGTACACTTCTGACTTTAGGCCTGGACCCGTTGATATATAAAGAATCCAGCTTCTGCAGATCAGCTACCTCCAGCTCAGTATCCGCCGGAAGCTCCAATTCCGTCCGGATGGCTTTCGCCAATACCGGGTCCGTAATCACGGAAGCGGCCCCAACTGTTATAACCGGAAGTAATAAAGCAACTAACGAGAACGAGATAACACGTTTGATTAGCCTGGTAGACATAAGATTCTCCTTTTAGATGAATAGGTTCATAGGTAAGATATAGTCGGGTTCATATCCGTGATCAAATAGGTAGTCGTTTAACTGGTAATGAAACCTATTAAAAAAGGCCATCCAGGGATGACCACTTCAATATCAAATAATGCAGCAGGCCAGAACATTCACCTTATGTCCGTCCTCTTAGCCCTGGTAATCTCTTTTGGATTCCAGCTCGGCAAGAATATCTTTGTCTTCTGCGTTATCCCTGGTCACTTTCTGAACGCCAATCGCGCTATAAGAAATTAACAGAATAACAGCTATGTAATATCCCTTCACGTTTAATTGAAACGGAGCATTGTAAAGACCAATGAAGAACATCGCATACCCGATCACTAACCCGGCGATCGCCATACCTGTGAAAGCCGATGTATTCCTCATCCGGTGTTTTGGGTTTTCCAGGCGGATTTCTCTATCTTCCGTATTGTCCCGGACAACCTTCTGCATCACGATGCAGCTAATCGTAATTAAGACCATGCACAGCAGATAATACCCCTTCACATTCAGTTCCCAGGTGTCGTTATACACCCCCAGACAGAATAAGAACAGACCTGCCGCCAAGGCAAAATATGATGCCAATGTGAAAGCAGTGGTATTACGCTTACGAAAATGTTGATTCAAAAATGTTCCTCCCCCAGTGCAAAGTTGTATGGCATTCTTCCTTCTCCACTATACCGTGAAATATTGGTAAAATTCTACCTTAAAATACTTTTTCATGACAAATCTCGGCGCGTTTGCAGCAATTGTAGATTTTGGATTAACACGGAAAGTACAACATTTTGTACTTTGGGCCATTGTTCTTTGACACATTCAGCAAGCTCAGCTTGGCGATGAGGACGCTCTTTTAGGGAAATAGAAAACTAAATATTGGCTATAGTTAAGTATATAGTTGGAGGCTGATTGGATGATTAAACGCATATATTGATGAGACGAGTACAGCAGTTGGATTTTCTCCATCTAAAT
>CAKMKL010000380.1 GCA_927443375.1 uncultured Paenibacillus sp. | reverse complement strand
TCAAGTCCCGGTATATTTATCCGGTGTACCCGATGCTGATTGTGTTGTCCTACATGGGCTTCAAGGACGTATACGATTTTATGGTGAAAAGATATTTCTCGAGATGACTATATTCGCCGGAATCAACGGGATTTTTCCCGTTCATTTCGCCAAACAACCCATCTGCAGCGGAATCAACGTGAGTTTTCCCGTTCATTCTGCCAAACTACCCATCTGTGCAGGTATCAACGGGATTTTTCCCGTTCATTCTGCCCAGCTGGACGAGTGCTGCAAGATCAAGATGAACTAAAAGCCAGGCGCATCCCCAAGGGAGCTGCGTCTGGCTTTTAGTTCAATTAGGCTTTTTCCGTATAACAAGTGCTGCCGTTTGCTTCTATTTGAACCTTGTAGAGTCTTATTGTTCAATTCCGCCCGAGTGGCCCACCGCCGTCCGTCCCCGGGCTGCCGTTTCTCCTCGTACCGCCGTTCATACCGGGAAAACCGCCGCCATCCATGCCCCGGCCGCCGGTGAAACCCTGTCCCCCGTTACCCCTTGAGCCGGAATCGGTACTTGATATCTTCTGGGCGGTAATGGCATCGCAGGAGACGAGCACCATGGAACAGCTAAGCACAGCTATGAGCAAAGCGAAATACCGCTTAGTCCGCATCTTTGAATCCCCTCTTTCCGGGCGAATATAGTCATCTCGAGAAATATCTTTTCACCATAAAATCGTATACGTCCTTGAAGCCCATGTAGGACAACACAATCAGCATCGGGTACACCGGATAAATATACCGGGACTTGATTTCCCATAGCAGATAGAATCCGATAAATCCAAGAATCACCAGAATGATGGGGGTCTCCTCCATCCTTCCGGCCCGGATCCCGCCAATCAGACGGACGAGGATACAGCCGTACATTAAGAAGTTCAGGACATACAGCAGCCACAGCAGTCCGCTCCTATAATTGGAGTCACCCTTAAACAAATCTGTAGCGGCATTCGTGTAACTGTAGCTGTCCATAACTGCCCCAACCATTCTTCCTCTGCTGCCGGATGATCCGTCATTTCCAAGCCCGTATCGCTCCACCTGATAGGTTCCTTCCGTCCAGGTCCAGATGATCTTCTTGTAATACATTTTCACTACATCACCCAGGCCCGCCCCGGAGAGCTTATTGCTGATTTCCTCTTTAAACAGCTCCGAACTTACAGCCTTATTATAGTTTGCATCCTGCTGATAGATACTATAGCTCTCCCGGTTGTCCCAGAAGCCGAACGTCTCCAGATTAATCCCCATATTCAGCCACATATAGACAGGCGCAGAGTTCGTGTTAACCGGTTCATCCACCACATTCGCCGCCTGCAGCACTGCATTCTGAGTCCAGCCGGGAATATTAAATACGATAGCCGTGAGGAACAACGCGGTTATACCCTTCTTCACCCCGATCGTACGTATGCTGAACAGCAGACTAAGGAGGATCGTAATCAGAAAAATAACGCCGATACTCCGGAAGTAGTTCCCAATGGCCAGCAGAATTGCTGCGAAGATAATATCCTTGAGCGATCTTCTTTTGATAAATTTCACGGCGAAATATAAAGCGCTCGTCAGAAAAGCCGTAGCAATCACATCATTATAGATAAAATTACTCATTAACAAGGAAGGGATGTAGGTTGCGGCAAAAACTAAGATCCCATAATCCTGTTCTTTGGATTTGGTATTGAGTTGTTTATACAGCAGATAGATCATTAGCGTTGTAACGAGTGTAAACAGAATATTGAAGATTTTGAGGGTCAGGTAATTGTCCGGGAATGCCAGCAGCAGCATTTTTAAGTACAGGACGGTCGAGAAGTTGAACGGAAACATATGCAGATAACCGCTCGTCTCAAAAGAGGAATAATCCCCCCGGTACAGCATATCGAGCGCCAGTGACAGCACCGTCTGCGAATCATCCGTCGGCAGGCGGGGGAACAGGAAGATGACCGCGAGCTGAATGGTAAAGGAACACAGCAGTACAACTGGAATGACGACTTTTCTGCTGAATTTATTTAGCATCAGACCTATTTTATACAGCGCAACGCTTAGTGCCAGCACTACCGCACTCACCAGAATAAAAAGCCCCAGCTGCTGCTTCTCCAGCACCGGCGTATCTCCATATACGGAATAGCTATACTTCGCCCTGATAAAAAAGGAGGAAACGATAAACAGTCCTATAAATAACGCAAGTATGACATACAATGGTTTTTGAATTCCCCGTACCATGAAATACCTCCTCCAGCGCAATCGAAGGCTCTTTAACTAACCATCCTCCGATTAATAAAAGCATTATAACTACCCAACCTGAAGATCAAATGAATGCCAGTGTGAACTGGACATACAGCTGTCACAGCCATATGTTATAACTAAATCAAGATCAGGAGGGAGTGCGTGTCATGGCAAGCTATGAATACACATCCAAACAGAATTTAGTGGAAACCATTCATACCCTTTACCTGTTGCTGGACGGCGAATTTGCAGATATCAATGACCAGCACAAAGATTTGCGGATACCCGAAGTGGATCGGACACCCGCCGAGATGATCGCCTATCAGCTGGGCTGGCTTCATTTGGTGATGGGTTGGGACAAGGCGGAGCGTGAAGGGCGTGCTGTATGTATGCCGTCTCCTCTCTACAAATGGAACCAGCTTGGCGGACTGTATCAATCCTTTTACACAGAGTATTCCGGATATTCACTAGCTGAGCTCCGGGAATTATTCCGGCAGGCGGAGCAGCAGTGGCTGGCTTGGATAGTGTCATTAACCGAAGAAGAATTATTTACCCAAGGCATCCGCGGGTGGACTGGCAGCAAGGACAACTGGCCGATGGCCCGCTGGATTCACATCAATTCGGCAGCGCCGTTTAAGAGCTTCCGGACAAAAATCAGAAAGTGGAAAAAGCTTATACCTGCAGATTGACTATCAGCGAAAATGTATCAGTGACTTATCCGCCTGCATTTCGTATTCTATTAAATTCAGCATTCAAATTCAGTATGATTGACTCTGATTGATTTCTCCGCCTGCGGTTACGGATTTTACCTGTTTGATATTGCGGAGACCTTCCTGCTGAGCTAACATTTGATTCAGGAATACCAAAGGGAGCTGAAGAACAATGATCGTGACCCCTACGCTGCACTTTTGCGGACAATGTGAAGAAGCTATCGGCTTGTACCAAAAGGCTTTTGACCTGAAAACCAGTTATATCCTGCATTACTCTGATGCAGACCCGCGCGACTGGAACGTCAGTTTAACTACAGAACAGCAAGCGTATGTATATCATTCGGAGGGTTATATCGGCGGGCAGCGTTTCATGCTTGCGGATGAAATCGGGCTGGATACACCTAAGAGCACCTCTCTATTCCTTACGGTGACTTTTGAAACTGCGGATCAGGTAAAACAGGCTTACCAAGTTTTAACGGAGAGTGGCGGCAGCAGCATTTATCCCTTACGCAGCACGACCTACAGTTCCTGTACCGCCTCAGTCGTTGATAAGTTTGGCTTCCGCTGGGGGCTGATGACGGAGCAGATGGAGAGATAGGTTGGAGATTTCCCTTCCCAATAAGCCTCAGAGCATTGTCTCTGAGGCTTTTTCCATAAAAGAAACTAAATCCCATCCCATGGGTATAATTAACATAACAGTTTATGGGAGGGGAATACATGAGAAACGCAACCAAACTGATTGTCTTAGTACTTCTCATAATGATGTTACCGGGAACCATGATTTATGGCGCTTCGAGCCAATCTCAAGTCTCCGTGCATTTGAATAATGTGGTCCAAAAACAGCCGGGAATCTTGTCCGAAGGGGACGTTTTCCTGCCCGCTGAACAATTGTCGGAAGATTTGTTTGCGCTATTCTATTTGGATGAGTCAGGCCAAACGGTTCATATTTACAAGCCTAATGTAAACATAGTTTTGACAGATAAGGATGGAGGAATATTCGGTAAGGTAAAAATCCCAGGACGCATTGTATTTTCCACTCTATTACAGGTGGATAATTTAAAAACAGAAATTTCAGATGTGAAAATTACGATCACCGACCCGGCGGATAAAACAGAAACAATCGATACCCAACCAATCAAAAATACAGAAAATCACTTTTGGTTCAAGTCGGCCGAATACACGTATTCCTTCAATGCAAAGGGCGCCTACACAATTCAAGTGTATTTTAAAGATACGGATTCAAAAAAATGGTTTCCAGTCTCGGAACTCGCTATATACGGGTTTTAAATATGTAGGAACCCGTACAGGATACCCGGATTATCTCCTGAAACTATCAGCTTGACGCGCTAGAATACTTCCGCAGACTGCGGTTAAAAAAAATCGTCGCACACACGAACAGAACAATCATCAGAATAAACCCAGCCATCAGCATGAAAGGCTGCGCGTTTTGGACAAGTACTTCGGCCGGAACGGCAACAATAAAACCGACCGGCAGTACCCATAACAGAAACAATTGAATGGAGCGTGGATAGATCCCTAGAGGATACCTTCCTGCCTGCAGAAAGTCCTCCATGATCCACAACACGTAAGTGCCTCTATACCAGAAGGCGAGGGAGCTTAAGAGCAGCATGATGGAGTACAGGATGCCCAGTGAAACTAGCAGCGCAAGCATAAACAAGGCGATAGCCGTTATGCCGATTTCCTGATCCATGCCGTTTAGCGCAACAATAATAACACCGGCGGCAACGGCAATATGCATAACCGACCAAATCGACCATTCCCTTACGCTGACATAATATTGTGTGGATATGGGCTTCAATAAAGTGTAATCAAATGTTCCATTTTCAATTTCGCCGTCCATGCCCCCAAGCTTGTTCATGCTAGGACTGATCACCATATTTTTCACGGCTTGCACCAGCATATAAACGCCGAGTACGGCCAACGTTTCCGGCATCGTCCAGCCGTTAAGGACTTCATTGTTGACGTACAGAATATAGATCCCTCCAATACCGCCAGCCAGACTTAAAGCTGCGCTCAGAAAATTCATGAAGAAATTCATCCGGTACGCCGATTCATTCTGAAATGCCGCTTGAATGAAGATGACAATTAGTTTGAAATATCTCATAGTCAGCCCCCTACTGCCGAATATTTTTTTTGACCGTAGCGGTTTATAACGTAATGCACAAGCACAAGAACCGCCGCCCAGATTAGCTGCATGATAAAGCCCTGAACCAATTCCCGGCTTGACAGCGTTCCCATTAATGCTTCCACCGGGAAGGAAATCATGTAACGGTAGGGCAATATGTAGGTGAGATGGCTAAGCTTATCCGGAAACAGGGCAAGCGGAGCCACCTGTCCGCCAAAGAGAAAGATGAAGGTTTCATTAACATTCAACAGAGCGCCTGATTGCTGCGTCCAAAAAGCAAGAAGCGATAGGATATAAGCGAGCAGGAACCGGATCAGGAGTGCAAGCACCAGCGCCGCCAGGCCTGCAGCCAGGTGTACAAACGTAAAGCTGACCTGTACACCGAATATAAATCCAACTACCACGACAACAGCTGCGACAAACGGAACACACACTATTTTGACTGCAGCCTCCTGTCCGATTGCCCCATAAATCAGCGGCAACGGGCGCACCAGAGCAGAGGATATAGAACCATTGTGTATAGCTTGAGCCGTTGACCAATGTGTCGTCGGATACGTCATCTGATTGATGAGGATAAGGCACAGGTAGTATAAAACAAAGGCATTTCTGTCATACCCTCCGATGGTGCCCGATGAGGCTGCCGTCGCCCAAACCATCATATAGATGATTGGCCCTGTCATCCACCCTACGGCAAGCGTCCAGAAGAAAGCCTTTTCCGACAGAAAGCTGAAGAGCTGTCCCCGAATCATAGCCACTCCGCCACGGATATTCATACGGTGATCCCCTCCGCATATATTTTGTCAATCACCGATTCGACAGGGGGATCTGCGATGCCAAAATCAATCAGGGCATACCTGCTCATTAGCATTGCACTTGCTTTTACCGCATCCTCTTTATTCACCCGAAGTGTATACTCATTGCCATTATTTTCGATCAATTCTGCCGGAATCCCGCCCGCCTGAAGGCTATCCCCGCACAGTCGCGGATTCTCTTCCTCAAGGGTTAGCCGGATGATCCGGAACGGCGTGAGCTTATCCGTCAGGCTGGACAGCTTGCCGTCATAGATCAGGTTCCCGCTGTTGATTAACAGAACTCTGGAGCAAAGGGAGGTGATATCCGACATATAATGACTGGTCAGAATAACCGTTGTACCATATTTTTGATTGTATTCCTTCATATATTGCCTCAGCCTTAATTGCATCGTTACGTCCATCCCCAGCGTCGGCTCATCGAGATATAATATTTCCGGCTTATGTAGAAGGGTGATCATAAACTCACACTTTGATCGTTCACCAAGCGAGAGGTTGCGCGCACGTTTGTTCATAAGATCTCCCACATGAAAGATTTCAGCCAGCTCCCCAAGATGCTTTTTGAAATCCTCTGCTGAGACCCCGTAGATCTCTTTGAAAATGTACATCGTATCATATACGGTGTTATTCCACTGCAATTGACTGCGATTTCCCATAAGCATGCTGATTTTCTTGAGATATTGGGACTTGCGCTGCCATGGGGTAAATCCGGCCGCCTTAACTTCGCCTGACGTGGGGTACAGCAGTCCGGACAGCATTTTGAGGGTGGTAGTCTTGCCTGCCCCATTCGGCCCGATGAACCCAACCATCTCCCCTCGCTCTATGGTAAAGCTCACATTATCAACAGCCTTGACCTCGCTGAATTGGGGCCGGATCAGGCTGCGGACTGCCGAACGAAGTCCAGCCTTTCGGACCGGAACACGGTAGGTTTTCGATAAATCCTTCACTTGGATATGATACGCCATAAGCCACTCCTCCTTCTTCTGATGTGAGGAGTGTAACACCCCGGAGGAAGGGTGGTGTATAGTTGGAAGGTTAAGTTTGATAGCTGTTTATCCATAAGATATAATGAATCCAGATTTCTTCCAGGAGGGTAATGTAGGATGGCGGAGCAGTGGGGACATTTCGATATGATTATAGAATCTGCCATGCGCAGGAGAGGGATCGACAGCGGCAGGCTGGCCCAGCTTGCACAGGTTCAGAGAAGCCAGCTCCAGCTGTACATCACCAATGAGATTAAGCGGCCGGATCTTGGGGTACTGGCCAGAATCTGCACAGCTCTCGGATGTGAGATCGGGGAGGTAATGAAATATATCCCGTCGGAAGCACCCGCGAAGCCAAGACCGAACCACAAACAAGAGTCAGATCTCCTTTATACGACCGGGCAAATCGCACAGGAGCTGGGCGTACACCCCAATACGATCAGATTTTATGAAACAATCGGGCTGCTCTCACCGGTAGAGCGTTCGAACAACCACTATCGTCAATTTACATACCGGCATCTTGTGCAGCTTCGGATTTGCAGATTAATCTTCGGCACCCCTTATACCAACCGCACCTTACGTAACGCTGCTTTTGCGGTAACAACTGCGCTTAAATCATGGGACGTACCGCTCGCTTTAACCCATGCAACAGCCTATCAGCATCTGCTGGAGAATGAATACGCCTCTGCCCTAGAAACCGCATCACTGCTCAAGAATTGGACCGAAAAAAGGCAGCTGCCGTCCACAGGAAATGTATATAATCACAAGGAGGCTGCCTCTTTGCTGGGGGTCACACCGGAAGTATTACGCAACTGGGAGCGCAACGGGCTGATCGATATCCCGCGGGAACATAACCAGGCCCGGGTCTATGGGGATAACGAGCTGGCACGGCTCCGCATCATCTATATGCTCAGGCAAAATCATTACAGCATAGCCGCGATCCAGCGCAGCCTGCTCTCTTTCGACAGCGGCAACAGCGCTGGGGCCGTTCTTGCGCTCAATCAGCCCACAGCGGATTCCGAAATAGAATTTATCAGTGCAGGCGATCATTGGCTGGAGACTCTTGGCCATTTGTCTATAAGCGCCAATCAAATAAAACAAATTGTTATGGAGCTTCAGTAGAAGGTTCTAACTATACACCACCCTGTATCAAAGGATACGTCCACTGTCCTTGCTATTCCCTTACCGTCCAAACATCTAACGCAAATGAGCGAAGCTCAACGTTTGGATGATTTCTATATAATCTCAATAGGCGGGTACATTCCGAGCTCCACAACAACTCGCTGCCTGCCACTTCAAGCAAGGATAGTCCAAGCCATTGAGCTTCGTAACTGCCTTGAGACCATAATAGGTCTACAATGTCCAATATCGTCTCAGGAATCCAATACCCCTTGCTGTCATTCAGATTCTGGGCAATCTGTTTATAAGCAATGTCCAAAAGACGCCGCTGATTGGAGACGCAGTTCACGATGAAATTTAAGTAAGCAACGGATTCCGTTATATTAGTCCAATCAATGGAGGCTGCATATAATTTCATTACAGGCTGCCTCAATGTCTCATCCGGTGCCAGACAGTCAATGATCCCTTTATATAATGGCACAAGGTTTACGCGTGCGTTTTTCGGCAGTGCCGCCAGTTTGTCTGCAAATTTCAACAGGCGTTGGCGGTGGGGCAAATCTCTTTTGGCATTGGCATTCCAATCCTCACTCATGGTGACACTGGCCAAGTTCTTAAAGACACCTATTACCCCTTCATTGACTACACCATCACGGCATATTTCGGTTAACGTGTTCATTGCAGCATTCCATCTGGAGCTGTCTGCCAAATCCGCAATAACCTTCGCTGTGGCCTCCGCGATGACCCCTTCATTTGCATTGGACCAGCGGATCATACTATTCAGGGCAAGCCTTCCGGTATCCGGGTCGGCATGACCTGCAATCTTAATAATTAATTCCAGATATCTTGATCTATAGTCTGCAGGAAGCTCATTCGGCTGTTGAAATAATATACTTTTCGCAATATCACTCTGTGAAGAAGAAGCCATTCTGCTTAAAATCTCCCAGGCGCGTTCATCATCTAACAGCTGTCTCGCTGCGTGCCCTATGGCAATGATTACGTCCTTATGGGCACTTGGTTTTTCGAACTCCTTCATCAATACCGGTACGCTGTCACTGCTTCTATAAGCACCGAGTAGCCGAATCGCTTCTTTTCTGACGGTGATTTTCAGCTTGTCTCGGTCTAACAGCTCTTTAAGCACGGAAGCCAATACGACCGGATTCACTCTGCGGATGCATCTGGGGATGGAGTACATGGCCACACGGGCTCTGTCTCCATCCAGATTTCCCATTAGAACAAGAAGCGCCTTTTCGGGTTCCTCCAATAATGAATGTGCATACAGAGCCGCTTCTACTATAGCGATGTTCTCATCTTCCAAAAACTCTGCCAGCTTATCCGTGCTGAGTTCAGGCATTGCAGCCATTACCTTTATCGCTGTTGAACGCTCCTGTAAACTCCGCTTGGCATCGGAAGCAACTCTTTCAATGAGAGACCGGAAGGACTCTTGCTGACGCGGCAGCCACCTGCCAAACCCATCCGCAGCCGGCACCATATAAATGGTTTTCCCTGTTAAGAACTTGCCTTTAATAACAGCTCCCGAAATAAACGGATCCAGCCATTCCTGGCGTTTAAGATGTACATGCCGGAACACTTCATAGATGGTGATAAACGATTTGTCCAGAGTTAATAGTTCTCTTACTCTTTCGTCCCTTGTTGCAGGAGAGGCAAGCCAATATCTTGCCGCCCGTGCTGAGGTAGCTGCTATTTTGGCCTTTACCGCTTCCTTTAGCAAGCTCTGAAGCTTTGAGATGCCATAGCCCCTTTTACCAAAAGAGTTCGCCAGGTTGAACAGCAAATTGTATTCCTCTCTGCGACTAGACGCCACCGCCAGCGGATAAATCTCTTCAAACAAACGTTCTTCTATCCCCCGGGGGAAATTGTCCTGTAAAGACGGCAGGGTGAGCTGCCCGCTCTGCTTGGCTAACTTTACGATCGTGCTTAAAGCAAACTTAAAGATCCCGCTTCCGGGATTCCCTGCATTAAACCGCATGATTACAACGGCTAATGCCTGAGTGGCAGACCTTGTCGCATACGAAGTATCTCTGGCCTCCATGACACTATCAACCAGAACCGTAAGCCCTTCTACATTCTCGTCCGTAAACAGAGACGCAGGAGTGCCAGCCAACTCTGTCATTACCGCACAACGTACCGGGTCCTGATCATTTTTGATACGTCCTAGAAATACTAGGGTCTCATCCATTCCCTGCCTTGATAGCGCAGTGCTCTTAATCAGCTGCACCAGTGCCATTGCACGATCGTCTGCATTAGAGGCAAGTGCTGCTTTTTCTAGGAACTCCCTGGAATGATGAATCGAACGGTAAGCTGTAACCCTAATCGTTTTTTCCCGGCTATCATAAATTTCACGCAGACCCAGCATCCGGGTGGCTTCCTGGTCACGCACATCATGCGGCAGCTGCTGCAGTAACCGTTCCGGAAAAATACGCTCTTGACGCCGATCCTCTTCATATACCGCATCAAAAATCACTTTACGGCTTGAAGGAGCGATACTATCCAGTAATTTCGCCAGGTGGACGGGAGTATCTGCAAGTAATTTGGCTATTTCAATCCACTGAGCGATCGAAAAGTATTTTTTTCTATTTAATATGCCTTCCGGCACCCCATGAGAAAGCAGGCCGCTTCGTGACTCCTGGCGGGTTAGCAGCCTGTATACAGCATCCGGATTTACGCGGACTAAAATGCCTAGATGTTTCCTCAGTTCAGGATGGATGACCCCCATGGGTCCATGATTCATAGCACATTCAAGCACCAAATCCGGTTTTCCCTTGCACAAAGCTTCGATTGCGGAAGCAAACCTCCACCAGACAACTCCCTTTTCCCTGGGGGGTGTACCTTCTAAAGTCGTTCTGAAATACGCTGCAACCACATCCAGATGACGGCGGGCCAGCTTACCCCAATTTCCAACAGCATATCCTATACCGGCAAGCCATTTACTGACTGTTTCCTGATGACATGCAGGCAGTAAAATGGAGGCCTCCGCCGCCCCCCAACGGGCATATACAACAGGCAGCAGCTGCTCCGCCAATTCCCGGCGGTTAACAAGTGAAATACTGCGCAGCAACTTACGGCGGCCTTCCTGTGATAAATCCGGAAGCCCACATTCAATCTCAATATCTGAAGCCACTTTAGCCAAAAGACCGGCGGCCTGATGTCTAATAGTAGCCTTAGGATGCTTTAATGCTGATACAATAATATTGGCATTCTGTGTGGCAATAGCGCCAATTATGGCAAGCTGCGCCTCGTAGACTCCCCCCTCCAGTAAAGAAGCGAGCAATTCCGGGTACTCGGCTGAGTTCATATGTTTTCGGCCCAGCATGGCAACTGTACGGATTCTGTCTGAATATCCCAATGAATCTAGTTCTTTGAGTAAATTCTTTTTATCCAACAGATCTTTTTTGAACATCCTAAGTCCCCGCCTTCACCAGTTCTAATTTTATCCAATCAGCTTTTATTCTCCATCTGCCAGTCCATCCCCTTTAAAAGAACTACAATTTTACATACTAAAAAGCCCAAGCCTCCGCAGGCTTGAGCATTTTGTGATATGTTGCGCCGTACTGAAAGTTATCGGCGTTGGTAAGATTATATAATATATTCAGACTTGCAATACCCATGGTATAATCGCAAAAGCAATAGAAGGCTTACAAGGGCGGTCGGCTAATCTCCCGGAAGGGAGGTGAGGCCAATGGAGGTTTATCAAGCGTTGTCATTGATGTTCATGTTCGGCATGTTCATTATTGCTCTGCTGAACTACCTCAAAAAGAAATAGACCGCCCTGGTCAAAGGTAGCGGTCTATTTCTCTGCTGTTACCTAGTTCAAGCCTCCGCCCTTAAAAGCGGCTGTTGCAAACGGAGAGTCGTGTTGGTAGCACGGCTCTCTCTGCATTTTACGCATCTTCTCCCCTCACTATACCACAATCTAATTAAACTAAAAATACATAATTACCGACCTAATACCCGAGCAAATCCTTCGTCTTCTGGAAAATGTCATTGGCCATCTCTGTATACCGCGTGCTGCCGTTCGCTTCTACCTGAGCCGTATACTGATTCCAGTTGTCGAAGCTCTCCTGACCAGTGATGAACTTCAGAGTCATCGTCTTGACGAAATCCATCAGCGGTGTGGAGATCAGCTTCATCTGTTCACTTTCCTCAGGTGTTGCCATGATCGGCGGTACCAGCTTGCGCGTCTCCCGGGTGGTCTGGACCCGGTTCACAAAATCCTTCTCGCCGTCAGTCATCTTCGACATTTTCAGCTTCTCAGAGCCACCGTAGGCGAACACGCCTCCAGCGAAGCCGTAATCCACATTCAGCTGTTTCGCAGCTCCCTCATTCATTCCGTTGTAATAGATATCCGGATTAAGCACGATGTTGCCGTCTGCATCCTTAGTATAGGTCTCACCTTCTACGCCCCACAGGCTGAGCGTCTGGCCTTCGTTGGAATACCATAACCAGTCGATGAAACGGAGCATTTTGATAAAACCTTCTTTACCCAGATCATCCAGCGCATTCTGGCTGATCATGATGCCGTTCTCCAGACGGGAGGTCTCGACCTGAAGTTTGCCTTTCGGCCCGCCCGGCTGTGTAATCATATAGAGCTCGCTATCCGGAACCTGCATCTTGCTCTTGAAGTCCGCCAGCACCTGATAGATTCCGCTGATCACATAAGTATCGCCTTTGAAGAACTTTGCCTGGGCCGCATCATCCTCCTGTGTGAAGGATTCGGGATCCATAATACCACCGGTAATTAACTTATTGAAATAACCCAGATAGTTTTTGAAATCCTCCGACGCATCGGCAAAAACAAACTGCTGTTTATCATGGTCAAAATTCAGACCGTTAGACAGCCCCCAGCCGCCGGTAACCCCATATTGAACAGCGGCAATATTCAGCGCGGATTCTCCCTTGAACTGATCAGAGATCACGTAATTGCTGCCCGTGTAATCCTTGACCTTTTTCATAGCTTCATAAAAGTCCTCATACGTCCAGTTCCCCTGCTGCCCCTCAACGTCCACACCCGCTGCTTCAAAAACATCCTTGCGGATGATGTAGGAATAGCCGCCGCCGGCAATCTCCCACATGCCCGGTAGCACATAATATTTCCCGTCTTCCTTCAGCTTGGCCTTCAGATCCTCCTCCATCCCCCAGTCCTTCACAGCCTTCATATAGTTCGGCATGTACTGCACCCAATCGCTGACAGGTACAATTTGTCCTGTGGCCACGAAAGCGGATTCATCATATGTCTTAGGAATAATATAAGGGGCATCCCCACTGTTCACCAGCAGCGACTTTTGATTCTCGTATTCTGTTCTTGCCGTAATGGACAGATCGAAGGTCACGTTTGTTTTTTCCTGAATCGCACTCCAGAGCCGCCACTCCTTGTTATACGGGTAATTCTCATGGTCGCTGTACATCATGGAGTAGGATACCGGCTCATTGGAGTGGAAAATCTGGTCTGCACCAAAGGTGTAATCTGCCGCCTCGGATGTTGCTTCCGTGTTGTTAGCTGCATCGTTCGATGCTGCTGGGGTATTATTTCCCGAAGACCCATTATTCCCGGACGAGCATGCGGTCATCAATACAAGCATTGATGTCAGCAATACCATTACACTTGATTTTCTGACTCTCATAGTTTGCCTCCCTTATTTAGATAGAGCTATATATAACGGAAATGGACGCTGGCCGCTTCCGGTTATACCGTTTATCCCTTGACCGCCCCGATCATCATTCCTTGCACGAAGTACTTTTGCACGAACGGATAGATACAGATGATCGGCAGCGAAGTGAGCACCATCGCCGTCGATTTGATGCTTGCGGCAATTTGGCTGGTCTGATCGGATGACGCACCGATTTCTGTCGGACTGACGGCGTTGTCGATAATTTGCTTCAGATACAGGGCGACCGGCCATTTCTCCTTTGACTGCAGATAGAGTGAGGGCCCGAACCAGTTGTTCCACATCCCCACCATAACGAACAGCATAATGGTCACCAGAATAGGCTTCGATAACGGAAGAATGATTCTTGTAAAAATCCCGAACACACCCAGACCATCGACGCGCCCCGCCTCTTCCAATTCGTAAGGCAGGCTGGCAAAGAACGTCTTCATCAGAATGACATTGAAGGCGCTGATCGCCCCCGGAATGACAATTGCCCAGAGGGTATCTCTTAACTCCAGTGTCTTCGCAATCAAGATGTAGTTGGGGATGAGCCCCCCGCCAAAATACATCGTAAACAGCACAAACGGAATGAAAAACTTATTGAGCCGCAGCTTATCTTTGGACAGCGGATAGGACATGACCGCTGTCGCGGCGACGGCGATAAACGTGCCGGTCACCGAGTACACAATCGTATTCCAGTAGTAATGGAAGAAGTCAGGCTTGCTTAAGATGACCTCATAGGTCTTGGTCGTAAATTCAACCGGAAATAGCGTCACTTTGCCAGCATAGATGGCAGCTTCCGAACTGAAGGACTGTGCTACAAGATAGACAAACGGATACAAGGTGAAGATGACAATCAGCGTCATGAATAGACCGTTTACAACGGTAAACATACTGAAGGATGTACTTCGCTTCACAGGGGCGGCTCCTTTCTACCACAGGCTGGATTTTGTAGTTTTTTTCGATACGGTGTTGGCAATCGTCACCAGAATCAGTCCAATAATGCCTTCGAATAATCCCACGGCTGTCGCGTAGCTGAAGTTCCCTCCAGTGATCCCCATCCGGTACACATAGGTGGAGACGACGTCGGCCGTTTCATAGGTTAGCGGGTTGTACAGCAGCAGGATTTTCTCGAAATTGGAGCTCAAAATGCTGCCGATATCCAGAATCAGGAGCACCATAATCGTCGGCAGAATACCCGGAATCGTGACATGCATAGCGAGCCGCAACCGGCTTGCGCCATCAATCTTGGCTGCTTCATAAAGTGAGGGATTGATGCCGGTCATCGCTGCCAGATACAGAATCGTTCCCCAGCCCAGGCTTTGCCAGACGCCGGAGGTGACATAGATTACCGGAAACCATTCCGGCAAGGAGATGAACGAAATCTTCTCTGCTCCGATGGAGGTCAATAGACTGTTCACCGGCCCCGTTAGGGAAACCACCTCTTTTACCATCCCGGCCACAATGACCATGGATATGAAATGGGGTAGATACGATACGGTCTGCACGAACTTCTTCCATTGGATCATCCGGATCTCATTCAGCAGCAAAGCGAACAGGAGGGTGACCGGAAATTTAACCACCAGGTAACTCACGCTCAGGGTAAGATCATTGAAGAATGCTCTCCAGAACGTCGGGTCCTTCATGAACATCTCGAAGTATGTAACTCCCACCCATTCTGACCCGAAAATATTAGGCCCGCCTCTGTACTTCCGGAAAGCAATAATGTTCCCGGCCATCGGTGCATACTTGAAAATAATAAAATAGATTACCGGAATGACAAGAAACGAATACAGCTTCCATTCTTGCTTCACATGCTTCCAAAGCGGGATGGTGTCTGCATGCTTAAGCCGGATAGGGCTTGCATGCTTGGCTTTTACCGGAACTGCCATGTCATCATCACTTCCTTACGATTAATTCACAGCAATGTTGTAACCGTTTACTATAAATGAGGTATTAGCGCTGCAAGAGGATTGGATGACAGATGTTTACCGCACCGCCCGCTCCATCAATGTACCCGGAGCCGCTCCAGGTCAGCAATGTTCAATAAAAGAAATGATGTACGATACCCGGCAAATGACGGTGGACATCTTGAAACGGATGGACTTTTTTGCAAAATACGCGGTTTAAAAAGCAAAAACAGATGGCCTCCGAAGGTTCGGAAGCCATCTGTTTATTGGATCATTTTGTATTTGCCCGGAGTAATCCCCTCATACTTCTTGAATACCCGGATAAACGCATGACTGCTGGCGAAGCCAACCCTGGCCGCCGTTTCATCAATGCTCGTCCCTTGCTGGAGCAGCAGCTTAGCGGCTTCTATGCGCGTCTGGCTGATATAATCATGCAACCCGGCCTGCCCTGTCTGCTCGCGGAACAACCGGGAAACGTACTGCGGCGTCAACCGGAGATGATCTCCTATCAAGGACACGCTTAGTTCCTTATCGGCATAGTTCTCCTGTACAAACGCGATAACCTTCTCACCGATCCCCGCATTGGTCTGCAGGCTCGGCTTGCTGCGAAGCGCCTCGCCTACCCGGTCGAGGAGTCCGAGAATTTCCTGCTCAAATTCCAGCTTTGTTGAGCATGATAACAGCCGCTTGAGCGGCTTCCATTCATCCCAGGCAATCCCCGTCTGCTGCTGGTCGGGAATTGCCTTGATTAGGGTCGTCGCCACATCAAGCAGAATACACTTCGCGATTTCATTCGATCTTTCTTTTTGGAAGGCTTGCTCGATGATACCCAGGACCCTCTCTCTTGCTTTGCCGAATTCATCAGCCTTGAGGAAATTGATCAGCATCATCTGGTCGTTGACCGTGAAGAAATAGCTGCTGCTCTCGCCCGGCTTGATGTTTCCGTACCAGATCAGCCTGCCTTCGCCCCGTACAATGCAGTACTCCTGGGCTTCCAGTGCCTGAAGAAAGGCCAGATGTACACCCTCCAAGCCTGTCTGCAGTTCACTACCCGCCGTAATGATGCGAAGCTTATACCGTTGTGCAATGAAATCATAGGCCTTGGCCAGATCCGCTTCGAGTTCATCCTTCCAATGCTCACCGCCCTGTGGATCAACGTTCACAACCGCCGCGAGCATACCGTCAACATCAGTGAAATGAATCGGCAACCGGTTGCCGGCCACATCAGCTACGATATTGGACACAATAAATTGCGATAAGGACAGATCATGGCTCTCCTCTCCGCCGCTGTCAATATAAAACAGCAATACTGCGAATTGATCAGCCGGCCAGGAGAACTTATACGTCTTGGTCAGCTCCGTTAACTGGACATTCCGGTCAGCCTGTCCCTTCAGCAGTCTTCCCAGATAGTAATTCTGCAGCACCCGCAGCTGCTGATCATGCTTGCTATGGATATCATCCCGTTCGCGGATCGTCTCCAGCACGCTGCGGCGGATAAACGTATACTCGTCCAAATATTTAGCGGTGCCCTGCGCCGGATTCCGGGAGAAGACGCTAACCAATTCTTTTACCGGATTGTAGTTTTTGCGGGCGAAATAATAGATAACTGCGCTGCCGATCGCAAAGCACAGCAGCAGCCCCAGCATATTCATCGTCCGGATCCCCCCGGCCTGCTCCCAGAAAACCTTGGTCGGAAACACACTGATGTACTTCCAGCCAGTCGTATTGGAGGACTCGATCGTAATCATCGATTTGACACCCTGGAATGTGCCGGTAAAGGTACCTGTTCCCCGGTCATTCCACTCCTGATAGGCAGACGGCTCAATCACCGGTTCTCCGGCATTCTGAATCATGATCTGCCCCTTCGTATCCATAATGAATACCTGGCCCCGCTCGATCCAATCGATGTTGGAGAGGATCGTCGTCAGCTTCTCCACATTGAGCGGTATGATAAGCGTGCCGGCCAGATCGGCAGTCGTCTGAATCGGCAATGAACGGATATAGAACGGTGTATAGGTAACCTTCTGATCCTGGTTTTTGAGCGGAAGCAGCATATACTCCCCCGGATGATGCCGGTTTAACAGCGCTTGCCAATCCTCGTAAGTGAACGTGTCCGTCTGCAGCTTCATCTCATAAAAAGACTGTTCCTTTATATACGTTTCACTGGAAAGAACCGATTGAAGAGGCTTCGAATACAGGTTAATCTCCTTAATGAAATTATTCGCGGAGCCATGCTCCAGCAGGT
>CAKMKL010000379.1 GCA_927443375.1 uncultured Paenibacillus sp. | reverse complement strand
GGGGATAACATGTTCACCGGATTAATCGAGGAGGTTGGCGTGCTGCGCGGCGTCAGCAGCGGCGGTGAGATGATGGTGCTGAATATCGGCGCATCACTCATTATGGGTGATCTGAAAATCGGCGACAGCGTATCCGTCAATGGTGTCTGCCTGACGGCGACCTCGATCGGCGAGCATTCTTTTACCGTTGATGTCATGCCGCAGACCTACCGTAACAGCAATCTGAAGGAGCTGCGCAGCGGAAGCAAAATGAATCTGGAACGGGCCATGGCCGCCGGCGGGCGTTTTGGCGGACATATCGTCCAGGGTCATGTAGACGGTACTGGGGAGATCCGTAGCGTAAAGCGTGACCAGAATGCAGTGGTGTTCGAGATCACGCCAGATAAGATTTCCTTGTTCAAATATATTATCCCTAAAGGCTCTATTACAATTGACGGAATAAGTCTTACCGTGGTTAACACGACTACATCAGCGTTCACCGTCTCCATCATTCCCCATACGCTTGGAGAAACAGTGCTTAACCATAAACGTCCAGGCGACAGCATTAACATTGAATGCGATGTGCTCGGCAAATATGTCGATCATCTCCTTCATTACAGGGGAGCAGGCAGTGAGGAAGAAGAGAGCAGTTCCCGGATCAGCCATGATTTCCTGGCGGCGAACGGGTTTGTATAAATAAGAAATAGGCTTACAGCGGCCTGCGGGCCAGTAATGAGTCATCAGGAGGACAGAACTATGAGTGAGCTTGACAAGCAAGACAGCGTCTTGGACTCGATTGAAGATGCCATTTATGATTTGATGCGCGGCAAGGTGATTATCGTGGTCGATGATGAGGACCGGGAGAACGAAGGGGACTTCATCGCCTTGGCCGAACGCTCCACTCCGGAAGTTATCAACTTCATGATCACGGAGGGCCGCGGTCTGGTCTGTGTGCCGATCACGGCCGAACGGGCGGAAGAACTGGATCTGCAGCCGATGGTTACCCACAATACCGATAATCACGGCACCGCTTTTACCGTATCGGTTGACCATATTGATACGACAACCGGTATTTCAGCCGGTGAGCGCTCCATGACCATCAAAGCATTAATGGATCCTAATGCCAAACCGTCAGACTTCCGCAGACCGGGCCATATGTTCCCGCTGATTGCCAAGAAAGGCGGTGTGCTGCGCCGTTCAGGCCACACCGAAGCTGCAGTCGATCTGGCCCGCATGTGCGGCGCTTATCCGGCCAGCGTTATCTGTGAAGTCGTTAAGGCTGACGGTACCATGGCCCGTCTGCCGGATCTGGTTGAGATTGCAAAAAAACATGACCTCAAGCTGATCAGCATTAAGGATCTTATTCATTACCGTAATGAGAAGGAGCATCTGGTCAACCGTGAAGTATCGGTGAACCTGCCGACAGACTTCGGCGACTTCCAGACCATTGCCTATACGAATGAGGTGGACGACAAGGAGCATGTAGCCCTGGTCAAAGGCGACATCTCCGGTGAGGAGCCCGTACTGGTGCGAGTGCATTCCGAGTGCCTTACCGGCGATGTATTTCATTCCCACCGCTGCGACTGCGGCCCGCAATTTGAAGCGGCGCTGCGCCAGATTGAAGCTGCGGGCAGAGGCGTGCTGCTCTACATGCGCCAGGAAGGCAGAGGTATCGGCCTGATCAATAAATTGCGGGCTTACAAGCTGCAGGAAGAAGGGCTGGACACTGTCGATGCCAACCTGAAACTGGGCTTCCCGGCTGATCTGCGGGATTATGGCATTGGTGCACAGATCCTGAAGGATTTAGGCGTCCGCCAGATTAAGCTGATGACCAACAATCCGCGCAAGATCAAAGGGCTGGAAGGTTATGGTCTTGAGGTTGTGGAGCGCGTACCGATCCAGATGCCGGAGAATAAGGATAACACCAATTATCTCCATACTAAGCAGGCCAAGCTTGGCCATCTGCTGACTTTTGATAACATTGAACAAAATGAGGATTCGAAAGCTTAACTTTTACCATAAACTACTAACTTAAACATGAAGGGTTGATGAACACAATGCCGAATTATTTTGAAGGACATTTAGTATCCGAGGGTTTGAAATACGGTGTAGTTGTAGGACGTTTCAATGAATTTATTACCAGCAAGCTGCTTTCCGGTGCCCTGGACGCATTCAAACGCCACGGTGTTGCCGATGATGAGGTGGATGTCGCTTGGGTTCCGGGCGTATTCGAAATTCCTTTGATCTGCCAAAAAATGGCCGAAAGCGGCAAATACGATGCTGTAATTGCCCTGGGAACAGTAATCCGCGGATCTACTACACATTATGACTATGTGTGCAACGAGGTTGCCAAAGGCGTAGCAGCAATCAACCTGAAAACCGGCGTTCCGACCATTTTCGGTGTCGTGACTACCGAGAATATTGAGCAGGCGATTGAGCGCTCCGGAACCAAAGCGGGGAATAAAGGCTGGGATGCAGCTACTTCCGCCATCGAAATGGCCAACCTGAACAAGCTGTTTAAGTAAGACAGCCTCTTGACGAATCAGCCACAATCGTGCTTATTTATAAGTATAAGAAGAAAGCATGGTCTATAAAAAATCTTTCTACTTGTGTAGCGTCCATTTAGCGGCGCTGCACTTTACTTTTTTTAGCAGGAGGAAATCGCGTGACTGTATTGTATAAGCTGGAGACGTTCGAAGGTCCGCTCGATCTGCTCTTGCACTTGATTGACAAAGCGGAAATCGACATCCAGGACATTCCGGTCAGCGAGATTACCGAGCAGTACATGGAATACCTGCAGACGATGCAGGAGCTTGAGCTGGATATTACCAGTGAGTTTCTCGTAATGGCGGCTACCCTCTTATCCATCAAGAGCAAGCTGCTGCTGCCGAAGCCGCCGGTCATTGAGATCGAGGATTTCGATTACTACGAGGATGACGGCTATGATCCGCGTGCAGAGCTTGTGGAACGGCTGATTGAATACCGGAAAATCAAGAGCATTGCCGTGCAGCTGCTGGATATGGAGAGCGAGCGCAGCCTGATTTTTACGAAGGAACCGGAGGATTTGGGGCCATTTGTGCCGACACAGGTGGACAACACCCTGAAAGGGCTGCATACGTCTGACCTGATTGCCGCCTTCCGCAAAGCGCTCAGTAAGGCAGCCAGAAGATCGTCTTATCAACGGATTACCCGTGACGAAATATCGGTGAAGGACCGGATACGGGATGTATCAGAGGCACTGATGCGGGGTGGGATGGGCGGCAGGCTGCGGTTCTCTGCGCTTTTGCATGAGAGCATGGACCGGCATGAGATCGTAACGACCTTCCTGGCGATTCTGGAGCTGATGAAAATGAAGGCGATATTTTGCTATCAGGAGAAATTATTTGATGACATTGTAATGGAGTGGAGAGGGGGAGAGGAGTTCAGTGGATTACAAAACGCTGAAATCGATTATTGAGGGACTGCTGTTCCTGTCCGGCGATGAGGGGTTGTCAGCCCGTCAAATTGCCGAGATTACCGAGCAGCGCCCGGATCTGGCAACGAGAGCGCTGGAAGAGCTGAAGGACGACTGCATTTCACAGGAACGCGGTCTGCAGGTAGTGCAGATTGCCGGCAATTATCGGCTGGCTACATTGCCTGATCATGCGCCGTATTTTGAGCGCCTGGCGTACTCGCCTTCAAGATCCTCGTTGTCTCAAGCTGCGCTGGAGACGCTGGCCATCGTCGCTTACCGTCAGCCGATTACCCGGGTGGAGATTGAAGAAATCCGCGGTGTGAAGTCCGAACGGGCGATTCATACGCTGAATAACAAGGATCTGATTCATGAGGTTGGACGAGCAGAGGCCGTTGGCCGCCCTATTCTGTATGGTACAACCAAGTCATTCCTGGACAGCTTCGGGCTGGCCAGCCTGAAGGAACTGCCGGAGCCGTCGAGCTTTGATACTTCCGACAGCCTTGAGGAGGAGACACAGCTCCTGTTCAACAAGCTGGACAGCCAGTTAACCTTCGACGATGTCGAGCAGCCTTAGACAGGCATTGCCGGAATAAGAAATTATATATTTTATTGCCGCTGTTCCTTTAGGGAGCAGCTTTTTTTGTATTCTTCTTAGATCCCAGTAAAAGTAACAGATGAACTTTTGAAGCAGGGTTTCATGTTATGTGGATATTTGTGTTCGTGCCGAATTTTTCCCAGCCAACTTTGCCATACTAATCCAAGTGTTCCTATAAAAAGGCTGCTTGGAGGTTAATCCGTGACGTTATGGCTTGCTATACCCTTGGCCGTGCTGTTGGTTGTGATTGTACTCGTCCTGTCTTCCTCCATCCATTTTCACTTCCGCTTTTGCAGACTAGGTAAGGATGATCGCGTGGAGTTTGATATTAGAGCCTTGTTTGGGCTTGTTAAATTCCATTATGAGCTGCCAAAGCTAGTTTTTGAAGGGATCGAACGCGGGGTGAAGGTAAAGCTCGAAAAGAGCGGGATTGCGCCAGTCCGCCAAGATTCTGATACTGAAGGACAAATCAACAAAGAAACGGTGCAGGACTGGGCGGACGAACTGAAAGAGGCATTGCGGGCAACCCGGGGCTTAATGAAATGGCTTAAGGGCCTCTTGTCCCATGTCAAGATTACCAAACTCGACTGGTCAACGGATTTTTCGCTGGGTGATGCAGCATACACGGCTACGGCAACGGGCGCACTCTGGGGGTTGAAGTGGAGTCTGATAGGCAGGATGTCACAATTTGTCCGGCTGCAGCAGCGTCCGCGGATGTTTGTCGTACCGGTTTTCCGGGATGAGCTGTGTTATTCTACAGAAGCTGTCTGTACCGGGAAATTGTCAGTAGCGTATGTCTTATTTGCCGGGCTGCTGCTGCTGCGCCGCATTTCCGAGGTTAAGGGTGGTTTGTCCCATTGGATTAAGCTTTTGAAGCGTAAAGGCTGAACTCCTGGGGGAAACTTCATTCGGGTAAACATCTTACATACAAATGATGCCCACGGGGGATGATATCACCTGTGAAAGAATTAGAAGTCCCTAGAATACAAAGGAGGATAACAATATGAGTGACCATCCGATCCAAGGTCTGATGCAGACGGCAATGGAAAATATCAAGGGTATGGTGGATGTTAATACGATTGTCGGTGATCCTGTAGAAACACCTGATGGCAGCGTCATTCTGCCGATCAGTAAAGTGGCATTCGGATTTGCCGCAGGCGGCAGTGACTACCGGGTGGAAGATGATGCCCCTGGTGTGAACGGCAACGGAAGCGGGGTTAAAATGCTTCCTTTCGGAGGAGGTAGCGGCGGCGGTGTTTCGATCCGCCCGATCGCGTTTCTCGTAGTGGGCAGAGAAGGGGTACATATTGTGCCGCTGGACAATCAGACCCATCTGTTCGAGAAAATTATTGATGCTACTCCGAATCTGATCGACAAAATCCAGAATATGTTTCAAAGTGGTACACCTGTAGGGGCGGAAGTAGTGGGTGCTAAAGTTACCAAAACAGAGGTGAAAGCTGAAACGGTACCTTCGAATTCATCCACCCATTAATAGTCCTGGCAGACAAAAATCGGGATATCGCCTTTTGCGGCGGTGTCCCTTTTTGTATGTGAACGGTACAAGCGGAGGACATACCGGTTCCCCATGCTGCATATACTTGTACAACATAGGATGATAATTCATTACGGAACCCTAAGATCTGATCAAAAGCCGGAGGATGAACATGAAGATATTAACCTTTAGGTCGTTGTTAATCTTGATATTGTGCACATTGCTGGCGGCCGGAGCTTCACCTTATCCGGTTCATGCAGAGAACATTTCTATCACAACTCATGCCAGGGCGGCGGCGCTGATTGATGTGGAATCCGGCAGGATTCTTTACAGCAGCCGGGGAGATGAGCCGATGCTGATCGCCAGTCTGACCAAAATCATGACCGCCATAGTGGCCATAGAGAATGGAGATCTGGACTCCAAGGTCAAAGTAGGAAAGAATGCTTTTGCCAAGGAGGGCTCCTCACTGTATTTGAAGCAGGGGGAGGAAATGAAGCTGGAGGATATGCTCTACGGTCTGATGCTTCGTTCAGGGAATGATGCGGCCACAGCGATCGCAGAACATGTCGGCGGATCAGAGCAGGGCTTCGTCTATTTGATGAATGCCAAGGCGGAGGAGCTTGGACTGACCCATACGCATTTTGCCAATCCGCACGGGCTGGATGCTGAAGGCCATTATTCCAGTGCCAACGATCTGGCCGTACTGACCGCTTACGCATTGCATAACCCAGTATTTAAGGAGATTGTGAAGACTCAGGAGAAGACGGCCGACAATCCATATGAGAAATGGGACTACAAATGGGCTAACAAAAATAAAATGCTCCGCCTCTATGAAGGTGCGGATGGGGTTAAGACAGGCTATACCAAAAAGGCGCTGCGATGTCTGGTCAGCTCCGCTACCCGAAACGGGCAGCAGCTGGTGGCAGTGACGCTGAATGACGGCAATGACTGGAATGACCATGCTGCGCTGCTTAATTTCGGTTTTAACCATTATCCGCTCAGAACCTTAATCGAACGCGGGGAAAGCATCAGCGGATACAGCTTCGTAACGTCAAAAAAATTCGCATATCCGCTCGGACAAGGCGAAGAAGCCAGGATCGTCACGAAGCTCGTTCTGAATGGGCAGCCGGCCGCTTCAGGCGGGACTGAAGCCCGCAGCAGCTTTGGACTGAAGGGGGCGCTAGTGCTGCAGCTCGGCGGGAATGAGATCGGCCGGGTGCCGGTTTATGCACCGGATCAGCTTCCCCCGGAGCAATCTTTATATATGAAGCGATACGCTCCGGCGGGGGGCGCTGCATATCCGGCAGATACTTGGCTGCAGGCACTGGGCAGTGCGCTGCGCGCACTATTACAAATGGGGAAATAGCGAAGACGAAGCCGATCACGATCATCGCCAGCCAGATTCCATTAATCATGCTGTTCCCCTCCCCCGCTAGCCGCGTTCCGCTATTTCCCCATTTGTAATAGTGCGCGCACCGCACTGCCCAGTGCCTGCAGCCAAGTATCTGCCGGATATGCAGCGCCCCCCG
>CAKMKL010000378.1 GCA_927443375.1 uncultured Paenibacillus sp. | reverse complement strand
GCATATGGAAACTAAAGATCCACATATACAGCCCGTGCATGCCATTCATTCTGGTGATTAGAGGTTCGATAGCATTGCCGGCAAAAACAGTGACGATAAGCATGAAACGCAGGTTGAGAAAAAAGGTTTCCCCACGCGCCTCCAGCGGATTTTCCCTTACCATAACCTAACCTCCAAAAGTTGATCTATATAAAATAAATTAATTTAATTTTAAAATACATGATTTCAGGTTTTGTTATTGTGAATTCAATCACAATGGAAAGCGCTATCAGGCAGATTAATTGTGGCGAACTGTTGAAGGTTGTTTGATTTCTTTGATTACTCTATAATTTTCTGTATGCAGTACACGGGAGTGAACCTATTGAAGAAATTAATATCCAGACGAAGAGTCCTCCTCTCACTTGCAGTGCTTCTTGTTGTCGCGGGACTGCTGCTGTGGAGATATTTGACCCCGTATGCCCCGGCTGAGAATGCCGAGTCTGCGCTGATCTCCGCAGGAGGAGTTACTGTAGAACAGAATGATAACTGGATTTCGTTTGAACCATCGGTAATATCGGGTACGGCAGTGATTTTCTATCCCGGCGCACTGGTTGAGGCTGAAGCTTATGCGCCACTGGCCCACAAAATCGCTGCTGCAGGGCATCCGTTTTACATAGCCAAAATGCCGCTCAATCTGGCGGTCATTAAGGGAGATGCCGCGGATGAAATGATCCGGGTGCATCCCCGGCAGTCTTTTGTACTGGGCGGCCATTCTCTAGGCGGGGTAATGGCGTCGCGTTATGCTGCCGGACACGCGGACCAGCTGGAAGGCGTGTTTTTCCTGGCCTCTTATCCGGATGAGAAGGGCAGCCTGAAAGATACTACACTGTCAGTCTTATCTATGCTTGGAACGGAGGATAAGGTAGTCGACAGAGACAAATACAATGAAGGCCGGGCTTATTTGCCGGGAAATACGGTATATTACTCCATCACCGGCGGTAACCACGCCCAGTTCGGAAGCTACGGCCCCCAGAAGGGTGACGGGGAACCGGAGATTACAGAAGAAGAGCAGCAGAACCGCACAGCGCGGGCGATGCTGGACTGGCTGGGCAATCTTCGTTAGCCCGTAACCTGAGAGAGGAGGCGGAGGATGCCGCTGCTGCATGTGAATGATTTATCTGTACCTTGCCAAGCCATTTTATTCGACAAGGACGGCACGCTGTTGGATTTGCTTGCAACCTGGGGAACCTGGGCGGAGCTGGTCTTGAAGGGGCTGGGCAATCAGCTGGTTCTGATTGGAGACGGTGTCAGCGGTGATCTGTCCGGCGTACTAGGTACCCGGCATGATGCTTCCGGCCGGGTGATTGGCTACGATCCGGCCGGACCGCTCTCAATGGCTACCGCCGAGGAGACTTATGGCATTCTGGCCTGGCAACTTTACAGCGCAGGGGTTCCCTGGAACGAGGCGGTGACGAGGGTCACGGCCATTGCCAAAGAGGCAATGAATGAGCTGCGGACCCGCCGCATTGCAGCACCTTTCCCGGAACTGCTGCCATTCCTGCAGCAATGTGCCGCCGCCTCCTTAAAGCTTGGAGTCGTCACTTCGGACGGCTCCGGGACGACTGGCGAGCAGCTGGAGTGGATGGGGATTACCGGATACTTTCAGACTATAGTAACAAGGGACCGGGTAAGCCGCGGCAAACCGGCTCCCGAAATGGCTGAAACGGCTTGCCGTGAGCTTGGAATTCCGCCGGAGTATACAGTCATCATCGGCGACAGCAATGCAGATATGCAGCTCGGCAAAGGAGCAGGCCTGCGGCTCTCCATCGGGATTTCCCCGGAGGGATCCGCCGGTCATTTACTGGATGCTGATACTGTGATTGCCGGTTATCATCAGCTTCGCATTACATGTTGAACTCTTGCTTAGAAAGGATGCGTGTGTAGACCATGGATCAATTGCAGACACTGGTTTCCTGGATCAAGGATAGCGGCAACATTGTATTTTTCGGAGGGGCAGGCACCTCTACCGAAAGCGGGATTCCGGATTTCCGCTCCGCAGCGGGCTTATATCAGACTGAGCATAACTCCCCGTATCCGCCTGAAGTGATGCTTAGCCGCAGATTTTTTATGTCCTCACCGGACGTTTTTTTCGATTTCTACCGAAGCAAAATGATCCACCCGGAGGCACCGCCGAACGGTGCCCACCTGCTGCTGGCAGAGCTGGAGCGCCAAGGCAGGCTGAAAGCGGTAATCACCCAGAATATCGACGGGCTGCATCAGCTTGCAGGAAGCCGCACGGTGTTCGAGCTGCATGGCTCGATTCACCGCAATCATTGCATGAGCTGCAGCCGGTTTTACGAGCTGGATCAGATTATAGAGTCAGCTGAACGGGTACCCCGTTGTCCTGAATGCGGCGGTATCATTAAGCCCGATGTGGTGTTGTATGAGGAAGAGCTGGATCATGATGTGCTGTTAGGCTCCATCGCGGCAATAGCCGCAGCTGATTTGCTGATTATCGGCGGAACCTCACTTACCGTGCAGCCGGCAGCCAGTCTAGTCACGTATTTCCACGGACGGCATACGGTCCTGCTGAACGGCGAGCCTACTCCCTACGACCATCATGCCGATCTGATCATAACAGACCGGATTGGTGAGGTTATGGGGAGGATTCAAGAGCAGCTTTGAACGGTTTTTTAGGATGTGAGATTACAATGGAGGCGTACGGTTTAAAATAGGGTAATGCAGCACAGAGGAAACGAGAGGCAGGGATCAGCAATGGTATATGTGGCTAGCGATGAACGGTATGAAATTATGCGTTACAACCGCTCGGGCAGATCGGGCCTCAAGCTTCCGGCCATATCACTGGGACTGTGGCATAACTTCGGCGGCATCGATGCCTATGAGAACGGCCGGGAAATGATTACACGCTCGTTTGATCTCGGCATTACCCATTTTGATCTGGCTAATAACTATGGTCCGCCTGCCGGTTCGGCAGAGGACTTATTCGGCAAAGTGCTTGCCCGTGATCTTTCCGCCTACCGAGATGAAATGGTGATCTCTACTAAGGCGGGATATTATATGTGGCCTGGACCTTACGGTGACTGGGGATCACGAAAATATATGCTGTCCAGCCTGGATCAGAGCCTAAAGCGGCTGGGGCTGGACTATGTCGATATTTTTTATTCGCACCGTCCGGACCCGCACACCCCGCTAGAAGAGACAATGGGAGCGCTTGATCATGCCGTGCGCACCGGGAAAGCGCTCTACGTTGGAATATCCAACTACACGGCGGAGCAGACCCTGGAGGCCATCCGGATTCTGAACGGGCTGGGTACGCCGCTGCTGATTCATCAGCCGAGGTACTCCATGCTCGACCGCTGGATTGAAGGCGGCCTGCAGCAGGTGCTGGAGGAGAACGGGGT
>CAKMKL010000377.1 GCA_927443375.1 uncultured Paenibacillus sp. | reverse complement strand
AAAGATAAGCTGGTTCGCTTTGGCAATATTCGCCGGTTGGATCAGCATGGTTTTTGGATATCGGCTGGGTGAGCATGCCATCTTTGATTTACGGTATGTGCCTCTAATCATCTCCACCCTAGCCTACCCGCAGCCTTTTATCCTTATATTGATTGGCGTTGGCATCGGGGTTACCCGGCTTACCTTCGGCATTAACGAGGCGGCAGTAGCGGGAATGCTCAACTTATCCATTCTGGGGTTTGTCTGTGCTGCCCTCAGCCTATGGGTGAGCCGATCGAATATTGCCTACTGGGTCAAAAGACTGGTAGTGATTCTCATTGTGAACTTGATGAATGCATTTGATATTCTCGCCTTTGGCGTAATTCCGAATCGGGTGTACCTTACGGAAATTATGCCTGTAACTTTACCCGTAGGGTTAGTGCTCAGCCTGCTGTTCGCACTGATTATCCGCGATTTCCAGCTCGATCTGCTGCGCAACGGACAAATTGTAAGAGCAAATGAGCTGTTGTCCGCACAGACTGAAGAATTGCATAAGAACAAAATTATTCTGGAAGAGAGAGCGAAGCAGCTGGCGCTGGCTTCCCAATACAAATCAGAGTTTCTGGCCACGATGTCACATGAGCTGAGAACGCCGCTTAACAGTGTTATTAATCTGTCTCAATTAATAGAAGAAAATAATGATTCCTTAAACCGGGAGGAGACGAAGGAATATGCGGGGATCATCCACCGCTCGGGCGAGGATCTGCTGATGCTTATTAATGATATTCTGGACTTATCCAAGGTAGAGGCCGGTAAGCTTGATATTACCAAGGAAGATTTGAATGTCAGTGAAATTCCGGATCTGCTGACGTTGCAGTTCAGTGTTGCCGCCAGGCTTAAGGGGCTGGAATTCACGGTTACGCTTGACAGCCAGGTGCCGCAGGTCATTCATTCCGACCCCCAGCGTGTGCAGCAGATTCTCCGTAACCTGCTCTCCAATGCTTTTAAGTTTACAATGGAAGGACATATCTCGCTGAATATCTACACGTTTGAGCAGAAGGAGGGGGCTCTTCAGCGGCGCTGGATTGTATTTGATGTGCAGGATACCGGCATCGGAATTGCCGCGGAGAAGCATGATATCATCTTCGAAGCTTTTCAGCAGGCAGATGCAACGATCGGCCGCAAATATGGCGGAACCGGACTTGGTCTGTCGATCAGCAATGATCTCGCCAGACTTCTGGGGGGATATATCACGCTTCACAGTGAAGAAAAGCAGGGGAGCAGGTTCTCTCTTTATTTGCCTCTATAGCACCTAGGGGGAAGGCTTTTTCCGGTTCCAACATAATTTGTGATTTTGCTGTATTGACAGCAGGGTGATGCTGAGTAGAATGGAGCCAATGCCGCATCAAAGGAGTGTTATCCCCCCCATGAACATCATGAGAAACAGGCTGCCGGGTATTCGTCCCAAACGTGTCCGCAAAGCTTCGGTTCACCGCAACAATCTTAGAGTCGCTACGTTTGAAGGGATACCATCGACTATTTTCCAGGTGCTGCTGCAAGGGCAGTTTTTAACTGGATTTTTGCTATATTTGGGGGCAAGTTCCAGCCAGATTGGATTTGTACTGGCGCTCACCACGCTGGTCAACGTAGCGCAGATTGGTGTTGCTTTTTTGATCCAAAAGCTGCCAAGCCGCAAATGGGCGATGGTAACTTTTATTGGCCTGCATAGAGTGCTCTGGGCAGCGACTGGACTTGTGCCTTTTATCTTTCCCAAGGAACACTGGGTTACAGCTTTTATCATTATGTATACAGTCGCTTTTATTGCCAATACGGCGGGTGGTATGCTATGGACCTCGGTCATTAGCGATCTGGTTCCCGCACGTGTAAGAGGCCGTTATTTCGGCATCCGCAACACGTTTCTGAATGCACTCGGAAGTCTGGTGATGTACGGCGGAGGTATTGTGCTGGACCGGTATCCGGGCGGGCACGGATTTCTGATTTTGTATATCGTTGTATGGATCTTCTCGGTCTCCAACATTATTGTGTTCTGCTTTTATCCGGATGTTCCGTTTGAGAAGTCGGAGGAAAAAGAATTTCTGCCGATGTTAAAAAAACCGCTTTCCGATAAGCTTTTTATGAAATCCACATTATTTCTTGCCGCCTGGCTGCTGCTTCAGAACCTTACCGTTCCGCTCTATTCCTATGTCATGCTGCAGCTTATGCATATTAACTATCAGACTTTATCGCTGCTGAATGTGTCGCAGACGATCTTTATGATGGCCAGCTTCTATGTCTGGGGCAATCTGAATGCCAGATACAGCAACAAACGGCTGCTGCTCTGGACATTGCCGATTATCGCACTTTCCTCACTGATGTGGGGGATGCTGTCCGTATTGCCGGTGCTGCCTGTCCTTTTTGCGGCGCATATTATGTTTGGGCTGGGCGTAGGGGGATTCAACCAGCTGGCGTTCAATTTTATTATCGGAGACACCCCCAAGAAGGAGCGGCCGATGTACATGGCGATGTATGCGGCGCTCACCGGGCTGGCCGCTTTTTTCGGTCCGCTGATCGGGGGTAAGATTTACGAATGGATTATTCGCTGGCCGGAGTGGACGCAAATCTACGGGATGCAGGTTGTTGTCGGGTTGCTGATGATTGCGCTGGCGCTGCTGCTTGGCCGCCGGATTCTCAGGGATGAATAGACAAAGCCAGGGTATATGGCAACGCAAAGGGAGAGGTCTAAATGACAAGGGTAGCGGTTGTGCTTGGTGCTACAGGACTTATAGGCAAGGCGGTCACCCGGGAATTGCTTACAGGGGAATGGGATGAGGTGCGTGTGCTCGTCCGCCGTCCGCTCGAGCTGAACCATCCCAAGCTTAAGCAGATCCGTATGGACTGGGAGCAGCTAGGACAATATAAAGAACAATTCGCCGGGGTAAATGCCGTCTTTTGCTGTCTGGGTACAACGATTAAGAAAGCGGGTTCGCAGAAACAATTTGAGCGGGTTGATCTGGAATACCCCCTTGAAGCTGCCGCGATAGCCAAAGCTTCCGGTGTGAAGCAGTTTCTGGTGGTCTCCTCTATGGGTGCAAGTTCCAAATCGCGCAACTTCTATAGCCGAACCAAAGGGCGGGCTGAGGACGGGCTGACAGCCGTCGGTTTTCATGGCCTGCACATCTTTCGCCCGTCGCTGCTGCTGGGAGAGCGGGCTGAACACAGGCTGGGCGAGCAAGTTGCTGCTGTCATCATGAAGGCTCTGGATTTCGCGATGGTCGGTAAGCTGGCCCGGTACCGGGCGATCCCCGGGGATAAGGTAGCAAAAGCGATGGTCAATATTGCCCTTGCCAATACGGGCGGGGTACATATCTATACGAACGAGGTTATCCATGTAATCGGCAGCCGGTAAAGCGTATGCGGGGTTTGCAATAAACCAAGTCAAGGACGTACAATGGGACATAAATCATCTGTACATAATGACTTAGATGTCGTGTACACCTTAGGAGGAGCTTATTATGAGTAAAAAGCAGATAGCAACCACCCAGGCGCCAGGAGCAATCGGGCCCTACAGTCAGGCTATTGCAGCCGGCAATTGGGTGTACACCTCTGGACAGCTGGGTCTGAACCCGGAAACCGGAGAATTGGCTGAAGGGGTGCAGGAACAGGCCCGGCAGTCGCTTAGCAATGTAAAGGCTATCCTTGAAGAGGCCGGGGCTTCGATGGACCAGGTCGTGAAGACCACAGTCTATTTGAAGGACATGAATGATTTTGCTGCTGTCAATGAAGTGTACAGCACGTTCTTCACTGAGCCTTATCCGGCCCGCAGTGCAGTAGAGGTAGCCCGGCTGCCCAAAGACGGACTGGTTGAAATTGAAGCGGTCGCACGTAAGAAATAAAGAGGTCCTTATAATCCTTATGGCAATATCCCTCAATGACTCTGTGCGAACAGGGACGTCGGGGGATTTTTTTGTGGAAAACAAATCGTCAAGGAGGCTGCCTTCAGTCCATGAGCAATCATGAACGGGACGGCCTCTTTGTATACATGCCTGCCTATCCGCAGGACCGTTAGTATCTCCGGCGGCGCGGTGTAAGCAGCAGCCATACGCTGTAGAGCAGCAATAGGCCTGCTGTGACAGCTCCGGTTACGAATATGCTGCTGGTCTCCCGCTGCTCAAGAGCAATGGCGATGAACGCCCATACGAAGACCAGCGGATAGATAGGATCACGATGAGGGAAACTGACAATTACTGCGAGTAAGGTGCCTACACAGAGCATAATTACCGCCCAGGCAGGATCGCTCAGGCCAAAGCCGTCCCAATTATTTTTCTCCAGCACGACACTGACGTTGACGATGGTAGCAACAGAAATCCAGCCGAGATAAATACTGAAGGGCAGTCTGATCAACCATTGTTCCCCTGTGGACGGGTGATCAATGGCTCTTGTCTTCCGGTAGATCACGATCAGCGAGATCAGAATCAGAATCATAGCGGCCAGCGAAAGCTCGATGTATAAATAATGCCAGAGAAACAGCCAGCTCATATTAAAGATGCAGTTCAGCACGAACCAGATGCCGATAGATTGAACGGAGTCCCGCGACCCGGTATTTGGGGGGAACTGATAAATAACAAATCCGGCCAGCAGCAGATAGATAACCGACCAGATGGAGAAGGCATAGCCTGCCGGTGTGAGGTAGGTATGGTACTTGTCGGAGATTTCACCGGTGCTGTTGCCCCCTAGCGGCAGGACTACAGACAAGGTGTTAACTGTGATGACACCCAGGAAAAACAGCAGGTTCCACCACTTATAAGGATTGTTTCGCAGCATAATTAATCCACTCCCTAAGCTTTATAGTGAAGACTTGACGGGCTTGACCTAATAGAATATACCCGCTTTGCCGGCAATTAAGACTATCTTCCGTAAAAAAAATGACTTGCAGGTCATGAAGTTGGCGGATAGCCGTCAAGCAAGTCGGGGTAATATGTATTTAATGCAAGAAAGATGATGGCAGGAGGGGAAAGCGAAAATGGAGAGCAGTGAAGCAATACGCCCTGAAAAGATGGGGCCGCTGGTGATGACGGAGACATGGAATACCCCTGGAAGAATCGTGTCCTGGGAGCGTTCAGAGAACATTTACATTGTCCGCGGGGAATGCGGGGGGATGGTATTTGTATTTTTAAGTGATGATATGTTCCGGATGAAGGTATTCCGGGGCCAGGTGCCGGATCTGACGACAACCGAGGCAGTGCTGGCAGAACGCTGCATTCCCCATTTATTTCCGGTAGAGGAGACGGAGGAGCAGCTGATTTTTACGACGGGTGTCATCGCGGTAGTTATCGAGAAAACGACTTTTCAGCTCAGGGTAGAGAATAAGGACGGGAAAGTCATTATGCAGCAGAATATGACGAGCTGGAATCCGCGCGGTGCCAGCCATGCTGAGTATGACATGCAGCCGGATTCGCATTTTTATGGTCTGGGGGAAAAATCCAGCTTTCTGGATAAGCGCGGGGAGCATTATACAAACTGGAATACGGATGTTTTTGCCCCTCACCTGCCTGAGATTGAAGCACTGTATGAATCCATACCGCTGATCATTCATATGCATGGCGAACTGACCTACGGACTGTTTCTCGACAATGCCGGACGGAGTGATTTTGATATGCGCTCACACGGGGTTGCCTTCACGATTGGCTGCTCCACGGGGGCTTACGACATTTATTTTATTAACGGTCCAAAGATGAAGGATGTAGTCAAAAGATATACTACGCTGACCGGACGGATTGCGCTTCCGCCCAAGTGGGCGATCGGTTATCATCAGTCACGTTACAGCTATATGAATCAGCAGGAGGTGCTGCAGCTGGCCCGGACCTTCCGCGACAAGAATATTCCATGCGATGTGATTTATCTGGATATTCATTATATGGACGAGTACCGGGTATTCACCTTCGATCCTGTAAACTTCCCGGAGCCGGAGAAAATGATTGCTGAGCTTGGCGAAATTGGTGTGCGCATCGTGCCGATTGTAGATCCCGGTGTCAAAAAAGACCCCAAATACGAGGTATACAAGGAAGGGGTGCTGAACAAGCATTTCTGCCGCAGGCTTGAAGGCGATATCTTCTTCGGTGAGGTCTGGCCGGGCATCAGCGCATTCCCGGATTTCAGCGACAGCCGGACGGCCGAATGGTGGGGTGATCTGCATAAATATTATACTGATCTCGGTATTCAAGGAATCTGGAATGATATGAATGAGCCGGCGGTATTCAATGAGTCCAAAACGATGGATCTCGATGTCATGCATTTTAACAACGGGCGTCCGGTGACCCATGAGGAATACCATAATTTGTACGGTATGATGATGTCCAAGGCGACCTATGAGGGGCTGGTGGAGCATATGGCGGGTGAACGTCCTTTTGTGCTGACCAGAGCGGGTTATGCGGCATCCAGCGGTACCGCAGGCCGATAAATTCGCGGAGAATGCCCTCCACTTCCTCGCCGAAGGACCACGGCTCCTGACGCAGCGTACCAATAGAGGAATGGTTGCGGCAGTACGGGAAAAAGACTCCCATCTGTGTCCAGCGCACCAGCAGCTGTGCTGAAGTATGATGGGCGAAGCCGCCGATATCCGGTCCGGCAAAAGCCAGCCCGGACAGTCCCATATTAAGCACCATAATTTGTACGGTATGATGATGTCCAAGGCGACCTATGAGGGGCTGG
>CAKMKL010000376.1 GCA_927443375.1 uncultured Paenibacillus sp. | reverse complement strand
TATTGACTGCTTCCCAAGGCGTCAACGGCGGCGGCTGGGCACATTATGTCGGCCAGGAGAAATGCCGTCCGATCGAGGGCTGGTCAACGGTTGCCTTTGCCAAGGACTGGCAGGGTCCGGCGCGTCAGCAGAATGCGACCTCGTTCTTCTACTTTGCAACAGAACAGTGGCGATATGAGGAGAGCGGAACAGATTCGCTGAAATCTCCGACGGGCGGAGAGGTCGCTTATCAGCATCCGGCTGATTATAATGTGCTGGCTGCACGGCTTGGCTGGCTGCCGTCCTTCCCGCAATTCAACAAGAATAGCCTTCTGTTCGCTGAAGAGGCTGCGCAGCAGGGCAAGAAAACGAATGCCGAGATCATCAGCCACACGGTGGAAGAGATTAAATCACGGAAAACCCGTTTTGCCGTGGAGGATCCCGGCGCTCCGGAGAATTTCCCGCGGTCCCTGTTCATCTGGCGCTCGAACCTGATTTCAAGCTCCGCCAAAGGGCAGGAATACTTCATGAAGCATCTGCTCGGAGCTTCTGACGGTTTGCTGGCTGAGCCGAATGAAGAACAGAAGCCGGAGGAGATCATCTGGCGGGAGGATGCCGAAGGTAAGCTCGATCTCATGGTTGCGCTGGATTTCCGGATGACCACAACACCGCTCTATGCAGATATCGTGCTGCCGGCCGCTACCTGGTATGAGAAAACGGACCTGTCGTCAACCGACATGCATCCGTTCGTGCATCCGTTTAATCCGGCAGTTAATCCGCTGTGGGAATCCCGTTCCGACTGGGATATTTACCGCCAGCTGGCAGAGGTATTCTCCGAAATGGCGAAATCCCATCTGCCCGGCGTCTATAAAGATCTTGTCGTCACACCGCTGGGCCACGACTCGATTAGTGAGATTTCCCAGCCGATGGGTCTGGTCAAAGACTGGGCCAAAGGCGAAGTGGACGCGATCCCCGGCAAAACGATGCCGAATTTCAGCATTGTCGAGCGTGATTATACCAAAATCCATGATAAGTACATCTCACTCGGGCCAAACCTCATAACCGGTAAAGCAGGTGCACACGGAATCAGCTTCTCTGTCGCTGAAGAATATGAAGAGCTGAAACGGCTCAGCGGAGTTTATTTCGATGAAACGATCAAAAACGGCCTGCCGAAGCTGCAGACCGCGCGTCAGGCCGCAGATACAATTCTTCACCTGTCTTCGGCTACCAATGGCCGTGTATCCCAGAAGGCTTACGCTTCGGCGGAGAAGGATTCGGGCGTAGAGCTCCGGGATATCTCGGCCGACCGGGCCGCCGAGAAGATTACGTTCCAGAGCATCACCGCGCAGCCGCGGGAAGTGATCCCGACACCGGTATTCAGTGGCTCGAACAAGCAGGGGCGGCGTTACTCACCATTCACCACCAATATTGAACGGCTCGTTCCGTTCCGTACCCTGACGGGAAGACAGCATTTCTATATAGACCATGAGATTTTCCAGCAGTTTGGCGAATCCCTGCCGGTCTACAAGCCCACCCTGCCGCCGATGGTCTTCGGACCGCGTGACAAGGAAGTAAAGGGCGGACAGGATGCACTGGTCCTGAGATATTTAACACCGCATGGCAAGTGGAATATCCACTCGACCTACCAGGATAATCAGCACATGCTGACGTTGTTCCGGGGAGGGCCAACCGTATGGATCAACAATGAGGATGCCGGGGCCCATCACATTGAAGATAATGACTGGCTCGAAGTCTATAACCGGAACGGTGTCGTAACTGCACGTGCCGTTGTCAGCCACCGGATGCCGAGAGGCACTATGTTTATGTACCACGCTCAGGACAAGCACATTCAAGTCCCGGGTTCCGAAATTACGGATACCCGCGGCGGAAGCCACAATGCGCCTACCCGAATTCATCTGAAGCCTACCCAGATGGTCGGCGGATATGCACAGCTCAGCTACGGTTTCAACTACTATGGTCCAATCGGCAACCAGCGGGATGTCTATGTAGCCGTACGCAAAATGAAGGAGGTAAATTGGCTTGAAAATTAAAGCGCAAGTTGCAATGGTGATGAATCTGGATAAATGTATCGGCTGCCACACCTGCAGCGTGACCTGTAAGACGACCTGGACGAACCGCAAGGGTGCGGAATATATGTGGTTCAATAACGTAGAGACGAAGCCCGGGATCGGCTATCCGAAGCGCTGGGAGGACCAGGAGCTCTATAAGGGCGGCTGGCAGCTGCGCAAGGGGAAGCTTGAACTGAAGTCAGGCAACAAGCTGTCCAAGATCGCGCTCGGCAAAATCTTCTACAACCCTGACATGCCTGAGATGAAAGACTACTATGAGCCGTGGACATACAATTACGAGAACCTGACCAATGCAGGCGAGCAGAAGCATTCTCCCGTAGCGCGTGCCCATTCTGCAGTGACAGGCGAAAAAATGGATCTCGAATGGGGGCCGAACTGGGAGGATGATCTGGCGGGGGCGCATGTAACCGGACCGCTTGATCCGAATATCCAGAAGATCGAGGAAGAGATCAAATTCAACTTCGAGAAATCCTTCATGATCTATCTGCCCCGGTTATGTGAACACTGCCTGAATCCAAGCTGCGTCGCTTCCTGTCCTTCAGGAGCCATGTACAAACGGGATGAAGACGGGATTGTCCTGGTTGACCAGGAAGCCTGCCGCGGCTGGAGATATTGCATGACAGGCTGCCCTTACAAAAAAGTGTACTTCAACTGG
>CAKMKL010000375.1 GCA_927443375.1 uncultured Paenibacillus sp. | reverse complement strand
GTCTACCGTGGATTTGTTCCATTAGTGCCAATTCATCCTCATGCAATTCTTCATTTGCATTAAGGACAAGCAGGATCAGATCAGCATCACTGAAAGCAGCCTTGGAACGTTCTACTCCAATTTTCTCAACCACATCCATGGTTTCCCGAATACCGGCGGTGTCCAGGAGCTTCAGCGGGATATTGTTGATCGTTACATATTCTTCTATTACATCACGCGTTGTTCCCGGAATATCCGTCACAATCGCTTTGTTGTCACGGGCAAGCGCATTAAGCAAGGAGGACTTGCCGACATTAGGGCGGCCGACTATTGCCGTCGTAATACCTTCACGCAGAATTTTCCCTTCATTGGCCGTCTTCAGCAGCTTATTAATACCATCCATTACCTCACTGCTTTTCTCTTTAATGAACTCAGCCGTAAATTCTTCCACATCATGCTCAGGATAATCAATATTCACTTCAATGTGTGCCAATGTCTCAATAAGAGTATGGCGCAAACTCTTAATCCGCTCGGATAACGATCCGCTTACCTGTTTCAGGGCAACGGAAAATGCACGGTCCGACTTTGAACGAATCAAATCTATGACTGCTTCCGCCTGAGAGAGATCAATCCGCCCGCCCAGAAAAGCGCGCTTGGTGAATTCACCCGGCTCGGCTAATCGGATATCCTGCTGCAAAAGCAGATCCATCACTCTTCTGACTGATATTACTCCGCCATGGGCACTGATCTCCACTACATCCTCTGTTGTGAAGGACCGTGGTCCCTTCATTACAGTCACCAGGACCTCTTCCATCCGTTCCCCGTCCACCGGGTTAATAATATGGCCATAATGAACGGTATGGGAAGCAACCTCCGTAAGCGGGGTTGTACTGCGGAACAAAGGGGCAACTTCAGATATAGCCTCCGGTCCGCTCACGCGGATAATCGCAATTCCGCCCTCGCCAAGTGCCGTCGATACGGCAGCAATGGTGTCACTAAGCATGCTGTTTCTCACCTCAATATAGTGTTTAGTTTAGAATGTGAATGCACTAAATTCTTATGGTTCTAAAAAAAGCAATGACCCCTTACACTGGTCAAGGAGTCATTGCGGCTGTATTCATCTCTACTTCAATGTTATAACGACGCGCCGGTTAGGTTCTTCACCCTTGCTAAGTGTGCTGACTTGACGATGGTCCTGCAGCCTGGAGTGAATGATCTTACGCTCCTGCGGCGACATTGGCTCCAGCACAACCTCTTTACGGGTTCGAACTACACGGCCAGCCAACCGGTCAGCCAGTTCTTCTAATGTCTTCTTACGGCGTTCGCGGAAATTCTCCGCATCGAGCACCAGACGGATGAAACTGTCAGAATAACGGTTGGCCACAATATTAGCCAAATACTGCAGAGCATCGAGAGTTTGTCCTCTTCTGCCAATCAGGAGGCCGAGATCCGGACCGGAGATTTGCAGAATGGTCGATTCCTTGGTATGAACGATTTCCACTTCCACCGTGAGCCCCATGCTCTTGGCGACATCCACAATGAAATGAACGGCCTCTTGGTAAGCTTCCTCCACCGGTTGTCCGGAATCTTGGCGCGGCACACTGCCGTCAGCCTCCTGTTTGCTCTCTCGTGTTGACTGCTGAGGCAGTGACGGAGCACTCGCCGCTGACGCCGGTGCGGCTTCGGTAATCAAGATGAGCTCCACCTTGGCACTTTTCGCACCGATCAATCCAAGGAATCCTTTTGACGGCTGTTCAAGTACGTTGACCGTTACCCGGTCCTTTTGAACTCCAAGCTGGTTAAGTCCCCGTTCTACAGCTTCTTCAATGGTTTTCCCTGTTGCGACGACTTTGCTCATTTTGACTTTTTGGCTCCCTTCTTTGCTTTGCCGCCATTGCCTTTTGCAGCGGGAGTAACATCCTTGCGGGCGCTTGTATCCTTGCCCTTCACAAGGTTCACTTCTTTGCCGGTACCAGCAGTTGCGACAGCCAACTTGGTCTTATCGTTGTTGCGGTATAAGAAGTAGTTCTGAATAATGGTGTAAAGGTTACTGTAGAACCAGTACAACGGCAGTGCTGAAGGGAAGTTGTACGACATGATGAAGATCAATACCGGGTATACCATCATCATGAACTGCATCGGACCCTGCTGCTGAACCGGATTCATTTTGGTCATCATCCGGGTTTGCAGGAACGTAGTCGCTGCAGCCAGCAATGGCAGAATGAACAGATGGTCAGGTTTACCGAGCTGGAGCCATAAGAAAGAATGCTCCCGCAGATCAGGGTTATAATAAATCGAGTTGTAAAGCGCGATAAAAATCGGCATTTGCACAATCAGCGGCAGACAGCCTGCCATTGGGTTAACTTTGTTTTCCTGAAAAAGGCGCATCGTTTCCTGCTGTACCTTTTCGGGCTCATCTTTATATTTTTTCTTAATCTTCTCAAGTTCCGGTTGAATCGCCTGCATCGCACGCGAGCTCTTTACCTGTTTCATGGTAAGCGGCAAGATTAGCGTACGGACAATAATAACCATTACAAGAACGGCCAGTCCATATTGTCCATTAAACCACTTTGCGAACGTATCCAGGGCGATGGCGAAATAATATACTACATTACTCTGCCAAAAGCCTCCGTTTTTCAAATCCTCCGTAGTATGCGTCACTGTAGTCGACGACGGAGAGCATCCCGACAGAACAGCGATCATTAGAACCATTAACCCGAGGAGAAGAAACATTTTTCCTCGTTTAGTCTTCAATAGAGACACTTCAAAACCCCTCTCTTAAACATTCCATTGCACCGTAAATCATACCATAATTATGAATACAAATAAACAAGCCTCTTCCGCAGCCATTACTTGCGTGAGGCCTTGAGCAGCTTGGCTTTGCGCAGGACATGGAGGGCACTTTTTTCGAGCTCCGCGTAATCCATGTTCAGGGCTCCTTTTCTTACGATAAATACCATATCCAGCCCGCCGGCAATTTCAGCTTCGTGATGACGGATAATTTCCTTCACCAGTCGTCTCATCCGGTTGCGGACGACGGCGTTTCCGACCTTTTTGCTGACCGACACACCAAGCCGGAACCGCTCCACCTCTTTTCTGCTGAACCAGTACACAACAAACTGATGATTCGCAAATGACTTCCCATGGCGGTATACGCGGCTGAAGTCCGCACGGTTTCGTAATCGTAAACTTTTGTGCACGGGAATCTCCTATTCAAAAACCGGGCTTCAGGGAAGCTCCGGTAATTTATCTTCTAATTAGTATAGTCATCCGGCTGCCGCCATAAACGGCTTGTACGGGATCAGGCATGTTCTTCATTCGATCTGCGTATACATAAGAAGAAACGGCTTTGCCGTCCTTATAAGGAAGGTATCCGTTTCTGCGGGTTAGAGGGGGATCATTTAGAGTGTGACACCTATTAGCTCTTCTTCTCTGCTAAAAAAGGCCCGCAAAGTGTAGCCATGAGCCTTTGCTGAGCCTCGAAAGTGTCCATTCACAAATTAGAAAACGGCTTTGTTCCATTTAACAGGACAATATCCGTTTCTGCCCTATATAAGGAAGCAAAAAATACAGCTCTGCATTTATGCCCCCCTATATTTAAAAAAGGACCACCGCAGTGGTCCCTAAGTGGCCTAACTTACGCACTCAAAACTTTTCTGCCTTTCAGGCGGCGGGCTGCCAGCACTTTACGGCCGTTTTTCGTGCTCATTCTTTTGCGGAAACCATGCACCTTCTTGCGTTTGCTCACATTCGGTTTGAACGTCGGTCTCATGTATTGCACCTCCCTTACAGGATCTTAATTACTGTCATATTAGCAGAAACGGTCTAAGCCGCTCTTTTGAGTAGGGACAGTATCTACAAGTATTATCAATTAAATTTGGAGACATATCCTCACAGAAAACACCTTTATATATTTAAACACAGAATCGGCCCAAAAGTCAACCGTTTCTCTGTACTGCCTCCCCCTCTCCGCAGATTGTTTATCCACAGTCCTTCAGAAACAAAAAACTAATCCACAAGCTATTACAGTTATCCACCTGTGACTAAAAAATAAATCCACATCCACAAAAGTGAGCACAACCTGTGTATAAAAAAATAGTGACCATGACGGAACCTGTCGAACGGTAAACAAATTATCAACAATATGTAGTGTTGTTCTTAAAAATTATACACAAGTGATTGAATTTGTGGATAAAATGGCCCGGCTCATTGAAAAACAAGGGTGGTTTTGCTATGATGGTATTACTTTTGAATGTGAATAGATTTGTTTGTTCTCTATATTATCAACAAGCTGTGGATAAAGTTGTGAACAATTCAAATTTATCCATATTTTTTTGTCTCTTGATATTGCATATTGGGGATAAGATTCAGCACGAACCCATTTTCTTCGACATTTCCACTTCATGGCTGACGCCACATTTGGAAGATTTAAAGGAGTGACAGTCTGTGGACAGCCATACTTCCGAATTATGGCAGCAAATTTTATCGATTATTCAAACTAAACTAAGCAAACCGAGTTTTGATACATGGTTTAAAGCGACGAAAGCATTATCGTTTAGCTCTCAGGCCCTTATCATCTCGGCACCTACAACTTTCGCCGTAGAATGGCTGGAAAGTCGTTACACAAAACTGGTAGGAGCTACAGTTTATGAGGTTACCGGACAACAGGTGGACGTCAAATTTGTAATTGAGGAGAACAAACCCTCAGAGCCTGTAATTCAACAGATGGCGCCTTCGCCAGCAGTATCGCGTGAAGAAGCGCAGACCCATCTGCTTAATCCGAAATATACGTTCGATACGTTCGTAATCGGTTCCGGCAACCGTTTTGCGCATGCAGCCTCGCTGGCTGTGGCCGAAGCGCCGGCCAAAGCTTATAACCCCCTTTTCTTGTACGGCGGCGTGGGACTGGGAAAAACCCACTTAATGCATGCCATCGGGCACTATGTGCTGGAACATAACCCTAACAACAAGGTTATCTACATCTCGTCCGAGAAATTTACGAATGAGTTCATCAATTCCATCCGTGACAACCGCGGCGAAAGCTTCCGCAACAAATACCGCAATGTTGACATTCTGCTAATTGACGATATTCAATTCCTGGCCGGCAAAGAGTCTACGCAGGAGGAATTTTTCCATACGTTTAACGCTCTGCACGAAGAACGCAAGCAAATCATCATCTCTAGTGACCGTCCGCCAAAGGAAATTCCAACACTGGAAGAACGGCTGCGCTCCCGATTTGAATGGGGACTTATTACCGATATTCAGCCGCCGGATCTGGAGACACGCATAGCCATTCTGCGCAAAAAGGCCAAAGCGGAGAATCTTGACATCCCCAATGAGGCTATGATGTATATCGCTAACCAGATTGATACGAATATCCGTGAGCTGGAAGGCGCGCTGATCCGGGTTGTGGCCTACTCCTCGCTAACCAACCAGGACGTAACCACTCATCTGGCAGCCGAGGCACTAAAGGATATTATCCCGTCCAGCCGGCCAAAAATGATCACGATCGGTGATATTCAGCAAAAGGTCGGAGAATACTACAATTTGCGCATGGAAGATTTCAAAGCGCGCAAACGGACCAAAGCCGTCGCTTTTCCGCGGCAAATCGCGATGTATCTCTCGCGTGAACTAACGGATTATTCGCTGCCTAAGATTGGTGAAGCCTTCGGAGGACGCGATCATACAACTGTAATTCATGCCCATGAGAAGATTACACAGTCATTAAAGGTCGATCAGGAGTTGTACAAAGTGGTCAATAATCTTGCGGAGAAAATTAAAAATCCCTCCTAAGAGGAACAAAGAGCCTATACACAATCTATACACATGTGGGTAGGCTTAATTTTATGCTGTTTAGGGGAGTTATCCACATAAACGGAGCCCCTACTACTAATACTATTAAAGATCTATAATAATTCATCTTCTAAGAGCAGGTTTCAAAGAGGATAAACGTAAGCCCATTTCCCAACTTTTCAGCTAGGAGTGAAATCATGAAAATAAGCATTCTTAAAAATGAACTCAACGAATCCATCGGCCATGTATCCAAAGCTATCTCCAGCAGAACGACTATCCCGATTCTGACCGGCATTAAGTTTGAAGTCAGCCATCAGGGAGTTACACTGACTGCAAGCGACACGGATATTTCGATTCAATCCTTCATTCCGGCTGAAAATGACAGCCATACGATCGTAAAAGTCGAACAGCCCGGAAGCGTAGTGCTTCCTGCCAAATTCTTCGTTGAGATTATCAAGAAGCTTCCCTCCAAAGAAATTCACATGGAAGTCAAGGAAGGCTTCCAAACCTATATCTCCTCCGGATCCACCGAGATTCAAATCGTCGGTCTTGATCCTGAGGAATTTCCTGTTCTGCCCAGCATTGAAGAGAATGAAACGATCTCTCTGCCAGGCGACCTGCTGAAGAATATGATCAAACAGACCGCTTTCTCCATCTCTACCCAAGAAACAACACCAATCCTCACCGGGATCCTGTGGAATTTGAGCGATAATGAATTCAAATTCACGGCAACTGACCGCCACCGCCTGGCTACAAGAGCAGCGCATCTGGAAGGCACAGAAAGTGTACAGTTTGCGAATGTCGTCATTGCCGGTAAAACGCTGAATGAACTGAGCAAAATTATTCCGGACCAGAATATGCTGGTGGATATTGTCGTAGCCGACAACCAGGTTCTGTTCAAAATCGATAAAGTGCTGTTCTATTCGCGCATCCTGGACGGCATTTATCCGGATACTTCTAGAATTATTCCGACCAACTACAAAACAGAACTAACGCTCGACACAAAAAAATTAGGCGAATCCATCGACCGTGCTTATTTGCTGTCCCGTGAGGAAAAAACAAATATCGTGCGCATGCAGACTTTGGATAACGGTGATGTTGAGATTTCCTCCAGCTCATCAGAGCTGGGTAAAGTCCGTGAAGAACTGGAAGTCATTGATTTCAAGGGCGAACCGCTGAAAATCTCCTTCAACTCGAAATATATGCTGGATGTGCTGAAGGTTGTTGAAAGCGAGCAGCTGGTTATTGCTTTTACAGGCATGATGAGTCCGATTATCTTACGGCCGCTAGATGAGAGCCGCAGCCTGTATGTGATTTTGCCGTACCGCACAACTAACTAACGCCGCTGTTCACGGACCTGTGGATAAGTGGTGGGAAGGACAAAAAAACATGAAAAAAATACTTATCCACAGTGGATATATTAAGCTCGACCAATTCCTGAAGCTCTCCGATTGTGTATCCACAGGAGGAATGGCTAAAGCTTTGCTGCAGGAGGGCCATGTGCTCGTTAACGGAGAAAAAGAAGAACGGCGTGGAAGAAAGCTCTACCCGGGTGATAGAATAGAGGTACAGGATAACGGCGTTTTTGAGGTTGAAGGCGGCGCAATAAAAGAGTAGTACTTCGGGGAGGCTTAAGCTTCGTGTTTGTCAAAAATATCGGTCTGCAGCATTATCGCAACTACGGGTTGCTGCGTCTGGAGAGCCTGGGCGATGTGAACCTGATTCTTGGCCAGAACGCCCAGGGCAAAACAAACCTCATGGAGGCTCTGTTTGTTCTGGCGATGACGAAAAGCCACCGCACCTCCAAGGACAAGGAGCTCATTTCGTTTGATGCTCCAGGAGGATCTGCTCAGATTGTTGCCGAAGTAGAGCGCAAGTACGGGGATTTGAAGCTGGAGCTGACGTTGTCCGCCCAGGGCAAAAAAGCCAGGATCAATGGACTGGAGCAGCGCCGGCTGAGCGAATTTGTCGGCTCGCTCAATGTGGTTATGTTTGCTCCGGAAGATTTGGAAATTGTCAAAGGTACGCCGGGTATCCGCCGCCGTTTTCTCGATATGGAAATCGGGCAGGTGCAGCCCAGCTACCTTTTTCACTTACAGCAGTATCAGAAGGTCCTCCTCCAGAGAGGCAATTTGCTGAAGCAGTTATGGGGCAAAGAAGCATCCGGCAAAGAGCTTTTAGAAATATGGGATGCTCAACTTGTAGAGCATGGTGTTAAAATCGTCAAAAAAAGGAAACAATTCATAAAGAAGCTGCAAATATGGGCAGAAAGCATTCACCGGGGCATTACGAACGGCGGAGAAGAGCTAAAGCTGCTGTATGTTCCTTCCTTCGGAGATCGTGAAGAGGAAGATGAAGCTGTCTTATTGGACAAATTTATGTTAAAGTTATCACAAACGAGAGAACAGGAAATCAGGCGCGGTATGACGCTGACGGGTCCCCATAGGGATGACCTGTCCTTTTTTATCAACGGAAGAGAAGCTCAGGTCTACGGTTCCCAGGGACAGCAGCGTACGACAGCTTTATCGCTCAAGCTGGCGGAAATTGAACTGATCCATGAGGAGATCGGAGAGTATCCTGTGCTGCTTCTTGACGACGTTTTGTCCGAACTTGATCCCTATCGTCAGACCCAGCTTATCGAAACTTTCCAGAGCAAGGTACAGACCTTCATTACCGCTACCGGTGTGGAGAGTTTAAATGCTGATAAGCTTAAGGACGCAAGCCTGTTTCATGTTCATGATGGAAAAGTGGAGAATTAAAGAGCGGAGGCAGAGCATGTATATTCATTTGGGCGGGGAGAAGATTATCAGGTCTTCAGAGTTGATTGCTATATTTGATATATCGATTGAGAAATCCTCCAAGGTGTCGAAGCAGTTCATCGTTCATTCGGGCCAGGACAAAAGATTGGAACGAATCGGTGAAGAGGAAGCGAAATCCATCGTCGTCACCAAAAATACGGTATACTACTCCCCCATATCCTCCTCCACTCTCAAAAAAAGAGCCAAAATCTTGTTAGAGATATAGTTTAATCTGGGTTACAAGAGATAATCTGAAAGAAGTAGGTGAAGGCATGTCAATGAATCAACCGACATATGATGAGAGCCAGATTCAGGTGCTTGAGGGGCTGGAAGCTGTTCGGAAACGTCCCGGCATGTACATCGGCTCTACTAGCGCCAAAGGTCTGCATCATTTGGTCTGGGAGGTTGTCGATAATAGTATCGATGAGGCGCTGGCAGGTTTTTGCGACCGGATTCAAGTGATTATACATGAAGATAACAGTGTTACCGTTATTGATAACGGGCGGGGGATTCCTGTCGGCGAGAATGTGAAGCTGAAGAAATCGACGCTTGAAGTTGTAATGACTGTCCTGCATGCAGGCGGTAAGTTTGGCGGCGGAGGATACAAGGTATCCGGCGGTCTGCATGGAGTAGGTATTTCAGTCGTGAATGCCTTATCCGAGAAGGTAGTTGTAACCGTTAAGCGTGACGGCCATGTCTACCAGCAGGAATACAGACGCGGTGCACCGCAGTATGATATCAAAATCATCGGCGATTCCGAAGAAACCGGCACAACTACCACGTTTCTTCCAGACCCGGAGATTTTTACCGAAACAACTGTTTTTGAATATTCTACATTGCTGACACGTATTCGTGAGCTGGCTTTTCTTAACAAGGGGATTGAGCTTTCGCTGCTGGATGAACGGACGGGAGTTTCCAACTCGTTTAAATATGATGGCGGTATCGTTGAGTATGTAAAATATTTGAACGAGAAAAAAGAAGCACTGCACGAGGAACCAATCTACGTGGAAGGCTCACGGGATATGATTGCAGTTGAAGTAGCTCTGCAGTACAACGATTCTTATACAGAGAATATTTATTCTTTTGCTAATAATATCAATACGCATGAAGGCGGAACGCATGAATCCGGCTTTAAGAGCGCTTTGACAAGAATAATCAATGACTATGCCCGCAAGACCGGGGTTATTAAGGATAGCAGCGGCAACCTAACCGGAGATGATGTGCGCGAAGGGTTAACGGCGATTATTTCCGTTAAAATTCCTGAGCCACAGTTCGAAGGCCAAACGAAGACCAAGCTTGGCAACAGTGAAGTACGCGGAATTGTGGAGTCACTGTTCGGAGAGAAGCTCCAGGAGTTTTTGGAAGAGAACCCGGCGGTTTCCCGGCGTGTGCTGGAGAAATCCCTGCAGGCTTCCCGTGCCCGTGAAGCGGCCCGTAAAGCCCGTGAGCTGACCCGCCGTAAGAGTGCGCTTGAAGTCAGCGCCCTTCCCGGCAAACTGGCTGACTGTTCGTCCAAGGATGCCTCGATCAGTGAGCTGTACATCGTCGAAGGAGACTCTGCCGGCGGATCCGCCAAACAGGGGCGTGACCGTCATTTCCAGGCGATTCTGCCGCTGCGCGGAAAAATCCTGAACGTCGAGAAGGCACGGCTTGACCGTATTTTGTCCAACGCCGAAATCCGGGCGATTATTACCGCTCTCGGAACAGGCATCAGCGATGATTTCGATCTGTCCAAAGCCCGTTACCACAAAATTGTTATCATGACCGATGCAGACGTCGACGGTGCCCATATCCGTACCCTGCTGCTGACCTTCTTCCGCATGTAGCGGTAGAAGAAGGT
>CAKMKL010000374.1 GCA_927443375.1 uncultured Paenibacillus sp. | reverse complement strand
TGCAAAAGGGCGGAGAACTGCTGGATACCAATAAAAAAGCCGCATCCCCGTAACCCGGGAATGCGGCAATTTGCCTATCAGCTATCTGGTTTGCAGGCAGAGTATATATTGCAGTCTGGATTTAATTTCTTTTTGCCATTTCAAATCTCCAACTTTTACGGCAAGATTGAGCAGATCCAAATAATCATCAACCTGTAGTGTCGTCCGGGTAGTGGCTGCGTTCATGGGTGTTCAGTCTCCTTTAACTCAATATAGTGAAGTGGATTAAATGTTGGTATCCAATAATGATAATCATTATCAAGTGTTATTGCTATTATCCACATTTTATCGTTAAAAAGCAATATATAATTATAGGTTCTTACTTTATTTCTGTTATAGCCGTTTCAGGACAGCGGGATATTTGCACATTTTATCACAATCTAAGAGGGAACAAGCAGGAATGCTACCATTTTTTGTCGAATACAGTATGTTATAAAGACTGTTAGCTGATTTTTTGGAAAAAGGAGAATTGCGATGAAGCGGTGTAAACTCTTGCTTCTAATCGGCATTGTGTTCATGCTTACACCCCCTGCTGCCGCTCACGCTGAAAGACAGGACATAAGATACCAGGCAGAATTAGATTATCCGCCTTATAAGTATAGAGAAAATGGGTATCTGACCGGCTTTGATATTGACCTGACGAGCATGATCTTCCAGAAGCATGATTATCTGGTTCATTACAGTACCGGTGGCTGGGAAGAAACCTACAAGCTGCTTAAGACCGGGGGTATCCATACAACCGGACTAATGGCTGTGACGGAGCAAAGAAAGAAGGACATCCTATTCTCCATGCCTGTTTTTAAGAGTTATGTCTCCGTGTATTCGCGGCAGGCGCTTAAAGAGAAGGTTACGCTGGGCACGCTGGGAGAATATAAGATCGGCGTGGGAAAAGATCAATACCCGGAGACTGTGCTGCAGAGCAAAGCGCAAGTATCACAATACATAGAATATGCAACCGTACCGGACGCGCTGCAAGCTCTCCTAAATGGCGAAATTGATCTCCTGTTTGAGAACCAGGGCGTTGTCGATTATTTACTTGTGGAGCAGGGAATAACGGGTAAAATTATCCGCAAAATGAGCGATTTATACCCTGTAGAAGTTGCTTATGGCGTGAGTAAATCAATGCCCGGGCTTGTTCCTTATATCAATGCGAGGCTTGAGCGGCTCCAACGCTCCGGGGCTTTTGAAGAACTGTATCAGCAGTATTTCTTTACTCATTCCGACAGCTACACTGCAATGATTCATGGCAGAGTTATTTCCGGCATCGTTATTAGTGCATCTGTACTTTTGTTAGGGGTTATTTGCATCAGGGTATATATCCGGCGGCTCCGGCGGAGGATTCATTCGGAGCAGGAGTTTTTTGAAGATGTCATCGAACATACCGGTATGATTGTGTGGGCAGTGCAAGGCGACAGGAAGATTGTGCGCTTTAATCAGTATGCGGAAAAAATGACCGGGCTAAAAGAGAAGGAGGTACTGGGTAAAAGGCTTGATGAGCTGCCTGAGCTTAAAGGCGGAGTTGCTCTGCTTGGGGATTTGCTGACCAGGGCAGTCAACCGGGATTACGTTAATAATGTGGAATTAAAGCTGCCTGATCATGCACCGGAAACGCGCTTTTTTTCGATCCGGACCACTTTGATTAAGGGGATGGACGAACAGGATGAGGATATCTATGTTCTCGTGGGGCTGGATATCGATGACTGCAAGCAGAATGAGCTAAAGCTGCAGCTCAGCTACGAGGAACTAGAGTCGACCTACGAAGAGCTGTCGGCAACAGAGGCTGAACTGCATGAACAGCTGCACAAACTGAGTGTAAGCGAACGCCGCTTCCGCCTGACTTCCGAAGGCTCCGGAGCCTATATATGGGAGCTGGACTCCAATACCGGGGGCTATAAGCTGTCAGACCGCTGGTATGAGGTTATGGGTTATACAGAGGAAGAGATTAACTCGTTCGAGAATGGGGTGCTCAGTATTATTCACCCTAATGACCAGCAGACAGCGAACAAAGCCAGGCAGGATCATCTGAATGGTCTTAACCCGATTTACGAGACTGAATACCGCATGCGCACCAAGGATAACGAGTATATCTGGTTTGAAGTCAGAGGCAAGGCTATCATTAACCCTGCAGACGGGATTGTGCTGTTCCACGGCTCCCTGATCGATATCAGCAGACGCAAGCAGGCGGAGCTCAACCTGCATAACAGCTACCAGGAGCTGGAAGCGACCTATGAACAGCTCACGGCGACACAGCAGGAGCTTGTAGAGCAATATGACATGCTGCTTGAGAATCAACAGAATATCCACCGCCTGGCCTATATGGATTCGCTCAGTAATCTGCCGAACCGGATTTCCCTGCTCGAGACGATGGAGAAATACTTCCGGCGGCCGGGCAGCAATGCTGCGCTATTGTTCGTGGATACAGATAATTTTAAATATATTAATGATACGCTCGGTCATAAATCAGGGGATATTCTGATCCGCAAGGCCAGTGAGAGATTAGAGTCGCTTGTCCAGCATGAGGCGATGCTCTCCAGGCTCGGAGGCGACGAATTCGTGATTTTTATCGAAGACGCGGTCAACCGTGAGAAGGTGCTTAACTTAGCAGATAATATTCTGCGCGCCTTCCGTAAATCTTTTCTTATCGGAGAGAGCAATTTGTATGTTTCGGTCAGCATCGGCATTTCGTTCTATCCGGAAGACGGGGAAACTACAGAGGAGATCCTTAAGAATGCGGACGTGGCGATGTACCGGGCCAAAGAGGAAGGAAAGGGCACCTACGTCGTCTATGACAAATCGATGCATACCCCGTTCAACGAACGGATGAATATTGAGAAGCATTTGCGCAGTGCAATGAACAACAATGAATTTGAGCTGCACTATCAGCCTCAAGTGGATATTAAGACAGGCCTGATCTCCGGTTTTGAAGCTTTGATCCGCTGGAATAGTCCGGTGCTAGGATTTGTATCTCCGCTCTCTTTCATTAAAATTGCTGAAGATTCCAGGCTGATAATCTATATCGGGGAATGGGTGCTGAGAGAAGCCAGCAGTTTTATGAAAAGCATCCATGACCGTACCGGCCTGCTCCACAAAATATCTGTGAACATCTCGATTATCCAGCTTCTGCAGGATGATTTTGTGGAAATGGTCCTGGAAAGCCTGGAGGAAAGCGGTCTTGAACCAAGCTGTCTGGAGCTTGAGATTACGGAATCCATTTTTATGGAATCCTTCGAAAATACGGTCAGCAAGCTGGAGTTCCTCAAATCACGCGGAATCCGCATTGCCCTGGATGATTTCGGAACCGGTTATTCGTCCTTAAGTTATTTGCAGCACCTCCCGATTTCTACGCTCAAAATGGATAAGATCTTTATCGATTCCCTGGCTGATGACTCATACAGCCAAACGTTCGTCCAGACGATTATTGTGCTTGGCCATAAAATGGGGCTCGACGTTGTAGCCGAAGGGGTAGAGGATGTCAGTCAGCTGGCGTTCCTGAACGAATCCGGCTGTGACAAGGTTCAAGGCTATCTGGTAAGCAAGCCTGTGCCTCAGCGGGGCGTCTGGAAACTGCTTGAACATCAGAATTTTTATTGATTGTATTAAAAAAACGGATCTGCGAACGTATGCAGATCCGTTTTTTTGGCGATCAGATATTTAGCGGTGCGGCTTGCTTACAGCAAAACAATTTTATTTTTACCGGTCTTTTTTGCTTCATACAGGGCATCATCCGCCTGCTGGAAGGTGAAGCTTTTCGAGTCGGTGACTGAAAATTCATGCATCCCGATGCTTACGGTTACAGAGTTACCCTCCATTTCTGCGACCGGCATGCCAGCGATGCCTGTCAGGATCCGCTCCATAATTTCATTGGCTTCATTCAGGGACTTGGCTGTCAGGATGACTACAAATTCCTCTCCGCCGTACCGGGCGGCAAAATCATCAGTGCCAATATGCTTCAGCACCATAGCAGCTACCTGCTTAAGAACTATGTCTCCTACCCAGTGCCCGTACTGGTCATTCACTTTTTTGAAATTGTCGATATCCAGGACCGCCAGCTGCATCGGAAAAGGATTGCTCTGCTGATGCTCAATGAGCCAGCCCAGATATTCATGAAAGGTCTTATGGTTATACAAGTCGGTCAAAGGGTCGATTTTGGAGAGCCGGTCCATAATGATATTCTGGATACGCAGATCCTGCTCCGACTTTACAGAGTCCTCCAGCGAACGCATAAGGTCTTTGCCCCGGCAAATGACTCCAAATCCGGCCAGCGCAGTAGCGGCGAAGATCAGAGCGATAATAACATGCTGGATCCGCAGCGTATATTCGTAGGACGGTGTACTAATAAAAAGCATAACGGTGTAGATCAGACAAATGGCTGAGGATATTTTCATATAGCTGCTTTTCAGATAAATCATGGATACAAGCAGAGGCGAAAGCATGATAAGCGGCTTCACCGGATAATCTATACTAAGATTTGTAATGATTAGGACAGCATAGATATGACTTGCAAAGACAATCGAGAGTTCTGAGTACTCAGGCTTCCATTTGCGGATCGATTCCAGGATGAGAATAAGGACAAGGATGATGGAATCGGGAATGAACACATGGATAACGAAATATTGACGGTCCGTAAATTCAGGTCTAAGGCCCCACATAGATAGTGAGATAAAAAGCTGGCTTGCCAAATAAACAAGCAGGACCAGCCAGAATGTATTCAGAAGCACCCGGTTCCAGTGATTTTGGCGAGGAGTTGGGGGTGGGATATGCATGAACAGTTCCTCATTTCCAGTAGCAATATATCTATATATTCGACAAATGTTTCGGTTATCCTCCCAAAGGCTGTAAGTGTTATAATGTTCGTGTTTGGGTGATATATTAGAATACTTGGATGCTGATAGTTCATTATTTAGGATATAAAGACGAATTATCTATTGTATATGTCCTTGACACATTCGTGCGTTTTCTGTAAAATCTCAATTGGCTCATATAATAATTGATGCTGTTCGTATATCCCCGAAGATAGGGTTTGGGGGTTTCTACAGGGAACCGTAAATTCCTGGCTACGAATAGGGTGCATTTTGCATACCTATGAAGAGGCCGGGATTTTTTGTGTTGCGTTTACAGAAATCT
>CAKMKL010000373.1 GCA_927443375.1 uncultured Paenibacillus sp. | reverse complement strand
CATTAAACTTACCGACCATACGCAGCGGAAGTGATTACATACGGTATTGACAGTAAAGCGAATGTTAGAGCTTCGCAGATATCGATCACGTCAAAGGGAACTTTTTTTCATGTAGATACGTTTAAGGGAGAGACTGACATTTCGCTGCGTATGGTCGGTAAGTTTAATGTCTACAATGCACTTGCTGCAATCACAGCCGCACTGCTTGAAGAGGTTCCGCTGGAAGAGATCAAGACCAGTCTGGAATCTGTAGCCGGTGTGGATGGACGTGTGGAGTCTGTCGATGCAGGCCAGGATTATGCTGTGATTGTAGACTATGCTCATACACCGGATGGCCTGGAAAATGTCCTGAGAGCAGTGTGTGAATTTGCCGGCGGCAAGGTGCTGACGGTGTTCGGATGCGGCGGAGACAGGGATAAGACCAAACGGCCGCTCATGGGCAAAATTGCCGCGAAATACAGCGATCATGTCTTTGTTACTTCTGATAATCCCCGGACGGAGGATCCGCTCTTGATTCTGCGGGATATCGAGGCCGGGCTGACAGAAGACGGCGTGGCACACGACAGCTATGAGATGATACCGGACCGCCGGGAGGCGATCACAAAAGCTATTGAAATGGCAAGCCCCGGAGATGTAGTATTGATTGCGGGGAAAGGTCATGAGACCTATCAGCTGATTGGCGGAGTGGTTCATGATTTCGATGACCGTCTTGTTGCCAAAGATGTTATAAGGGGCCGAAGCTATTGATTACAAGAACACTGCAAAGAATCGCTGCCATGTGCGGAGGAGAACTGGGTTCCGCTGTAGATACGGATATGGAGATTGCCGGGGTCGTTACCGACTCACGTAAAATTACGACAGGCTGCCTGTTTGTGCCGCTGGCCGGAGACAACTTTGACGGGCATCATTACAGTGCGGCGGCTTTGGCTGCCGGAGCTGCTGCCACGTTGTGGCAGCATGACAAGGGACCTGTACCGGAAGGCGGTGCTGTTATCCTGGTTGAGGATACGCTGGCTGCGCTGCAGAAGCTGGCTTCCGCATATTTAAATGAAGTAGCCCCGCAGGTTGTGGCGATCACGGGCAGCAACGGCAAAACGACAACGAAGGATATGATTACTGCTCTTTTGGAGGGCCAGTATAAGGTCCACAAAACCCAGGGGAATTTCAATAATCATATCGGCTTGCCGCTTACTGTACTCTCGATGAACGAGAACACAGAAATTGCTATTCTGGAGATGGGCATGAGCTCCAGGGGGGAAATTGCCCTGCTCGCTTCGCTTGCTGCTCCTGATGTAGCGGTTATCACCAACATAGGCGAATCGCATCTGCTGCAGCTTGGCTCACGTAAGGAAATTGCCCGGGCTAAGCTGGAAATCGCCGGGGGGCTAAAGCCGGGAGGACTGCTTATCTACAACGGCGATGAACCTTTACTCGCGGAAGTGATGTCTGAGCCTTCTTTCCACGTCCCTGCACGTATGCAGACGCTGCGTTTCGGTTTGAGTGCAGATAACGATAACTATCCTGCCGGGATGATGACGCACCCCGGAGGAATGACGTTTACAACCCGCTATCTCGCTGAGGAGCGTGCCTTTACACTGCCGCTTCCCGGACGCCATAATGTCATCAACGCGTTGGCCGCGCTGGCAGTTGCCCGCCATTATGAGGTGACCGAGACAAACATCGAAGAGGGGCTGAAACGGCTCAAGCTGACCGGCATGCGGATTGAAGTAATGATGACCGCATCCGGCCTGACACTGCTGAATGATGCCTATAATGCGAGTCCAACCTCGATGAAAGCGGCGATTGATGTGCTGCAGTCTATGAAAACCGGCGGCAGCCGGATCGCTGTGCTGGGGGACATGCTGGAACTGGGTCCGGAGGAAGTGGATTTCCACCGGGAAATCGGTGAATATCTTGATCCGGCTTTAACCGATCTGGTGTTTGCCTATGGTCACCTCGCTGCCAAGCTTGCTGAGGCAGCAACGGAGAAATTCGGCCCTGAACGGGTGTTTGCCTTTACAGATAAGGCAGAGCTGTCTTCGGTCCTGAACAGCAAATGCAGCACCAAGGATATTGTGCTGTTCAAAGCCTCCAGGGGTATGCGCCTGGAAGAGGTGCTGCACAGCCTGAATGAACATTTTAATCAGACCTAAATTAATGGAGGGGGTGTACCCATGGATTATCAACTTCTGCTGCTGACAATTGCTGTATCCTTTATCCTTGCGGTCATTGCCGCTCCGCTCATCATTCCGCTGCTGCGCAGGATGAAATTCGGACAGCAAGTACGTGACGACGGACCGCAATCCCACTTGAAAAAAGCGGGCACGCCTACCATGGGCGGAATTATCATCATGGTGGCGTTCACGTTATCTTTTTTGAAATTTTCCGTGGTGAATTCGGACTTTTATGTCCTTCTGGTGGCCACGCTCGGCTATGGGCTGATCGGGTTTCTGGATGATTATATTAAGATTGCCTTTAAACGTTCATTGGGGCTTACCGCACGCCAGAAGCTGGCCGGTCAACTCCTGGTGGGCATCGTGCTATGTATCCTGCTGAATAATGCCGGCCACAATACCGGAATTAGTATTCCGGGTACAGACATCAGCTTTGACTGGGGCGGGTTGTTTTACTATCCGTTCATTGTGATCATGATGATGGCGGTCACGAATGCCGTGAATTTTACAGATGGCGTAGACGGCTTGTTGTCCGGTGTGAGTGCCATTGCACTTGCCGCCTTTGCCGTTGTGGCCATGCAGGCTACATCGATTGCAGCAGGGGTGTGCGCAGCGGCGATGATTGGTGCAGTTCTCGGATTTCTTGTGTTCAATGCACACCCGGCCAAAGTCTTTATGGGGGATTTCGGTTCCTTCGGCATCGGCGGGGCGATTGGGGCGATTGCCATTGTGACCAAAAGTGAATTGCTCTTTGTGGTAATCGGCGGTGTGTTCGTCATTGAGATGCTGTCTGTTGTTCTGCAGGTGGCATCCTTTAAGACGCGCGGCAAGCGCATTTTCAGAATGAGCCCGATTCATCATCACTTTGAGCTGGGCGGCTGGTCGGAATGGAGAGTCGTCACCACCTTTTGGGCGGTAAGTCTGGTGCTGGCGGCAGTGGGACTAATCTTGAGCAAGGGGTTGTAAGGTATGAAGCATCCAGATGAATACCGGGGTAAGCAAGTGGTCGTCCTGGGGCTCGCGAAAAGCGGCGTCCAGGTGGCCAAGGTGCTGCATGAACGCGGCGCGGTTGTAACGGTCAATGATAAAAAGGAAAGAGATCAAAG
>CAKMKL010000372.1 GCA_927443375.1 uncultured Paenibacillus sp. | reverse complement strand
TGAAGAGCTTGCTAATGAACGTATTGTCACGATTTTGGCACCATCGTCTTCGAAGAACAAATCGCAGCGCAATCCTTTTGAGATGATCTTCGGAGGCAACAATGCAAGTTCCGAGGACAGCAAGGAAGAAGCAGAAGACGGAAGTTTGAGTGAACGCCGCCGCAATATCAAATTCAAGCTGTTGGCAGGACAGCTGGAAGAAGACATTATTGAAATCGATGTTGAAGATACGGCTCCAACTATGCTCGATATGTTTGCCGGCCAGGGTAATGATCAGATGGGGATGAACATGCAGGAAATGTTCGGAAGCCTGCTGCCTAAGCGGACTAAAAAGCGTAAGCTTCCGATTAAAGAAGCCCGTAAGGTGCTTATTCAGGATGAGGCTGCCAAACTGATTGATATGGATGATGTTATTCAGGAGTCAATTACCCGTGCAGAACAGTCCGGCATCATTTTCATTGATGAGATCGATAAAGTAGCCAGCCAAGGTAAAGGTTCCGGACCGGATGTCTCCCGTGAAGGGGTACAACGTGATATTCTGCCTATCGTAGAAGGTTCTACTGTGATGACCAAATATGGCCCTGTGAAGACCGACTACGTGCTGTTCATGGCAGCCGGAGCTTTCCATATTGCTAAGCCTTCTGACCTCATCCCTGAGCTTCAGGGGCGCTTTCCGATCCGTGTGGAGCTGAGCAGTCTTACACTGGAGGACTTTGTGTCTATTCTGACGGAACCGGAGAACGCGCTGACGAAGCAATATGTTAACTTACTGAAGACAGAGAATATTGAAATTCAGTTTCAGAAAGAGGCAATTCAGGAAATTGCCAAAATTGCTGCATCAGTGAATCAGAATATGGAGAACATTGGTGCCCGGCGTCTTCATACCATTCTGGAGAAGCTGCTGGAGGATCTTTCTTTTGAAGCGCCTGAATTAACTCTGGAGACCATGGTGATAACACCTGAATATGTTCGTGAAAAACTGTCAGGAATCGCGCAGGATCGGGATTTAAGTCAATATATTTTGTAGAGATGATTATCTTTGCAAATTCCATTAAATTTAGGTATTTAGAATTAGCGATGTGCATAAAAATCCTAAAAAAGCAATAAAACGTGTAAAAAAATGTTAAATTAATGCATATTATGGCATCTGAATGTCAAAAAATTGAAAAACCATGCTTTAAGCCCTCTCTTTTCAGAAAAGATAGGGCTTATTTCTTATTGTAATAATATACAAATTCTACGAGAATCAAAGTATATGAGATTGCCAATAGAATCATCCGTCGACACCTTTCGACCTTGGTTTCAAAAAAATAGCAGATCAAATAGCTTTTTTTGTCGAATCAAGAAGGAGTTCGTAAGGAAGTTGTGGAATTCTTTTCATTATGATAGCTTTGGAAGGGGGATTTCCATGGGTTTGCTGAATAGTGTCAGTTTTCAACGATTACAGGGAGGCCTTGATGCCGCCAACAAGCGACAAAGTGTTTTAGCCAATAACGTAGCAAATGCCGACACACCCGGATTTAAACGTTCAGACGTTTCTTTTGAAAGTGTGCTTGCCGCACAGGAAAGTGGACTGAAGCCGACGCTCGGTGCGAAGGTAACGGATTCTCGCCACTTCCAATTCGGTAGTATGTCTGCTGTGCCGTCTGCGGTCGTTAGCACAGATGAAACCACCTCGATGAATAACAACGACAATAATGTGGATATGGACCGGGAGATGGCGCTCAGTGCTGAGAACCAGCTCAGGTATAACTCTTATATCCAGCAGTTGAACAGCCAAATCACGATGATGCGCACAGTCATAGGGGGGTAAGCAATAGTGAATTTTGGTAGCAGCTTTGGAATAAGCGCCTCAGCCTTAACTGCCCAGCGGCTCAGAATGGACGTGATTTCCTCTAACATTGCCAATGCTGAGACAACAAGAGCTTCTGTCGTGGATGGTAAGGCCGTTCCATACCGGCGTAAGCTTGTAGTGCTGGAAACAGAGAAAAATAACAGTTTCTCAAATATTTTGAATTCGAAGATGGGTAATGAGAACGGCAGTGAAGGTGTTAAAGTGCAGTCAATCATTGAGGATTCTTCACCACTGAAGCCGGTCTACAATCCAAGTCATCCGGATGCGGATGTCAACGGATATGTATACATGCCTAATGTGGATCTGACTAAAGAAATGGTGGATATGCTGTCCGCCTCCCGTTCTTATGAAGCGAATGTTACGATGCTAAACGCATCAAAAGCTATGGTCAGCAAAGCGCTCGAAATCGGGCGGTAAGATGAACTGACATTTTAGGAGGGTAATCGTTGATACAAAATTTAACTATCGGGACACAGGCTATCCAACCGCTTGCTATGAAATCTGCAGCCGTCGAGTCTGGGGAAGTAACCGGTTCCAAACAAAGCTTCGGATCTTATCTGGAAGATGCTTTGAATCAGGTGGCTGGCCAGGAACAACAAGCCAAGGATATGAGTAATAAATTTGTATTAGGAGAAGTCAATATCGATGAGGTGATGATTTCTTCGCAACAGGCATTGCTGAGTTTGCAGCTGACTACACAAGTCCGGAACAAAGTGATTGAAGCCTATCAGGAAATTATGAGAACTCAGATCTAAATAATCCTAGCTTAGTTTCGGATGGGGTGACACTGTGAATGAAAGATTTGCCCAGTACAGGGAGAAGTTAACCCAGTATTGGAACAGATTCAGCGGTAAACAGAAAATATTATTTTTCTCTACCCTGTTTATCATCATAATAATAATCGTAGTTTTGACCATGCAGCTTTCGAAAACGGAATACGAGGTAGCCTTTCAAGATCTAGATAGTACAGATTCAGCAGGTGTCATGACTTACCTGGATTCCGCCGGGATTTCTTATCGGTTGAGCCCGGATGGCAAAAGCATCTCAGTACCAAGCACAGAGGCAGCCCGTATTAAGGTGGATATCGGTTCACAGGGGATCGTGCAGGGAGGCTCTATCGGATACAAAATCTTTGATGAATCCTCGTCCATGATCGGTACGACAGACAGTGAGTTCAATGTCAAATATAACAATGCTTTGAATGGTGAAGTAGAACAATTGATGAGACGGATGCAAGGCATCAAGGATGCCAAGGTGCTGATCAATCTTCCAAAAGAGACGGTTTTCGCTTCCCAGGAGGATCAGGAACAGGCTTCCGCTTCCGTGGTGCTCACTTTTGATCCGGGATTTAGACCCTCTCAAGATAATATTGACGGATACTTCAATCTTGTAAAGACCGCTGTGCCGAATTTGCCGGTAGATAACATTACGATCGCCAATAACGAGGTCGAATTAATGCCGAGCGCCAGAGGCGGACAAACCGGGGTTTCCAGCCAGGTGGAAGAAAACTTTGCTCTTCAGAAAAAATTTGAAGAAGAAGTTAAGAAGGATGTAAAACAATTTCTTAGTACACTCACTGGTCCCGATAAGGTGGATGTTCTGGTCTTCTCTAAGCTGAATTTTGATAAGGAAAATCGGAAGGAAGATCTAGTCACACCGGTGGATGCGGAGAATATGAAAGGAATTGAAATTAGTTCACAAATAATCAGCAGCACCTATTCGGGTCAGGGAAATACTACCGGGGGAGTTGCGGGTACGGGATCGGAAGATGTCTCGGGTTATCCTTCTGGAACGGATTCTGGCACCTCTACTTCTGAAGAATCTTCGGAAACCAGGAACTACGAAGTGAACCGGATCACCAAGGATATAATCGCAAGCCCATATACTGTTAAAGATTTAACCATAAATGTTGCTGTTGAACCACCTACCGGACAAACAACTTTAGATGCTGCAACTTCGGCTGCAATTCAGAACATTCTGGTTAATATCGTGAGAGCTTCATTGGCAGATTCAGGAGTCACTTATACAGACGCTGATTTAACCAAAAAAGTTTCGGTATACTCGCAACAGTTCGGAAGCAATGAAGCGGCTGCCGGTTCCGGCGGACTTGCGACATGGATGATTTGGGCGATAGCAGCAGGGGCGCTGCTAATCGGTGCGGGTGGCGGATACGTTATTTACCGGAGCCGCAAGAAGAAGGAACAAGAGGAAGAAATGGAAGAAGATATTCCGCTGCAGGTTCCTACCGAGTTCCCATCCATTAACTTGGAGAGCGTGACGAATGATAGTCAGGTTCGCAAGCAACTGGAAAGTCTGGCGAAGAAGAAGCCGGATGAATTCGTAAATCTGCTGCGTACATGGCTTGCAGACGAACAGAGGTGAACTAATGGCAAAAGCTAGCCAGCAGGGTCTCAGCGGCCGCCAAAAGGCGGCAATCCTGCTTATCACACTAGGGCCCGAGGTATCGGCGCAAATATTCAAACATCTAAGAGACGAGGAAATTGAACAGCTCACTCTGGAAATTGCCAATGTCCGCAAGGTGGACAGTGTAGAAAAAGAGTCGATCATGTCCGAATTTCACCAGATATGTCTCGCTCAGGAGTATATCTCCCAAGGCGGTATCAATTACGCCAAGGAGATTCTGGAGAAAGCTCTGGGCTCAGCCAAAGCGCTTGAAGTTATCAACCGGCTGACGGCAACGCTGCAGGTTAGACCCTTTGACTTTGCCCGTAAGGCCGATCCTAATCAGATCTTAAACTTCATTCAGAATGAAAATGTACAGACAATCGCACTTGTTTTATCTTATTTGCAATTTGAACAAGCGGCCACAATCCTGTCTTCTCTGCCGCAGGAAAAGCAGGCTGAGGTTGCTAGAAGAATCGCGATTATGGATAGCACCTCACCAGAGGTTGTTACGCAAATTGAGCGTGTACTGGAGCAGAAGCTTTCCGCAACGGTTACGCAGGATTACACCAATGCAGGCGGTATCGAGTCTATTGTTCAGATTTTGAACGGGGTAGACCGAGGAACAGAACGTACAATTTTGGATTCCCTGGAAATTCAGGATCCGGAGCTGGCCGAAGAAATCAAAAAACGGATGTTCGTGTTCGAGGATATTGTCAATGTGGACAACCGTTCGATTCAGCGCATTATCAAGGATATCGAAAATGCGGATCTGCAGCTGGCACTCAAGGTTGCAAGCGAGGAAGTGCGGGATGTTATTTTCCGCAATATGTCCAAACGGATGGCCGAAACCTTCCGCGAGGAGATGGAATATATGGGTCCTGTCCGGCTGCGTGATGTTGAAGAGGCTCAGACACGCATTGTAGGCACGATCCGCAGACTTGAAGAATCAGGTGAAATTATCATCGCCCGTGGTGGAGGAGATGACATAATTGTCTAGGCTGATTAAACACTCCCAATATGTTCCGGTAGATGTGCTTAAACGGTTGGAGCAGGCCAGGCAGCATGCCGGCCTAGCTGAAGAGCCTGCTGCAGAAGATGCGGCAGGTGAGGTTCATTATCATGATCCCGCCCGTGAAGAGGCAGAGCAAACCCGGAGGCAAATGCTGAAGGATGCCCAGGAATTCGCTGAAGGTCAGGTCCGGAACGCATCGCAGGAAGCTGAGAATATTGTGGAATCGGCACGGACGGAAGCAGAGGAATGGTGGCGGCAGCGCAGAGAGCAGGATGAGCACCTGGTAGAAGCCGTCAAATCCGAGGCATTCCAGGAAGGATACCAGGAAGGTCTGACACAAGCAGAACATGATATGGCTCAAAGAATGGCCGAGATGATGGATGAGGCGCGGAATGTGCTTCAGGAAGCATACCGGGCGAGAGATGTAATTATTCAGGAAGCCGAACCCTTTCTGGTGGAGTTAAGCTGTGGAATCGCAGAAAAAATCGTGGATAAGCAGCTGACTGTAGAACCGCAGTTTGCCATGGATCTGATTCGTAAGAATCTGGCACGTAAAAGGGAGCAGGGATTAATCTCCTTGTGCGTATCACCAGCTCAGTTCGCTTTTGTTAACTCGGCGAGAGAGGAGCTGTCGCTGGCAGTGGACTCCCAGGCAGAACTACAAATCCTGCCCGATTCGACAGTCAAAGATCTGGGATGCGTGATCCGTTCTTCCTTTGGCAGCATTGATGCAAGGATTGACACCCAGCTTGCTGAAATCAAAAAAGAGCTGGTAAGGATCGCATTGGACACCGAGGAGCACAGAAATGGGGAAGGCGATGCTTGACAGTAGACGATATAAAGAACAACTGCGTAATTTCGATCCGGTAAGAATCAACGGGAAGGTTACTCAGGTTATCGGACTGATGGTCGAGTCAGAAGGGCCGGATGCCAGCATAGGCGATGTGTGTTATATCTACCCGGCAAAAGGCAATAAGCCGCTCCAGGCTGAAGTGGTAGGTTTCCGGGACAATAAGGTGCTCCTGATGCCGCTTGGAGAACTGCAGGCGATAGGACCGGGCTGCGATGTGGTTGGCACTGGTAAACCGTTAAGTGTTCAAGTGGGTTCAGAACTGCTGGGTAAGGTACTGGACGGATTGGGCCAGCCGCTGGACGGTTCACTTATTCCCGCGCGAATGCCGCACAGCTCAACCTTTAATATCCCATCTAATCCATTGAACCGCCCTCGTGTACACGAGCCTATCAGCATTGGAGTCAGGGCCATAGACGGACTCCTGACAATCGGAAAGGGGCAGCGGGTTGGGATCTTTGCCGGATCCGGGGTCGGCAAAAGTACCCTGATGGGAATGATTGCCCGAAATACTTCGGCAGATGTCAATGTCATTGCGCTGATTGGTGAGCGCGGCAGAGAGGTTCTGGATTTTATCGAACGTGATTTGGGGCCTGAAGGCCTACAACGTTCTGTAGTTGTTGTCGCAACGTCAGACCAGCCGGCATTAATCCGGATCAAGGGTGCGCTGATAGCAACAACGATAGCAGAGTATTTCCGTGACCGGGGCTTGAATGTCATGCTGATGATGGATTCTGTCACACGTTATGCAATGGCGCAGCGTGAGGTTGGACTTGCGGTTGGAGAACCGCCTGCAATGAGAGGTTATACACCCTCTGTATTCGCTAGTTTGCCTAAGCTGCTTGAAAGGGCTGGTACCGGGCCAACAGGCTCCATTACCGCTTTTTATACAGTGCTGGTTGACGGTGATGATATGAATGAGCCGATTGCCGATGCTGTCCGGGGGATTCTGGACGGGCATATCGTGCTAAACCGCAATATTGCCAACAAAGGCCACTTCCCGGCGATTGATGTGCTTGCCAGCATCAGCCGTGTAATGAAGGATATTGCTCCCGAGGAGCAGATTGCGGCTGCTGAGAATGTAAAGAGGCTTATGGCGGTATACAAGGATTCGGAAGACTTGATAAATATCGGAGCCTATCAGCGCGGTTCCAATGCCCAGATCGATGAGTCCATGCACTACATTGACAGCATATGGGATTTCACCAGGCAAAAAGTGAACGAGAAAGTAACCCTGGCAGAAGTTCAGCAAGCTTTAATTTCACAGTTCTCGAGGAGTTGATTGGCAATGAGGTTCCATTATACTTTTCAAAAAGTTGTGGACTTGAAAGGCAACGAGAAAACACAGGCAGAGTGGATGCTCTCAAGCGCGCTCGGAGAACTGCAAGCCCAGGAGAAAAGCCTTGATGAATTGCTGGATCAGCGAAATTCGCTGATGCTGTCGCTGCAAAGTGCGGCGGAGCAAAAAACGCCAATGGCTAAAATCATTGAGATGCAGAATTATTTGGAGCATTTGGATCACTGTATCGCCCGCAAACATTCGGACATCAAGCGGGCGCATCAGGAAGTCCAGCATAAGCAGGACCACCTCAGCACAAAGGTATTGGATGAGAAGGTTTGGCTGAAGGCCAAAGACAAAGCACAGACGATCTTTCAGCAGAATATGATTTTACGGGAACAAAACGAACTGGATGAGATGGCTACCGTCCGCTTCGCGATGAAATCCCACTAACCCGGGAGGTTTCCGCTAGTGGCTAAAAATGATATAGAACTTGAAAATGAAGAGTCAGCAGGCAAATTCGAGCGTTTTTTATTTCTGATGATACCTATCATATTTACGCTCGTACTGCTTGGTGTATTACTGACTCTTTTTAATATGGACATCCGTAACAATGTCCTGGAAATTGCAAATAAGATCCCAGTCGTGGATAAGTGGGTTCCTGATCCGGCTGCTGATCCGGCCAGTGAATCCTCAGATAATGAAGCCGCGCAGAGCGAAGAACAGGCTGCAAGCTCAGAATCAACGATTAAGGAGCTAAAGGCCCAGCTTGCTGCACAGGAAGCCCAGCTGAAGCAGGCTAATGAAGACAAAACCGCACAGGAAACACGGCTAGAAGCGCTACAGAAGCAGATTGACACCATGACAGAAGAGGCAGCGGCTGCGAGCACTGAGGAAACAGTGGATCCTTATCAGGAGAAAGTGACTGAATTAGCCAAGCTTTACGCAGGAATGAAGGCTTCCAAAGCGGCACCGATTATGGAGAATTTAACTGCCGATGAAATGGTGCAGATTTTCAGTGCAATGAATAACACCAGCAAAACGGCAATCCTCGAAAAAATGGATCCTAAAAAAGCTGCTGAAGTGTCGGTAAAGCTAAAAGAAACTACGAATTCTACCGATATGGCTATTGCAGCCCTTCAATCGAGACTCAAGCAGACGCAGACAGATACACCTGCAACATCAACTGTCGGCAACCTGAATCAAGATGAACTCAGTCAGACCTTTACTACGATGCCTGCTGCTGATGCTGCTACTCTGTTAGGTTCGATGTACACGATCAGCCCGGATAAGGTAATCACGATCCTGAATACGGTTAGTGATAGTGTGAGATCTTCGATATTGGTCTCTACAACCCAGTCCTTCCATTCACCATTCAGTTCTGCGGCAAGTACAGCATCAGCAATTTCTTCACGGCGTTCCTTGGAACGACCGCCCTGCTGGCCGTTCGAACCCGGCTGCTTTCCTTGCTGTCCATTAAACTGTGAGAAAAGCGGTGTATTATTCTGTGTAACCTCCAGCTTCTCTACTTGGATTCCCTGGGACTGAAGCGCTGCCCGCAATTGGCTCATCTGCTGCTCCAGCATATCCTTGGCGCCGGAATGTGCAGTATTGAATTGAGCAATTAGGTTACCGTTTTGCATCGTAATTTTAACATCGACTTGTCCCAGATTTTCCGGAAACAAAGTGATGGTTGCTTCTGCTACTCCGCCTTTTTTGACGATTTCCAGCTTACCGGTAATAAAAGTGTCCATCTGCTGTGCAAATTGGCTAACTGGTACCGGAACTGATTCAGTCTTTAAAGGTGCGGTAAGACCGTCTCTGATCGACAATTGACCGGCTGTTACAATACCATGACTTTCTTCAGATGCTTTCACTTCAGGAAGCGGCTCTTCTATGGAAGCGGATTTCAGTGCTTCTGCAGCGCCTGCTGTTTTGGGCACCTGTGTACCGGTCACAACTGCACTAACCTCTTCTACTGCAGTTGCAGCTGTTTCTGTTTGGGTTTTTGTAGTTACAGTTGAAGGTTTAACAAGTACCGATACTGTGGTATCAGTGGCTTTCGGCTTAATACTGCCTTCTGTTCCGGCCTGTTTAGCTGAAGCTGCTGGTATATCCGTAGTATTTGTTCCTTTAGCCTTCACTTTATTGTTCTCAGGAGTTACTACCTCAGCCATTATAGCCGAGAACTGGTTAAGAAGTTCAGCCCCTTTAACGGCTGAGGCTTCATTTCCCTTTGCTGCCGCATCCTTAATCAGGCCGACGAGACTGTTAAGCTCATCCTGAACGGCAAAACGTATCGTCTCAGGGTTCTGGGCAAGCGGTGACAACACTACACCTGCATCAATACTGCCTTCACTCCCACGGGATTCTGCTGCGGCATTATTGCCAGACAACAGAGCTGAAACTTGAAGCAGCCATCCTTGTAAAGCTGCCAGCAAAGCAGGATCAGCGCTTAGGTTTTCATCCAGCTTTTCACCATCTTCTGTAAGACCTTTTAATAGGTCTGCACCTTGGACGTTTGCAGCATTGCCTGTTTCTTCACCTGTAGTCTGCACAGCGTTCATCAACCCCTGAAGCAGCGAAGCCAGATTGCCAAGCAGCGGTGTCTCTGTACCCTTTGGCATGCTTCCTCCCATGGTTTGAACAAGCGTCTGGGCAAATGGCATTGCTGTGGCCCCTCCACCTGCAGCCGCCGCAGTTCCAGCCGCAGCTGTTGTTCCGCCAGCCGTCGCAGATGTGCCATTTGTCGGTACCGCATTTCCGCCGGATAGTGATGATAAAACTAAACAGAAACAGCTGCAACTGCAGTAGAAGAGGTTAGTGCAGTTGTGACCGGTACACAGGTGCCCAAAACA
>CAKMKL010000371.1 GCA_927443375.1 uncultured Paenibacillus sp. | reverse complement strand
GTCTTGATTTTATGAAACGATGTGGTAGACTTCACCATAAAGGTGCTCCTCTCTTTGGGTGATGTTGTTGTCGTAAACACCATTCTACCAAAGGTTTGAGCTCTTTTTTTGTTTTTATAGAAGGTTACTTTCGAAATTCAGGTTCATAATCTATTCAGCATTGCGATACTGAAATGCATTTAAAAATAGCGGAATACAATGAAATGATCCGGAGCTTGGTATCGAATGGCCGGTGTCCAGTCCTGTGCTGTCCGACAAGGATCAGCGCCATCCGCTGCTTAATGATGCCGAACTGAATTTCGATTAACTCTTATTCATATAACATAAAGGTGGGCTAACCAATGAAACTGCTCGTTACCGGCGGGGCCGGCTTTATCGGCAGCAACTTCGTAATATACATGCTGCAGCAGCATCCGGAATACAAGATCGTCAACGTGGACGCGCTGACGTATGCAGGGAACTTAGAAAACTTGAAGTCTGTAGAAGGTAACCCGAATTATACATTTGCCAAAGCTGACATTACGGATGTGCAGGCGATGGATGCGCTGTTCAGCCAGGGCGTTGACGTTGTGGTCAATTTCGCGGCGGAATCGCATGTGGACCGGAGTATTTTGGAGCCGGATGTGTTTGTGAAGACGAATGTGCTGGGTACGCAGGTGCTTTTGGATGCAGCGAAAAAATACAGCGTAACGAAGTTCGTCCAGGTCTCTACGGATGAAGTATATGGAACGCTGGGCGCGACGGGTCTCTTTACCGAAGAAACGCCGTTAACTCCGAACAGCCCTTATTCCGCGAGCAAAGCGGGCGGAGATTTGCTGGTGCGTGCTTACCATGAAACCTTTGGCTTGCCGGTTAATATTACGCGCTGCTCCAATAACTATGGCCCGTATCAATTCCCGGAGAAGCTGATTCCGCTGATGATCTCGCGTGCGCTTGCTGATCAGGCGCTGCCGGTGTATGGCGATGGAATGAATATCCGTGACTGGCTGTACGTAGAAGACCACTGTAGTGCAATTGACCTGGTTATTCATGAAGGGGTAAACGGCGAAGTCTATAACATTGGCGGCAATAACGAGCGAACCAACGTGCATATTGTGAACACAGTGCTTCAGGAGCTGGGTAAACCAGATTCACTGATCACCTATGTTCAGGACCGTCCTGGCCATGACCGCCGCTACGGCATTGATCCAACCAAGATCACGAACGAACTGGGCTGGAAGCCGAAGCATACGTTTGAAACGGGGATTAAAGAAACGATTCAGTGGTACCTGAATAACAAGGAATGGTGGACCCGTATCCAGTCCGGAGAATACCAGAAGTATGCCGCGCTTCAGTACGGCAGCCGCTTGGGGGATTCGCTGTAATGCCTAACATGAGAGTACTTGTTACAGGTTCAGCCGGCCAGCTGGGGCAGGACCTCGTACTGCTGTTGCAAAAGCAGGGACATGAGGTGCTTGGCTGTGACCGTCAGGAAATGGACATTACGGATCTGGATCAGTGTATAGAGATCATCTCCGGCTTCCGTCCGGATGCAGTCATTCATTGCGCTGCCCATACTGCGGTGGATGCGGCGGAGACTGATATTGATGCAGCTTATGTGATCAATGCTACCGGTAGCCGGAATGTGGCCCTTGCTGCCGAAAGAGCAGGAGCTAAGCTGGTGTACATTAGTACGGATTATGTTTTTGACGGCATGGGTACCCAACCTTATCATGAATATGATAATACCGATCCTAAGAGCATTTACGGCAAGTCGAAACGGGCAGGAGAAATTCTGGTTCAGTCCCTTTCCTCTAAGTATTTTATTGTCCGCACCTCCTGGGTGTATGGCAAATATGGTAACAACTTCGTGAAAACAATGCTGAAGCTGGGGCAGGAAAAGCCGCTGCTGCAAGTGGTGAATGACCAAACCGGTTCTCCGACCTATACCGTAGATTTGGCTAACTTCCTGCTGGAGCTGATCCAGACTGAAAAGTATGGTGTGTACCACGCTTCTAACAGTGAGTTCTGCACCTGGTATGAGTTTACACAAGCAATCTTCGCGGAAGCGGAAGAGCTTCTTGGCTTTAAGTTTACGGCGAAGCTTGAGCCTTGTGCCACAGAGCAGTTTCCGCGTCCGGCGCCGCGTCCCCGTTACTCTGTGATGGAGCATTTATCCATCCGTACGAACGGATTCCAGGATATCCGGCCATGGCGCGAAGGGCTGAGAGACTTTTTGCTGGAATTGAAAGAATAGTATCCTCAGACGTACAGATAGTTTTGAAGCTCCTGAGCCGTATACAAACGGTTTGGGAGTTTTTTGTTTGTATCCGAGAATAGCAGGCTAGTCCCGTTTTCGCTATAATGGTGAGTGTTGGTTAAAATCAAAGACTAGAATATTGAAACAAGATTCGGGGTAGTGATGACATGATGAACCACAAAACAGTCAGTGTACATATCGTTACCTATAACAGCGCGGAGGATATCGCAGAATGCCTCAGAGCGGTACTTGTCCAGGATTACCCGGTTGAGCAAATTGTCGTAGTGGATAATGCCTCAGTGGACGGTTCTACCCAAACCGTGAGCGGGTTTTATCGCCGGATAGAGGAAGAATTTCGTGCAGCCAACCAGGGAGAGTTCAGCAGTACTGGTGCAGCCTTCAACCACTCTGAAGTTGTTTTCCATACACATCTGCCAAAACTTATTCTCCTGGAAAACAAGCTCAACACCGGCTTTGCTCCTGCCCATAACCAGGCTATTGCCGCTACGAATACTGATTATGTGCTGGTACTGAATCCGGATCTGACGCTGGCACCCGATTATGTATCCAGGCTCGTCAAGCAGATGGAAGGAGATCCCCGGATCGGGAGTGCGACAGGCAAACTGTTGCTGAAGGCCGATCACTCACTTGTAGACAGCACAGGCCTAAGAATGAACAAGGCCCGGCGGGCGTTCGACCGCGGGGCAGGAGAGCCTTCGTTGAATTGGACGGAGTCGGGGGCTGTATTTGGCGTATCTGGTGCGGCGGCGATGTACTCCCGGCGGATGATTGAAGATATCAGCGTCGGCGGAGAATTTTTTGACGGAGATTTCTTTGCCTATAAAGAAGATGTCGATGTGGCATGGCGGGCAGAGTTGTTCGGGTGGCAGGCATACTTTGATGCTGAGGCGATTGGCTTTCATGAACGCGGCTGGAAGACAGCCGGACGGGGCGGGAAGTCGATGTTTATCCGGAGAATCTCTTATATTAACCGCTATAAAATGATATATAAAAACGAACGTGCCCGGACGTTACTGCTGACTATTATCTATTCCCTGCCGTATGAGATTGCTGCACACGGATATATGCTGCTTAAAGAACCTAAGCTCATCCAAGCCTGGTCATCCTACCGGGCACAGCGTACGGACTTGAAGCGGAAACGCCGGTATATACAAAAGATGGCTGCTGAGAGACACCTCCAAAGTAACCCCAGGTAACCTGCAGCATGATTATCCGCGTCTTTGATTTATAATCTGGAATAACAGAATCATAACTGTAAAAACCTCCCTAACAGCCTCTGCCTATCAGGGAGATTTTTGTGCTATAATAATTGTCGATAGATTACTATATTTGTCAGGAGCGTAGTGCAGTGAATGTAGATGTTAGTATATTAATCCTCAATTACAACACATGCCGCCTGACGCTTGACTGCATAAGGTCGGTTTATGAATCGGATACGAACTATTCCTATGAGATTATTTTGATAGACAATCATTCGCATGATGATTCGGTAGAGAAGATCAGCGCAGAGTTTCCGGATGTGCTGCTGATCGCCAATTCAGAGAATGTCGGATTCGCCCGCGGCAATAACCAGGGGATGGAGGTTGCTTCCGGACGTTATGTGCTGCTGCTTAATTCCGATACGGTGATCCGCCGGGATACGCTGGAGACCATGGTTTCCTTTATGGACAGCCGTCCGGATCTCGGGGCTTCGGGCTGTAAGGTGATTTTGCCGGATGGCTCGCTGGACAAAGCCTGTAAGAGAGGGTTCCCTACTCCTTCTGCATCGTTCTATTATGCTTTTGGCTTCAGCAAGCTGTTTCCGGATAAGCCTAAATTTAATGGTTACCAGTTAGGTTACTTAGATCCGGATCAGGCCTGCCCCGTTGATTGTTTAGTCGGGGCGTTCATGCTGCTCCGGCGGAAGACGATTGACCAGGTGGGCGGGCTGGATGAAGAGTTTTTTATGTACGGCGAGGATTTGGACTGGTGCTACCGAATTAAAGAGGCCGGCTGGGGAATCTACTACTATCCGCAGACATCGATCATTCATCTGAAGGGCGGCAGTGCACGGCGCAGACCGTTTAAGATCGTGTATGAGTTTCATAGAGCGATGATATTATTTCACCGCAAGCATTATAGCAGGCAATACAACAGTATAATTAATGGAACGGTATATGCCGGAGTGGGTGTGAAATTTATGTTGTCACTGCTGCGTAATGCGCTGATTATTCCGCGTGCGGTCCCTTCTCCGGCCCAGAGCTTAACGGTTTCCGGAGAAGCCGGACCACAGATTGAATCGAAGGCTGAGGTGAGATTATGATCCGCCGTAATCAGAAGTTTTTGACCCAGCTGTATATAGTTGCCGACTTTCTGGTGATTCAGCTGTCTTTTCTGGCAGCGTGGTGGCTGAAGTTTAAGAGCGGTTTGCTGGAGTCCTACAATACGCTTCCGGTAGAATCGTATGCTTATTGGAGCATAATGTACGCCGTGATTGCTGTGTTTATCGGGATTGTGCTGTCTCTATATCTGCCGAAGCGCAAGAAGCGTTTTGTCGATGAATTCCTCAAAATTTTTCAAGTGCATGTGATGGCTATCTTCATCCTGCTTGGCGTGATGTTCTTCCTGAAGGAAATCGACGTTTCCCGTCAATATCTGGCCATTTATATGGGCTTCAATATTTTATCCATTATGCTGTACCGTTATGTGCTGAAGTCAATGCTGAAATCGCTGCGGGAAAAAGGCTACAACCGCCAGTTTGTCCTGATTATCGGGGCCGGTACTCTGGGTAAAAGATTTTATACTAATCTCGTGCAATACCCGGAGCTGGGCTATGAGACGATCGGATTTCTGGATGACTACCATAATTGGGACGGTATCGAAGAACAGCGTTTTAAGCCGATTCTGGGTACGGTCGATACGCTTCCCGGAATGCTTGAGATGCTGCCGGTGGACGAGGTGATCCTGGCGCTTCCGCTGGATGCCCACTCCAAATATCCGGCAATTATTGCCGCCTGTGAAAAAGCAGGTGTGCGGACGCTAATCATCCCTGATTTCTTTGACTACCTGCCGGCCCGTCCTTACTTCGACAATTTTGCCGGAATGCCGATGATCAATGTGCGCGATATTCCGCTGGATATGACGGGTAATAAGCTGGCTAAGCGGGCGTTCGATATTGTATTCTCGCTGTTCGCCATAATTATGATGTCTCCTATAATGCTTATTGTAGCAATGGGTGTGCGGATTACTTCGCCTGGACCGGTTATCTTCAAGCAGGAGCGGGTAGGACTTAACCGGCGCAACTTTATGATGTACAAATTCCGTTCGATGAAGATGCAGAGGGATGGGGAGGAGGATACCGGGTGGAGCACGAAGGATGATCCCCGCCGTACCCGGTTCGGAACCTTTATCCGCCGGACCAGCCTGGATGAGCTTCCGCAGTTCTTTAATGTGCTGCTGGGGCAGATGAGTGTGGTAGGCCCGCGGCCCGAACGTCCGTTTTATGTAGAGCAGTTCCGCGGTGAGATCCCGAAATATATGGTGAAGCATCATGTGCGCCCGGGAATTACCGGCTGGGCACAGAGCAACGGCCTGCGCGGTGATACCTCGATTGAAGAGCGGATTAAGCATGATATTTTCTATATCGAAAACTGGTCGCTGCTGTTTGATATCCGGATTATTGTCAGAACGATCCGCAACGGCTTCAAAAATGCCTATTAATTTTATATCTTCCATAGAAACGGTTGCCATCCTTCTATAAGGCCACAGCCGTTTTTGCTTTTTCCACACTAAACCCGGCAAAGGAAACCCTCTATTATGGATAAAAGAAAGCTAACAGCGTCAGTCATCATGGTTGCTGCACTTCTGCTTTTACTCGTGATTACCCTATGGCCCAAGGAAGAAGAACCAGCAACCGGATTTACAGCGTACCGGATCATTGCCCATGCGATGGGCGGAATTAACGGTCATACGTATACGAATACTCTCGATGCTTTTGTTGCCAATTATGAGCAGGGTAGCCGGCTGTTTGAAACGGATTTACTGCTTACAACAGACAATAAGCTGATTGCCCGTCATGAGTGGACAGGCAATATGAGTAAGCTGCTGGGTCAGCTTGATGTGCTTCCTGCAGCCAGACAAGGAACGGTGCTTAGTTACAATGAGGTTATGGATAGTCCTATCCTTGAACTGTATTCTCCACTCGATATTGATAAGATTATGGATCTGATGATTGCCTATCCGGATGCTTATATTGTGACGGACACAAAGGAGCGTGATCCCGGGCTGGTAACCAGACAGTTTCGACTTATTGTTGAAGCTGCTAAGCGCAAAGATCCTTCGCTGCTGGAGCGGATTGTTCCGCAAATTTACAGCCGTGACATGCTTGACGTAGTAAATAAGGTATATGCTTTTCCGGAGGTAATCTATACACTGTATCAATCTCAGGATAGTGATGAGCAGGTGCTTGCTTTCGTGAAGGATACGGGAGTGGAGATTACAATGCCGGTTACCAGAGCCTCCAAGAGCTTTGTCAGGAAGCTGAAACAGGCCGGAGCCCGCGTATATGTGCATACACTCAACGATGAACAGGAGATCACGAAGCTGTCCCGGATGGGTGTGGACGGATTTTATACCGATTTTGTTTCCGAGGATGACTTGGGCGGGATTCGGGGATTACGCTAAAGGATCCTAAAAACGCGAAAAAATGTTCGTATTTTTCTCTGCTTTAAATTGACACTCCCCTTTATGCTGGCATAGACTAGAGTTACGGTTTTTGCGGTGGCGGGAGTGTTTTTGGCTTGGCATGAATAACCTGTGACGATGCTCTGTGTAACGCAGGGGATGTCTAGATAAATTGGTGAGGATGGACAATGGATGAATGAAATACGGCAATTGATACAGCCATGGCGGCATGTATTCAAGCTGGACCCGGACCGTGAGCTCGGTGATCAGGAGCTGGAAGCCATTTGCTGTTCCGGTACCGATGCCATTCTCGTAGGCGGGTCCACAGGCGTTACTTATGAGAATACCACCCGGCTGCTCGCCAGAGTGCGGCAGTATGAGCTTCCCTGTGCACTGGAGGTTTCAGATTTGGAAGCGGCCGTGCCGGGGTTTGATTTATATATGATTCCTATGGTACTGAATACTTCTGACCCGGACTGGATTCTCGGCCACCATCGCAAAGCGATAGAGCGCTTTGGCAGCCTGATCCCGTGGGAGTTGCTGCTGACAGAAGGGTACATTGTCTTGAATGAAGACTCATCTGTAGCCCGCCTTACAGGCGCAGACAGCCGCTTAAGCGCGCGCGGGGCTGCGGCGTATGCGCAGATCGCGGACAAGCTGATGCAGCTGCCGGTCGTTTACCTCGAATACAGCGGGACGTTTGGCCATATGGAGACGGTGCGGGAAGTTAGGGAGACGGTGGAGAACAGCCAGCTTTTTTACGGAGGCGGAATTACCGGCGGGGCTGAGGCTGAGCAGGCGGCTGCCCTTTGCGATACCGTTGTTGTAGGCAATATTATTTACCGGGATGTGCAGCAGGCGCTACTCACCGTGAAGGCTGTTAAGCAGACACCGAAGATTCAATTGGAGTAGCCCTTATAATCCGTATAAATAGAAAGTTACTAGATCAGCTATATTAAGCTTATATTGGAAAGGAGCATGTCACACATGCAACTTATTAACATACAGGACGCCGTAAGCCGGCTGAATCCTCCACAGCGCCAGGCTGTAGAAACCACCGAAGGACCTCTCTTGATTATGGCCGGAGCGGGCAGCGGTAAGACACGCGTGCTTACCCACCGTATTGCCTGGCTGATTGCGAACCGCAAAGCGCCGCCTTGGGCGATTCTGGCGATTACCTTTACGAATAAAGCAGCCCGCGAAATGCAGGAGCGTGTCTCCAAGCTGGTCGGCCCAGAGGGGCGGGATATCTGGGTATCCACCTTCCACTCGATGTGTGTGCGGATTCTGCGCAAGGATATTGAACGGATCGGGTTCACCTCCAATTTTTCTATTCTCGATTCTACTGACCAATTGTCGGTTATCCGCAACTGCATGAAGGATCTGAATATCGACACCAAGAAGTTTGAGCCCAAAGCCGTGCAGGCGGTAATCAGTACCAACAAGAACGAACTGATTACTCCGGCGCAGTATGAGCAGAAGATCGGCGATTATTTTGAAGGGCTTGTCGCTAAGGTGTATACCAAGTACCAGCAGCGGCTGAGAAGCAATAACTCGCTTGATTTTGACGACCTGATTATGAAGACGATTCAATTATTCAAGGAAGTTCCTGAGGTGCTTGATTTCTACCAGAAGAAATTCAAGTACATTCATGTCGATGAGTATCAGGATACGAACCGGGCGCAGTACATGCTCTGCCGCATGCTTGCGGACAGCCATCACCGGATTTGCGTCGTCGGTGACAGCGACCAGTCCATCTACCGCTGGCGCGGAGCAGATATTACCAATATCCTTAATTTTGAAGAGGACTATCCGGAAGCCAAAACCATCCTGCTGGAGCAGAACTACCGCTCGACCTCCAATATTTTGAACGCCGCCAATGGCGTTATTGCGCTGAACACCGGCCGCAAGCCGAAGAAGCTGTGGACGGATTCGGATGAAGGCGCGAAGATCAAGGTATTCCGTGGAGATTCCGAGCATGATGAGGGGTATTTTGTTACCGGTGAAATTAGCAAGAACGTTAAGCAGGGGCAAGCCTATCAGAATCATGCAATTCTGTACCGTACCAATGCCCAATCCCGTGTTATAGAAGAAATTCTGATCAAATCAGATATACCGTATCAGATCGTTGGCGGGATCAAGTTCTACGACCGTAAAGAAATCAAAGACCTCCTGGCTTATCTGCGTCTATTGTCCAATCCCGATGATGATATCAGCTTGGCGCGGATTATCAATGTACCTAAGCGCGGTTTGGGAGATACGACAATCGGCAAGCTTGCTGTTGCGGCAGCAGAACGCGGTGTATCAATATACCGGGTGCTGCAGACGGTGGACGATCTCGGCTTTGCCGGCCGGACGCGGAATGCTCTGGTGGAGTTTTACGA
>CAKMKL010000370.1 GCA_927443375.1 uncultured Paenibacillus sp. | reverse complement strand
CTTCGCAATCACGGAAAAACCATCTAAAAAAACAAAAAAGTGACACCCGTAGAGCCGGGGACAATGAGTCCTTATCAGCATGGGGAAGTATTTGTGACCGATGATGGTGCGGAGACTGACCTTGACCTTGGACACTATGAGCGGTTTATTGACATTAATCTGTCCAAGAACAGTAATGTAACGACAGGGAAAATTTATTCTTCTGTGATCAGCAAAGAACGGCGCGGCGAATACTTGGGCGGAACAGTTCAGGTTATCCCGCATATCACGAATGAGATCAAAGAACGCGTATTCCGTGCGGGCCGCGAGACAGGTTCGGATGTAGTAATTACTGAAATCGGCGGTACTGTAGGGGATATCGAGAGCCTGCCGTTCATGGAAGCTATCCGTCAGATCAAAAGCGACATCGGCCGGGAAAATGTAATGTACATTCACGTAACCCTGATTCCATATATCAAGGCTGCTGGAGAAGTGAAGACTAAGCCGACACAGCACAGCGTGAAGGAGCTGCGCAGCATTGGGATTCAGCCTAATGTGATCGTATGCCGTACGGAATATCCTCTGACCGAAGATATGAAGGCCAAGCTTGCGTTGTTCTGCGATATCGATGCGAATGCCGTAGTGGAATGCCGCGATGCCTCTACGCTGTATGAGGTTCCGCTTAACCTTCGTGATGAAGGATTGGATGAGATTGTAGTCAATCACCTGAAGCTGACTACACCTGCACCGGATATGCGTGAATGGGAGAGCATGCTGGAGCGGATCCAGAAGCTGGAACGCACAGTTGAAATCGCCATTGTCGGCAAATATGTAGCTTTGCATGATGCTTACTTAAGCGTAGTAGAGTCTCTCTCGCATGCAGGTTTTGCAGCCAATGCGGAAGTGAAGATCCGCTGGGTCGATGCGGAACAGGTTACAGATGAGAATGTGGGTGAACTGCTTGGCGGAATCGGCGGGATCCTTGTTCCCGGCGGCTTCGGAGACCGGGGGATTGAAGGCAAAATCTCCGCAATCCGTTATGCCCGTGAGCAGTCCATTCCTTTCTTCGGTATTTGCCTGGGCATGCAGGTATCCGTAATTGAGTACGGCCGTTCCATGCTGGGACTGGCTGGGGCGAACAGCTCGGAGATTGATCCAGCTACAACGCATCCGCTAATTGATCTGCTGCCTGAGCAGAAGGACATCGAAGACATGGGCGGCACGATGCGTCTTGGCCTGTATCCTTGCAAGCTATTGCCTGATTCCCTGGCAATGTCCTGCTATGATGATGAACTGGTCTATGAACGTCACCGTCACCGGTATGAATTCAACAATGCTTACCGCGATGAGATGGAAAAAGCAGGACTTGTGTTTTCTGGAACATCACCGGACGGACGTCTGGTAGAGATCGTGGAACTTCCGGGACACCCTTGGTTCCTGTCGGTACAATTCCATCCGGAATTTACTTCCCGTCCGAATCGTCCACAGCCGCTCTTCCGTGAATTTGTCAAAGCTTCACTGACCCATTCAGAGCAGCTGTAACCAATAAAATAAACAGATCCGGTAAGGATCTTTAGAAGGCCTCCATCTGGAGGCTTTCTTTTAAATATAGGAATTCAGCTGTCAGTAATTACATAAAATAACCGCAAAATAACCGCACCTGCCGCCCACCAGGATATGGAATGTATTTACCCTTTTTATCAAATTAGCAGGATTTTGACTATAAAGCACGAATAATAGGTTTCGTATAGAATAAATTATTGTGAGCCGTTAGCTGTGAGAGGGCGCGGTATAGACAATCTGCCTTAAATCTGGGAGGGTATGATATGGAAAAAGGGAAAGTTTTAATTGTCGATGATCAGAACGGAATCCGAATTCTCCTCATGGAAGTATTTAATAGCGAAGGGTATACCACCTATCAGGCTGCTAACGGTAAAACAGCAATCGAAATTGTCCTGAAAGAATCCCCAGACTTGGTTCTGCTAGATATGAAAATCCCGGGAATGGACGGGCTGGAAATCCTTAAGCATTTGAAAGAGATTAATCCGGCTATTAAAGTGATTATGATGACGGCATACGGAGAACTGGACATGATTAAGGAAGCGACAAAACTGGGGGCGCTTATGCACTTTACCAAGCCCTTTGACATTGATGAGATGCGGGTGGCAGTAAATATGCATCTTCAGGACAAGCCGGTGGACCACTTCGGTTAACCTGAGATTTATGGTTTGGCAAAGCCCTGATATGGATAATATAAGAAGGTTGAGTTTGCCCGCAGCATAGGCTGGCTGAATATCGTCCCACCGGGACATTTTTTTGTGTATCCTATTTAGTATTTGACACAGGATGTGCTATAATAAGCCTGTATGTGATGTCGGTTTAAATATAAGCAACCCAACATTCTTAGGAGGATTGAAACCATGCCATTAGTATCTATGACAGACATGTTAAACAAAGCACTTGAAGGAAAATATGCAGTTGGCCAGTTCAACATCAACAACCTGGAGTGGACTCAAGCGATTCTTGGTGCAGCAGAAGAAGAAAAGTCACCAGTAATCCTTGGTGTTTCCGAAGGCGCAGCCCGTCACATGGGCGGATTCTATACTGTAGTGAAGATGGTTGAAGGACTTATTCACGACATGAAAATCACCGTTCCTGTAGCGATTCACCTGGACCACGGTTCCAGCTTTGACAAATGTAAAGAAGCTATTGATGCCGGCTTTACATCCGTAATGATCGACGGTTCCCACCACCCAATCGCCGAAAACATTGAAATGACTAAAAAAGTTGTTGAATATGCACATGCCAAAGGCGTTTCTGTTGAAGCAGAAGTTGGTACTGTAGGCGGACAAGAAGATGACGTTATCGGCGGCATCCAATATGCAGATCTTAACGAATGTGTAAGCATCGTTAAAGAAACTGGCATCGACACTTTGGCACCAGCACTTGGTTCCGTACATGGTCCTTACCTGGGCGAGCCAAACCTCGGATTCAAAGAAATGGAAGAAATCCGCGATGCAGTTAAGCTTCCGCTCGTGCTTCACGGCGGTACAGGTATTCCGTTGCACGATATTCAGAAGTCCATCTCCCTGGGAACTTCCAAAATCAACGTAAACACTGAGAACCAAATCGCATTTGCTAAAGTGGTACGTGAAGTTTTGGCTGCTAAACCGGATGCTTACGATCCTCGTACATTCATCGCTCCAGGCCGCGAAGCCATCAAACAAACCGTTATCGGCAAAATCCGCGAGTTCGGTTCCAACAACAAAGCGTAAATGTAACGCTGCTGCAGTTGGACAGGTTATTTCAAACTGTCCGCTGCATAGTTTGATATGGATATATTCCTCTTGAAACGTGTGCCGTCCTTACTCCAAGGACGGCGCAGCCGTTTCTTCTTCTTAAAACATTTAAACCCAAAAAAAGCCATAGCAGGTATTGCCTGAATAAGCTGCAATACACGTAGGGGGAACCAGATAAATCTATGGAAAAATTAATGATTGGCGGTGGACGTCCGCTAAAGGGCGTTGTGACCATCAGCGGAGCGAAGAATAGCGCAATCGCGCTTATTCCTGCGGCTATTTTAGCTGAATCTGAAGTTGTTCTGGATAATTTGCCGTCCCTTAGTGATGTAGCCGTTTACTCCGAAATTCTCGAAGAGCTTGGTGCAACTGTCTCATGGTCAGGCAGCCAGATGAGAATTAACCCCTCCCGTATCGTATCCATCCCTATGCCTAACGGACCAGTCAAGAAACTTCGTGCTTCTTATTATATGATGGGAGCGCTTCTTGGGAGATTCAAAGAAGCGACGATAGGCCTTCCAGGCGGCTGCAACTTTGAGCCCCGTCCGATTGATCAGCATATCAAGGGTTTTGAAGCACTGGGAGCAACTGTGACCAATGATCATGGTTCTATTCACCTGTATGCCAAGGAACTGCGCGGTGCGAAGATTTATTTAGACGTATCCAGCGTAGGTGCCACTATTAACATCATGCTGGCGGCTTCACGGGCCAAAGGCTCTACAATTATCGAAAACGCGGCTAAAGAGCCTGAGATTATAGATGTAGCTACCCTTTTGAACTCTATGGGCGCTGTTATTAAAGGCGCCGGCACAGAAACAATCCGGATTGAAGGCGTTACAGAGATGCATGGCTGCCGCCATTCCATCATTCCTGACCGGATTCAAGCAGGAACATATATGATTGCTGCAGCAGCAACGCGCGGCAATGTATTGATAGATAACGTTATCCCTAAACACTTGGAAGCCCTGACCGCCAAGCTGCTGGAAATGGGCGTTGAAATCGAAGAACTGGATGAGAGCATCCGGGTCATCGGCAGAGCCAGATACGAGCATGCTGATGTAAAGGCGCTGGTATACCCGGGCTTTGCCACCGATCTGCAATCCCCGATGACAAGCATGCTGACCCAGGCCGAAGGAGTCAGTGTACTAAGTGATTTTGTATACAGCAACCGGTTCAAGCATGTGCCGGAACTGGTACGGATGGGCGCGAAGATCCGTGTTGAAGGACGATCGGCAATCATTGAAGGCAGCCGGCTTAATGCTGCCAAGGTTAAAGCTGCCGATCTGCGGGCCGGTGCGGCGCTGGTCATTGCCGGACTGACTGTCGGAGACGGAATTACTGAAGTCACGGGTGTGGAGTATATCGACCGCGGCTATGATAACTTAGTAACTAACATGCGCGATCTGGGCGCTGAAATTTGGCGCGAAGAGGAATAGGATTCAGATTATCTGCTATTTGGAGGGGGCGAATTTGCAGGCTTACTGCATATCTCCTTCCAAATTGGGTAATCCTATCCTAATGAGCATTTTAATAGACTTATACTTATATAAAATTGAATAGGTGGTTATTACATGGATCTTCAAATTTCCGATCTGGAAGAAATGAAGCTGACCGATCTGTATAAGCTGGCCAAGAAATACCAGATTCCATACTACGGACAGCTGAAGAAACGGGAGTTGATCTTCGCCATCCTGCGGGCGCAGGCGGAGCAGAGCGGGCTCATGTTTATGGAGGGCGTGCTTGAAATTTTGCCTGAAGGCTACGGTTTCCTAAGGCCGATTAACTATTTGCCCAGTGCGGAAGACATTTATATTTCAGCTTCTCAAATTCGTAAATTTGATCTTAGAAGCGGCGACCTTGTATCAGGAAAGTGCCGCACACCCAAAGAAAATGAACGTTACTTCGGTTTGCTTCAAGTCAACGCCGTCAACGGCGAGAATCCTGCCAGTGCAGCGGAGCGCTTGCATTTCCCGGCACTAACGCCTCTTTATCCGCAAGACAAGCTGCCGCTTGAAACATCCCCTACTCATTTGTCTACCCGAATAATGGATTTGCTCGCTCCTGTAGGCTTGGGGCAACGCGGTTTGATTGTAGCACCTCCCAAAGCAGGGAAAACGCTCCTCCTAAAAGAAATTGCCAACAGTATCTCCACTAACAATCCCGAGATTGCACTGTTTGTACTATTAATTGATGAACGTCCTGAGGAAGTAACGGATATGCAGCGTTCGGTAAAAGGCGAAGTGGTTGCTTCAACCTTTGATGAGCTTCCAGAGAACCATATCAAAGTTGCAGAGCTTGTATTGCAGCGGGCGCTCCGTCTGGTTGAGCATAAAAAAGACGTTGTCATTCTGCTGGACAGCATTACCCGGCTGGCACGCGCGTATAACCTTGTAGTTCCTCCATCCGGACGTACGCTTAGCGGAGGGATTGATCCTGCAGCATTCCATCGGCCGAAGCGGTTTTTTGGATCTGCACGGAATGTGGAAGAGGGCGGCAGCCTGACGATACTCGCTACAGCGCTGATCGATACCGGGTCGCGTATGGATGATATTATTTATGAAGAATTTAAAGGTACGGGCAATATGGAGCTTCATTTGGACCGTAAGCTGGCGGAACGCCGGATTTTCCCGGCTATCGATATCCGCCGTTCGGGAACACGCCGCGAAGAAGTGCTGCTGAGCAAGGAAGAGCTGGATACGATTTGGTCTATCCGTAAGAATATGAACGAATCGTATGACTTCGTGGAAGGGTTCCTTAAGAAGCTCCGTGACAGCAAGACTAACGCAGAGTTCCTCGCCTCATTTGATGTGGCCGGAAGTAAGGATTCCTCATCAGCGAGCGGAACTGCCAGCAGTGGAGGGACTTCTAACAGCGGCTCATCTGCGCGCCGGACCCCGCGTCCCAAGACACCTACTGTCCCTACAACCTGAGAATAGATAAGAGGAGAATAACATGTATTTGGTATATGCCGATGAACAAGGTAACGTATATGATCATCCTGAGCTGTATGGCCTGGCCCGCAGCGGGGATATGATTGTTGAGATGCTGGAAGAAGAATTAATCCCGCTGCCGGAAGGGGCTACCCTAGTTGGCCTGCCAAGCACACGGGCAGTGGGTATGAATCCCGAGACAGGTGAAATGTTGCCGCTGCCGGAAGGGTCTCAGGCTGTTGGGGCACTGCTGCCTCAAGGCTTTACTAGATTATGCCTGCCAGGCTATGTCAAGACAGACAAGTCGTATAAGCTCCCGCTCTTTGGCTATTCCGCTGTGGTGTGGAAGGATGGCGGATTCTACGTCGCTGCAGATCTGACAGATGATCCGGAGCAATGGAATCCTCTCAACTGTGACCGCGAGGATGTAGAAGTAGGCGTCGGTGCCTTAACGGCTAAGTATCCGGAAAACAGACTATACGACCACCTTTCTAACTGTGCGCTGGGTTATGAATGCCTTACGTCCTCCAATACGTTTCTTGGACGTTGGGAGGGTGCCGTTCCTGTTTCTTATTCGTGTAATGCCGGATGCTTCGGCTGTATATCAGAACAGCCTGACGATAGCGGATTTGTCTCTCCCCAGACACGGATGAACTTCCGTCCTACGGTTAGCGAGATCACAGAGGTGATGCTGGAGCATCTGAAGACACCGCAGTCGATAATTAGTTTCGGTCAGGGATGCGAAGGCGAGCCTTCTACCCAAGCTAAGCTGATTATCGAGTCGATCCGCGAAGTGCGCTCAATAACCGATATGGGCTATATCAATATCAACACCAATGCCGGACTGAGTGACCATATCCGCGGGATCGTGGATGCAGGACTTGATCTGATGCGGGTCAGCACGATTAGTGCGCTGGACGATCACTATAATGCCTATTACAAGCCGCGGGGCTATACCCTCGCCAATGTGGAGAAGTCGCTGAAATATGCTGCTTCACAGGGGGTGTATACCTCCATTAACTATCTGATTTTTCCTGGAGTAACAGACCGTGAGGAAGAGATTGAAGCGATGGTTGAATTTTGCCGGCGCACTGACCTCAAGCTTATTCAGATGCGCAACCTTAATATTGACCCCGAGAGCTATCTGGAACTAATTCCTCCGGCCCGGGGAGAAATTCTGGGGATGAAGACCATGCTTGATATCTTCCGCGAGGAGCTGCCGGAGGTAGTTATTGGTTCGTATACACATGTGCCACCTGCCGATTTAGCACGGGCCAAAGAGCGTCGTGTACGGCTCTAGCCGGTACCCGATTTAAATTTATTGCAGAGACTATTATTTCGTGCTAGAATGTCGTTGTATGTTTAATAACTCTGGGTCCGCATGAGTCCTAGGGCATGAGAGGTGAAATTCAAATGCAAGAAGCCATTCAACCAAAGTATAATATCACTAAGGTAACCTGCGCATGTGGCAACACTTTCGAATCCGGTTCTGTTAAACAAGAGCTGCGCGTCGAAATTTGCTCTAACTGCCATCCATTCTTCACTGGCAAGCAGAAGTTCCTTGATGCCGGTGGTCGTGTTGATAAATTCAAGAAGAAATACGGTATCTAATCGCCTCTGCCGCACCTGCGGCTTAAGGATTGGACTGCTCCCCGGATGGTATATCCGGGGAGTTTTTTATTTACCGGAATAAACAGGATGCGCGTCTTTCCGGCATCTCTTCAATCAGGGGAGTTATTGGGTAACCCATATATTTCCAAAATACAAGACGGTTTCTTGTGGACGGGTTGATTTTTAATGGGGTGTGAGCTATACTTATCTTCGCCGTGCTAGACGGGGAGGTAGCGGTGCCCTGTAACTCGCAATCCGCTGTAGCGAGGTTGAATTCCTGTTAGAGGTGCTGTCGATGTGAGGCCTTGGTCCCTATGGGCTGTGTTGACGGTTGGGTCCTCCGCAATGAGTGCTTGTGAACCTGGTCAGGTCCGGAAGGAAGCAGCCATAAGCAAGTTTACTCTTGTGCCGGAGGGTGGCCTAGCCCGAGCAGTCTCGTAGGGTTGCCGCTTGGATCGCAGCCATCAATAACAGGTGCACGGTTTATATTCGGTTAATGATAGCATCTTTGCCACAAGCGAAGATGCTTTTTGTTTTTGGTCAAAGCCTGGGGAATATAGTATAATAAATTAGCGACAAATGCCGGAAAGCGGCAGCCTAAGAGAGGGTAATGCATAGTGGAACATATCGCGCTGTACCGTGCTTGGCGGCCGCAGTCGTTTCAGGACATGGTAGGGCAACAGCACATTATCCAGACGCTGCAGAATGCAATTCGTGAACAGCGGGTTTCGCATGCCTACCTGTTCAGCGGCCCGCGCGGGACCGGCAAGACGAGTGCTGCCAAAGTATTGGCCAAAGCAGTCAATTGCGAGCGGGGACCCGGCCCGGAGCCATGCAACGAATGTCCTTCCTGCCTGAGGATTACCGCGGGCAACGTTATGGACGTGCAGGAGATTGATGCGGCGTCAAACCGCGGGGTAGAAGAAATACGCGACCTGCGGGATAAGGTGAAATATGCACCTACCGAAGTGCGCCGTAAAGTGTATATTATTGATGAAGTGCATATGCTGACAACAGAAGCGTTTAACGCTCTGCTTAAGACGCTGGAGGAACCGCCGCCGCATGTCATGTTTATACTGGCGACGACAGAACCTCATAAATTGCCGGCTACGATTATTTCGCGCTGCCAGCGCTTTGACTTCCGCCGTGTATCTCTGGAGGAGCAGAGCGGTCGGCTTGCTGAGATCTGTCAGAAGGAGGGCATTACTGCGGATGCAGATGCTCTGCAGTACATCGCCCGTCTCTCTGACGGGGGGATGCGTGATGCGCTGAGTATACTGGACCAGATTTCCTCCTTTACAGACGGCAATGTAACTTATCAGCAGGTGCTGGGCATGACTGGGGGGATCCCTTCCGAACAGTTTGCCCGGCTTGCAACAGCTATTCTGGAAGGTGATATGGGCCGGCTGCTGGAACTGGTAGAGCAGCTGATGCAGGAAGGCAAGAGTGCGGACAAATGCCTGGAGAACCTGCTTTATTACTTCAGGGATTTGCTGATGATCAAAATGGTTCCGGGGGCTGATCAATTAACAGACCGGGTACTGAATCCGGCTGAGTTCCGGGACATGGCGGCTGCATTTTCACGGGAGCGGCTGTTTCAGATTGTAGAAACCTTAAACCGCTATCTTGGAGAAATGAAATATGCGACACATCCGCAGACATTGTTTGAAGTAGCACTTATGAAGCTGTGCAGCATGCAGCAGGAAGCCGCGCCATCCTTGCATGCGGCTGCCCCAGTAGCCGGTGCTATGCGGGCTGAACCATCAACTGGCGGTCAGGCTGCTGATGCAGGAGAATTAGAGGCTTTGAAGCGGCAGATTGCTGCTTTAGAGAAGAAATTGGAACAGGCAATACAGTCGGGGGGGAGTCTCGGGCGGTGGACGCGATGCGGCACCTGCACCGCGGGCATCATCAGCAAGCTCCGCTCCGCGTATCTCATCTCCTTCCAAGCTGCCTCCACAGCTTGATAAATTCATCTCCGGCAAGGATAATCCTGATTTCGCGGCGGTTTATAAGCAGTGGAGTCTTGTGTTGCAGGGAGTGAAAGAGGAGAAAGTAACAGTACACGCGTGGTTTGTTGATGGTGAGCCGGTATCAGTTATGGAGGATGCGGTGCTTGTGGCTTTTAAGAACACTATCCACCGCGATACTACCGAGAAACCGGCTAACAGGCAAGTGATCGAGAATGTGTTTGCTGCACGTCTCGGCAAGCCTTACCGGCTGGTTACAATCATGCAGCGGGACTGGAATGAGGCCGCCCAGAAGTCTGCTGCTAAGCCGGGCACAGAGGAGTTGCGTCTGGAGCACGAGCATGAAGATGCAGGGGCTAAGACCGAACCATGGATTGACGAGGCCATCCAGCTTTTTGGAGAAGACCTTGTTGTCATAAAAGAGTAA
>CAKMKL010000369.1 GCA_927443375.1 uncultured Paenibacillus sp. | reverse complement strand
CTAATGGATATTTTTGAGAAAATAGATCTCAATCACATGCGTATTTAATTGGAAAATATCATACAATGGCAGGGATATATTCTCTTTGCCGATCGAACGGCGGCTCCATTCTTCCGGTTCCCGGTTCCAGAACTGCTCACGCAGCGACAGCACGGCGAACTTGCCAATCTTGTCACGCAGCAGCAGCGTCAGATGCTGGGTTGCAAAAAAATCAGCCGGCGACAGCGGCGGCATCAGCTCGTATTCATACATATAATCATCATTCTCCGGCATGTAAATCCGGCAGGTTGCAAGCAGCCCCACCGCCTCCAGCCTGGAAGCCTGATCCACTAAATATTTACGGCCCTTCTCGTTCGGTTCAACACCCAGCGTCATAAACAGCCTGCGCTGCTGCTCCACTGCGGAGTAGCCGATCGCTTCTGCCGGAATATGCTCGAACAGCAGCCTGTAGAGGCTGATAGCAAAGGCTCCAACCATTGGCTGATAGACCGAGCCCAGCATACGTGAATCCACATGGCTTAGACCGAATTCGCGGGAAACGCAGTACCGATGATGTTCGGTGAAATGATGCAGGTTACTCATACGCATCTGCGGAAACCTCCCCCTCTTCTACACGAATTCATATAGATTTCTATTCTATCACAAAACATCCGGCCGGAAATGTAAAAAAAGAACCAAATAACCTCCTTTTCAGCGTAAAATCGACATCTTTTGAACGCTTGCTGGCGATAGCGAAAAATAATAGAAATCGGCACAGGAAAAAACAGCCTTGGCTGTCACAATGAAAAAAAACGGCATCACCGTCCCTTTGCAGGGATAGCCGCCGTTTCTGTTCAGTATAAATTTCATTAAAACATCTTGTATCCGCCAAGCCGCAGCTTCTGGATGGTCCAGCCGCTTAGTACTGCGCCAGCCAATCCGGCTACGCCGGTAAGATAATCAACGACATGGAAGGTGCTCAGGTGCTCCCAGAGCGACATCGCATTCCGGTCCCAGATGGAATAGACGACTACGGGCAGAATTACGATCACGAACAGATATGCGGGGAACCAGGTTGTCTTCATTAACATGTTAAGGATAAAGCCGATGCCAAACATCATGACAAAGAATAAAACGGCCAGAACAAATACAGGAATAAACCCCATCGTACCGCCATCCCCTCTCTCTATAAAGAACCGCACATAAAACCTTAATTAATAGTAAGTTTACTAGAAAAAATGTAGCGAAGCAATGAACATTATTGCTGTTCCAGTTCCGAACCCGGCAAATGCCGGTGCGGGGGTTTGCTCTTGGCCGCCCGCTTGCGATACAATGCTAATAGATCAATCGGATCATACATAGAAGCGTATGCTTTCGAACTAAGTTTTAAAACTTTTAAGGAGTGAGAACATGAACGAAGCTGCTTTGACACTGGAAGGCTGGTATGCACTGCATGACTTCCGCTCTCTGGACTGGACAGCCTGGACAGCTGCCGATGACGAGGAACGCGCCGTTGCCCTCGAGGAGCTGCATGCTTTTATGGAAGAATGGGGTCCTGTGGAGGAAGCAAAGGAAGGAAGCTCTGCAGTATATGCTATCGTCGGCCAGAAGGCTGATTTCGTGATGATGTTTCTGCGGGAAAGCCTTGAAGCCCTGAATGCTCTTGAAACTGCCTTTAACAAAATCGCCTTTGCCCAATATACCACCAAGTCTTATTCCTATGTCAGTATTGTTGAACTAAGTAACTATGCTGCCGGCGGCAATGCCGGGGATGGAAGCGATCCGATGCAGAATCCGCATGTTGCCGCCCGTTTGAAGCCGATTTTGCCGCAAGCGAAGCATATCTGCTTCTATCCGATGAATAAGAAGCGCGAACTTGCTGACAACTGGTACATGCTCGATATGGATAAACGCCGTGAGCTGATGCATTCACACGGACTGATCGGACGCGGTTATGCCGGCAAGGTGAAACAGATTATTACCGGCTCCGTCGGTTTTGACGACTGGGAATGGGGCGTAACCCTCTTCGCTGAGGATGCGCTGCAATTCAAGAAGCTGGTGTATGAAATGCGCTTTGACGAGGTCAGTGCCCGCTATGGCGAGTTCGGCCCGTTCTATGTCGGCAACCTGCTGACTCCGGAGACCTTTGAAGACATGCTTAAATTGTAAAACAAGAAGAAACGGCTTTCCGTCCTTTCTAGGGACGGTATCCGTTTCTGCGAGAAAGAGAAGGATAATTTAGAGTGTGAAACATACAAATTCTTATCTTTTAATAAAGGGTGTGCTTCCGCTTCCTGCGGAGTCACACCCTTTAGTTGTATAATTTACCAAACCGATAGAGAACTAACGGACCTGTTCTTTGCCCGAATCTTCGTCTTCCTCATCCTCTTCGCGCAGACTCTCCAAATATTCAGCCGTTGCCCGGTCGCGGGCCCGGCTCTTATCCTTTAGCCGTTCAATCGCCGGCAGGATAAGCAGATCAATTTCCTTCTGGATATGATAAGCCAGATCATACCGGTTCTGGTCCTCAAGGAAGGATCCCGCCTCGATCAGACCGTTGTAGCGGTCCAGCTCCTCACGCGTCAACAGCCCACGGACTTGCACACTGCAGTGACGCATCTTAGAAGAATCTTCCTTTCTTAAGCACCAGCGGAATGCCCCCGATAATTAACAGGTAGCGCATATCGTCGACCTTCTTGAGCTGTGCAGCTGTCCAGCCCTTATACTTCTTGTCGCCGACTACGGCAATGCCTTGTCCTTTACCCAGCGAAGCTACAGTACCCTTGTTGCTGAAGGCAAACTTCTTCGGCTGCTGGCTGCGGATGGCGGCTACCAGATTATAGGCACAGCATTCACCTTGCTGCATCGCGATTTGTGCGGTTGGCGGGTATGATGAAATGGATATTATGGGAAAGGACCCGCGCAGGGCCTCAGCCGTGAACAAAATATTTGATTACATTACCGGAGTCAAAGAAGACGGGCTGACTTCGCAGGGGATCTATCTGCATGGTACCTTCGGGA
>CAKMKL010000368.1 GCA_927443375.1 uncultured Paenibacillus sp. | reverse complement strand
TACCAGTGTACCTAGTGCACCGTAAAGTGTACCTGCACCAAGGTCGACGCGCTGTTTGCTCAGCAGCTTGACGTTCTGCATAATCCCATAGCCGTGCATCGGGGTGAACAGGGACAACAGAATGTAGTAGACCCCTTCGGTCAATGCTCCGTAATCTTTGTTATCCGGCAACCCGTTTCACCACTTTCCATTTATATCGATTGGCGGTATATCGTCTGTCGATATAAAAACTATATCGGTAACCGATATAAATGTCAATGGGCTCACGCAACAAAGATTGCCACCGACGATCACAGCCTGGAATCAATGCGGGAATCTATACTGTGTTCACTATATCGGACACTGAGGCTGTGAAGGAAATGGGCTGAATCTTTGTTTGCTATAGACTAAGACCCCCAATCCGTTTAAGGAATAGGGGGTCTTAGTCTTGATATGAGTAGCGCACCAGGCAGCAGCAGCTATTACTTCACAGCTTCTCTTTTCCCGAAAAAGCTCTTGAGCGCCTGGTAGACTTCCTTTTTGTCCTTGATGACGTAATGCATGAACTGCTCCTGCTTCAGATGGCGGTAGGCGGACATCAGTGTGCTGCTGCGGTTGTACTGGTTCACTTCACCGTAGCCGAACATGTTACTCCGCTTCAGCAGCTCTCCGATCAGCTTGACGCAGCGTTCATTATCCGAGGTGAGGTTATCGCCATCAGAGAAATGGAACGGATAGATGTTGTATTTGGCCGGCGGGTAACGGCTGTCGATAATCTCAATCGCCTTCTGGTAGGCTGACGAGCAGATGGTGCCGCCGCTTTCACCGCGGGTGAAGAAATCATGCTCGCTGACTTCCTTGGCTTCCGTATGATGGGCCAGAAAGACAATCTCGACCTTCTCATACTGGCGGCGCAGGAAACGGGTCATCCAGAAGAAGAAGCTGCGGGCGCAGTATTTTTCAAAGGTGCCCATCGAGCCTGAAGTATCCATCATCGCAATAATAACCGCGTTGGAATGAGGAATCGTAATATCATCCCAGGTTTTATAGCGCAAATCGTCGGGGCTGATGCTGTGAATACCGGGTCTGCCATTGCTGGCATTGCGCCGCAGATTCTCAAGCAGGGTACGCTTCTTATCGATATTCGACATCATGCCTTTTTTGCGGATATCGTTGAAGACGATCGATTTGACCTCAATCTCTTCCTTATCCTTCGGGGCCAGATGCGGCAGCTCCAGATCCTGAAACAGAATGTCCTCCAGGTCTTCCAGATGTACTTCTGCCTCGACTGTATCCTGGCCCGGCTGATCACCGGCTTTATCCCCTTTGCCCGGCTGGGCGGACTGCGAATCGTGGCCGAGCACATCACCGACCTGGCTGTCCCCGTCCCCTTGCCCGACATGCTTTTGCTTGCGGAAATTATAGATGATCCGGTATTCGTCCAGACTGCGGATAGGCACTTTTACGATTTGTTTGCCGTCCGACATAATAATGTTCTCTTCGGTAACAAGATCGGGCAGATTATCCTTAATGGCTTCCCTGACCTTCTGCTGATGACGCTCCTGATCCTGATGGCCTTTGCGGTGAAGGGACCAGTCTTCTTTTGATACGACAAATGCATATGGACCGGGTGACTCTGGCAGGATGACCACCTCCCATGGAATATAAATCGGCACGGCATTAGCTTGGAGCTGAAGGATGTGTTGTAACTAAAGTATATTCATGGGGATGGGGGATATGTGAATGAACTCTCTTTAACTTAAAAACGCACTGTCACCAGCTAAGGACGAGTACCATCTGTCTTATGATATATTAGCTATGTAGGCAGCATTCATATCAATCATTAAGGACACTTCACTATAAAGGAGTAAAGTACTATGACGTTAACCTTGTTCAAAAATGGAAATCTGTCAGCCATAGGACGCCCCGAAGAGGATGCTGTACTTGTGGAGAATGGCATCATTACGGCCATAGGAAAAAGCCGGGAGCTGTCCTTGCAGCTATCCGGGCGGGAACATGCGGTCACCGATTGGGACGGAGGGCATGTTCTGCCCGGTCTGGTTGATGCCCATGTGCATTTAGGGATGCACGGCATGAAGCTGGATATGCTGGACTTTACCGGCATGACCTCCAAAGAAGAGATGATGCAGGTCATCACGAAGCGGGCGGAGATTACACCTCCAGGCGAATGGATTCTCGGCCTGAACTGGAACGAAAATGAGTTCCAGCCTGCAGCAGCCCCGCACATGTCCGAACTCGATGAGGTAACAGTCCGGCATCCGGTGTTCCTGACCCGGACCTGCTTCCACGCCTTTCTTGGCAATAGTGAGGCTTTCCGGCGGGCGGGAGTCACAGCCTCAACTCCGGACTTTGCCTCAGGAGCTTATGGCCGTGACAGTGAAGGGAAGCTGAACGGCTGGATTTACGAGGATGCCGTTCAGCCGTTTAATGCAGTGCAGCCTGCTCCGGATTATGCAGCCTTGAAAAAGGCTGTCCGCAGGGGAATTAATGATGCGCTCTCGCTGGGCTTGACCGCTGTGCATACCGAGGATTTGCGGCTGCTGGGCAGCGTGGAAACCATGCTGCGGATCCACCGTGAGCTAAGGGAGGAAGGCCTGTTCTTCCGCACGCATCAGCTTCTGTACTATCCCTTTCTGCGGGAGGTAGAGAAGCTGGGGTTTGCTGCCGGCAGTGGAGACAAATGGCTGCGGCTCGGAGCAGTGAAGCTGTTCGCCGACGGAGCCATCGGCGGGCGGACTGCCCTCCTGGAGCAGCCTTACAGCGATGCACCAGAAACCTCCGGCATTGCAATCCATACTCAGGAGGGATTGAATGAAATCGTCAGAGCAGCCCGCAGGCTCTCCTATCCCGTAGCGGTGCATGCCATCGGGGATGCCGCGGCGCGAATGACACTTGCCGCTATGGAGCATGTCCGTCTGCCGCAGGATGCGGCCCTTCCGGACCGGTTCATTCACGCGCAGGTGCTGAACCGCAGTCTGGTGGAGCAGATGCGCAGCCTGCGGCTGATCGCCGATATCCAGCCGCGTTTTGTGGCTAGCGACTTCCCCTGGGTGCTGGACCGGGTAGGCCCGGCCAGAACAGAGTATCTCTATGCCTGGGCGAAGCTCCTGCAGGCCGGAATTGCCTGCGCCGGGGGGAGTGATGCACCGATCGAGCCGCTGAGCCCGTTTTTGGGTATGCATGCCGCAGTAACGCGCCGTAAGCCGGGAGAGCGGAATGCGGGCTATCTGCAGGAGGAGAAGCTGAGCCTTGTGCAGGCGCTCCGACTGTTCACGGAAGGCAGTGCTGCTGCTGCCGGAGAAGAACGGGAACGGGGCCGGATCACACCCGGCTATCATGCGGATTTTACGGTACTTGACCGGGAGATTATGACGGATGCCGAGGAGCTGCTGCGGGCGGAGGTGCGGATGACGGTTGTCAACGGTATAGCAGCTTACAGTGCGGATTAACAGCAGTAAGCAGTTACTGCGGACATGTTAGGTGAAGAGGGCCCAAGTTTATGCAACCTTGACAACGGGTTATACGTTAATAAGGGAAGAGATTACAATATCCTGCACATCTGAGGAGGCCGTCAACATGAGATCACAACGTTCCTTACCGGCAATTGCTGCAATGGCTGTATTGATGCTTGCGATAACAGCCTGCGGAGGCAAAAGTCCGGTTGAAGCACCCGGAGAACCCACAGCTACCGCCTCTGCTCCCGTAGTGGAGAGTACTCCTGTACCGTCTACCAGCCCGGCTGCTACTGCAGAAGCACAGACGATTCAGAGCACCGGCACTTATGTCGGTCAGATTGACAATCATTCTGTAGAAATAAAGACCGAAGAGGGCCCTACTGCTTTTGAGCTGGGGATAGGTACCGAGAATGCGCCTGCAGAGCTGGAGATGAATGATCCTGTCATTATCGAATATGTGGAAAAAGCAGTGGAAGGTGATCCTTCTGTTGTACAACGGGTACTTTCCAAGCTGATTAAGGCGTCTGACTCCGGAGAAGAAGCCCAAGCTGGATCCTTGCCCGAAACCAAAGTGATCAAGCTTACGCTTGAAGGGATGGAGGAAGAGAAAACGGCCAGCCTTGCTGAGGGGGAAGGGTATGCACTGTATGTATTTGATATATTCACCTTCGATAAATCCAGTAATAAGCTGGCGATGAAGGTAGACCCCGGCTACTATGCTGAAATTACCAAGCTTCCTGCCGACTTTAATTTGGATGCTTTGGCTGAGGAAGGCCGTAAAGAGCTTTCGGCTACGGGAGAAGTTACCGCACTCAGCCGAGAGGAGCGGGATCAGCGGATGTCAGGACTTAGACTATACCTGACTGCAATGGGCTCCGGCCTGACCCGCCAATTTATCGTTAAGGAGATTGACGGGCAGGGCTACATCATCAAGCTGAATATTCCCCAGCGGGAAGCCTCTGAAGGCTTCGGTCCACATGTCTATGCATCGCTCGAATCGATCGTCAACCGCTAATTTAGCAGTAAAAAGGCCGTCCCCAACATCCCGGGAGCGGCCTTTTACTATAAAGTCCAAAAAGCTGAAGACATCAGAAATCTTAAGCGCCGGCATTGACCAGTATGGTAGCAATCAGCAGCATAAACAGCAGGAGGATCGCTCCATTAATAATCGTGCCGATAATAGCAAATACTTTCCGGCGCCGGCGGAGCGTAAGCCCGATAATGCCGATGACAGCACCGATTACATTAACGGCCGCAAGAATCAGTACGGTAAGCCCCAGGAACATAATGGTTTCGGAAGAATCAGCGATCACATCGTTGCTGTTGCTAAGAATGTCAGAGGCTTGCATGCCTACGAATACGAAGGAAACCGCATAGCCGATTAGTGTAACCAAGGCGATAACAAAAGAGGCGATACCGGGTCCCGAATGCTTGAAATCACGTTTGTTTTCCTGGAATACATATTCTGGTTCAGTATTCGCCGGCGCTCCATGTCCGGATAAAGATGGGTCCGCCGGACCTTCCGGCTGCTCAGATCTTGGTGGTGGATTATAGTCCATGCATTGCACTCCTCGTGAATGGGGTTAAATGATACTCCTTTCACTTTTTCACAAGACAGCAGTAAATGCAAGAGTAATGATGAAAATTATGAAAGGGTCTGAGCTGGAATTCTACGCTGCTGATAAGTTAAGATAAGGAGAGCTTAAGGATAAGGAGTTGTAACTGCGATGCAACGAAGATTTATGGCTTGGGGGGCATTGCTGGCGATGCTGTCAGTAGGGATCGGCGCCTTCGGGGCGCATATGCTGAAGACAGTGATCAGTGAAGAACATTTGCAGGTGTATGAGACCGGAGTTCATTATCACATGGTACATGCACTAGGCCTGATCCTGATCGCCCTGGTTGCAGGACAATGGGGTGAAAGTGCCCGCCTGCGCTGGGCAGGCCGGCTGCTGATTGCAGGCATAGTATTGTTCTCTGGCAGCCTGTATGTACTAAGTATCACTGGCATCAGTATCCTGGGAGCCATTACCCCTTTGGGTGGAGTATGCTTTATTGCCGGCTGGTTTTGTCTGGCCTGGGAAGCTTTTTCCCGCAAAAGCTGATTCTGGTATCATAAAAAACAAGCACCTGCCCGCTGCATGAATCCCGGGAGGTGCTTGTTTGCATTGCTGAGAAGAAGGCTCTTACACAAATTCATCAATTTCATTAAGGTTGAAGGTATAGACTTGCTTCTCATCTACATGATATACGCTTATCGTGTAGGCTGAATCATCAAAATTCAGAATCCGGCAGGGCATAGACATCTGCTTGCCTGGACTGTTCGTCCGGAGACGGACCAACTGGTTGTTCTTAATATATTGCCGGATTTTTGCAAAGGCATCGGCTGGAATCGGTGCCGACTTGGAGGCGTTGTGCTTTTCTGTTTGCTCGTTCGCCGGCTTTACTGGCAATTTAATGGGAATTGGCTGTGCAGACTCTTGTTTTAGGGCCATTTTTGCCGAACGGAGAAGTGTATCTATCGTTCTCCCCAGCTCAAGACCCGAGTTAATGTTGAAATCAGTCACTTTGTCGCTATTATTCAACACTTCCAGTAAAAATTGCAGTGCAAGCGGGTTGGTACGGGCATTAATCAAGATGTCGACGTTAAACAAATAATTACCGTCCGTGTTTTGTAGTTTCTTGTCCATATATCCCCCAGCTTTGTCGTTAAATCGATTGGTAAATCAAATACATACAGT
>CAKMKL010000367.1 GCA_927443375.1 uncultured Paenibacillus sp. | reverse complement strand
CCTGCCTGTGCCACTCTTACGTCTCCCTTGTACAGGGAAGGGTCTGCGGTTTTGATTACCCGGAAAGGCAAGCTTACGGTCCGTTCCAACATTTGTTTGGTGACACGTACAATCTTTACTTCCATGACGGGTGAAACTGCGGTTTCAAGCGAAGGAAAAATCTTGTCATTGCTCTCCAGGCTATAGCCTAGCTTTTGGATTGCCTCACCGAGTGTATCCTCAGTGGTGTACAACGTTTTGGTTGTACCATCAGCAGTAAGCGTGAGCTTCTGCGCTCGGGTAATTACGACACGGTCGCCGTCTTGTATTTCATCACTAAGGCCAATGGATACTTCATCATGCGGCAGCAGCGAAATTTGTTCTTTTGCCAGCACGTCGCTAAGCAGCGCTTCACGCGTCTCCAGCGTCAGTACTTCACCGTCTATTACTAAGTTTATAACTTTATTGCCTTGACCGTGTACGTACAGCAGAATAAGCAGCGCGATAACGATTGATACCACACCTGCAAGCGAAAGTACGCGAGGATTCACTTGCTTCCACCGTAATGCGAAAGACCTGCTGGATGATTGCGAATCATGGGATACCTCTGGTTGGAATACGCCCATTCTCTCCATCCTCCTTACATAGCCCCGTCATCCAAGTAGTTTATCTAAGAAGACTGAATGATTTCAGACGAAACTAAGTTTGAGATTGCAACAGGATACGCCCGCATTGCTTCAGCGTTTCCTGCTCATGGATCGCCTGCTCGGCATAGCAGCTCCAGATCACCTGTTATATAACAGTATGCTGGGGACATTCACATTATTCAAAACAAAAGAAGCCTAAAAAGAGTTCATAGAGGACTCTTTCGTGGCTTCTCCGGATGTCAGAATACGCGAGAATGTTTATGCACGAGGTTTCCTCTCTTACTGGCGCTTACGAGGTTAGCTGTCGGGTTCGGGCATAAGAGAGACGCCCTATCTCAGGTCACCCGCTCACGGCGGTTGCCCTCAAATTCACCCCGAGACCACATAAAGAAATCAAATAATGTCTGCGGCATTTCTGTGTTGTACTCTATGTACGTTCATGCGGCAGTGCAATATTGGTTCCCCCGTTCTCCATACGGAGACTCAGCGAGACGATCCATGAATCAGTGACTGTCACAGTAACAACAGCTCACTGCACTGAAAAGATGATATCCTGTTTTGATGCATGTTGTAAAGGACGATTCAACCACGTTTACGCAGAAATAAGGTTAAAATATTGTAATAATCAGCCATTTCAAGATTAAAAAAGTTTAATATATCGGCTATACTTCTTTTTTCCCCGGTTTTCCTCCCGATTTCAGACAATCCCAAATCGTACCAGTGCGTTCGCATACGTTATTTCCGCCAATTCCTGTAAATCAATTCCTTTTATTTCCGCAGCTGCTTCTGCTACCAGCTTTACATAACCGCTCTCATTCCGCTTCCCTCTGAAGGGGTGCGGAGTCAAATAAGGCGAGTCCGTTTCAATCAGCAGACGGTCCAGCGGAGTCTTCTCAAGCACCTCTTTGGGAACCCTTGCATTCTTGAAAGTAATGGGGCCGCCGAAGGACAAATGGAAGCCAAGATCCAGACACATTTTGGCGGTCTCCCAGCTTCCGGAGAAAGAGTGCATTACTCCGCCGACCTCGTTTGCTTTCTCTTCGCGCAGAATCCGTACCACATCCTCATGGGCATCCCGGTTATGAATACAGATCGGCATTCCCAGCTCCCGGGCCAGCCCGATTTGCTTGCGGAGTACTTCCTGCTGTACCTCTTTGGGGGAGGTATCCCAGTAGTAATCCAGTCCGATTTCGCCGATAGCGACTACTTTGGGATGGCTGCATAACGAAGCAATCCATTCCAGGTCCCCGTCCTTCATGTCAATGGCGTCCACCGGATGCCATCCGACGGCTGCATAAATATAATCATAGGTTTCCGCCAATTTCATGGTCGTCGGGATCGTTTCCCGGTTAAATCCGATATTGATCATTTTGGTCACTCCCGCTTCCAGCGCCCGTGCGATTACCTGTTCGCGGTCCTCGTCGAATTGCGGAGCATCCAAATGGGTATGGGTGTCAAATAATTGCATCATGCAGCTTCCTTCCTGTCACCATTTCTATGATGAATTCCAACTTTTTTTGTATTACTTTGCAAAAATCCCTGCTACGGAAGACGGCAGCTGTGAAAGTGCTTTCTGCAGTTTATCCTGCGGAAAATACAGGTGATATCTGCCGCGGTGAATACCGCTGATGGAGCGTACAATATCCGATACCTCGGAAATTTCCCTTAGCTTGTCATGACGGTCGAGCAGCAGGATCTGCTTGCTGTCAAAAGCATCCCCGGGACGGAATACATCATAGGGAAGATCGGTTGGAAAATCGATTTCCAGGTCATACTCGGCATTCAGTCCCGCTCCTGCAAAACTGCGGCGGATTTCGTCAATTGTCTCGGAATCAAGATTCTCCATCTCTACATATTTATACAGTTTACGATGAATAAAACGGCTGCACAAGTCGCCAAGCAGTTCATCGGCTTCCAATGTCCACTGCATAAAAGCCGTCTGAATCATCGCTTCATCCAGCAGCAGATATTGCTCTACGCTCACTTCACCCCGGAATAAATCACTTAAAGGCTCAATCATGAATCCAAAGGTATAGCCGTTCTTAAACAGCTCCTTCGCCCTGCGTAAAATCTGCCGCAAAATAATCTCGGAGCTGCGGGTAACCGGGTGAAAATACACCTGCCAGTACATTTGGTAACGTGACATCAAATAATCCTCAATCGCATGCATGCCCGATTCTTTAACTACCACCCTGCCATCATAGGGCCGCAGCATTCTAAGAATCCGGTCAATATCGATTGTCCCGTAGTTGACTCCGGTGTAGTATGCATCACGCAGCAGGTAATCCATCCGGTCCGCATCAAGCGGTCCTGACACCAGATTGACAACAATCTCATGCTCATAGGTTTTGGAGATTACCGATGCCACTTTTTCCGGGAAATTCTCTGATACATCCTTCAGTATCGCTGTAATTTCCGTATCCTCCAGAATGATCCGGCAGGTCCAGTCCTCATGGTTCATCTCGAAGGCTTCTTCTATAGAATGGGAGAACGGTCCATGCCCCAAATCATGCAGCAATGCGGCACACAGGGTGAGCAGGCTTTCCTCCGGCATCCAATCCTTATACCCGCTGCGTTCAAACTGGGAAATAATCCGCCTTGTTATTTCATAGACTCCAAGCGAATGCGAAAACCGGCTGTGCTCCGCACCATGAAAAGTAAGATACGAGGTGCCAAGCTGGCGGATCCGCCGCAGACGCTGAAATTCCCTGGTATTAATCAGCCGCCAAATAATGGTTTCCTGCACGTGGACATAATTGTGAACCGGATCTTTGAAAACCTTCTCTTCTGATAGCAGTTGCTTCATGAGATCAACTCCTTTGAATTCATTTCGTTCGAAACAGGCTGTAACATAGCGTATAACGATGAACTATGTCGCTCTTTGTCGAATAATGACAATTAAACAATTTACAAATCGACAAATCTTTTTTTAGTGATGATACAGAAAATCAGCCTAATCGCAGGCTATACAAAAGTTTTTTTTTAAAAACCCTGAAAATTAACTTCAAAAAAGGTTGACTGTTTTGGGAATGGTTGGTATTATAAGTATCATAAAACGGTGAACAATGTCGAATAATGACGTTTTGGAACTTTGAGAGGAGCAACGATTGTAATGATGAAATCAACTGGAATTGTAAGAAAAGTCGACGAGCTTGGACGGGTTGTTATTCCGATTGAATTGCGCCGTACGCTTGGCATTGGAGAAAAAGATGCGCTCGAAATTTACGTGGACGGTGAGCGGATCATGCTTAAGAAATACGAGCCTGCCTGCATCTTCTGCGGCAACGCCGAGAACGTAACCTATTTCAAAGGAAAAATTGTTTGTCATGAATGCATTTCTGCTATCCCTACCCCTGTGACAAATTAAAATAAATAGGGTATAATAAGAACTAATCAAATTGTTAATTCTAACCTTTTTATATCTCCTTGGCCTCCCGTTATGCGGGAGGTATTTTTTTTGGCCATCCTCAAGGCGGAAGACCGGCCCTTTCCAGGGCACGCCCTCAGAGCCTACTTTTCACACTTGAGGAAATTGGCTAAATGTATTCTCTGCAGTTATTTCATACCATATCGTTAGAAATAATATTTTAGTTGTATTTCATACAATTATAACCAGTTTATTCCTCGTTACTATCCTTTTTCCATAAATATAAATGTACAAAATACATCTAAAACTAATATAAGGAATAATAAACCCCAATTAAATGTAGAAAATACAATTATTTCTTATACTTATACCGATTATCAATAGCCGTATTAATTTCTTATTCCCTCTCCAGCAATGCGTTATAAATATCCCGCTTGGCCAGGCCGCGGTCGGAGGCAGCTTTTTTCATAGCTTCCTTGCGGGCTAATCCTGAAGTTTCATAGTGCTCCACATGCTGTTCAATACTTAGCTCACGCCACCAGGCGGATTCGGCAATCTCGGCCTCTTCCTTGCTCTCTCCTTCAACCACGACAACATATTCGCCAAGCGGCGGATGCTCCGACAGCCAGGCTATACATTCCTCAATGGTTCCGCGCAGAAACTCCTCATATCTTTTGGTCAGCTCACGGGCTAAGACCACCCTGCGGTTACCGAATGCCTCCTGCAGGTGGCCTAATGTCTTAGCTACCCTGTGCGGGGATTCATAGAACAACAGGGTTCCTTGTACGACACGAAGACCGGATAAAACCGCACGGATATCCTTGCGTTCTCGCGGCAGGAATCCGATAAAGGTGAAGCTGGCAGTCGGCAGTCCGGACGCTATCAAAGCTGACAGTGCTGCGTTAGCCCCCGGGATCGGAATGACCGGAATTCCATGGCTGACGGCGAGGGCAACCAGGTCTGCACCAGGGTCCGAAATGGCCGGAAGACCTGCATCGCTGACAAGGGCCAGATTTTTTCCTTCTATTATATAACGTATCAATTCAGGGCCGCTGGCTGCCTTATTATGCTCATGATAACTGAACAGCATCGAAGGTGTTATTTCAAAATGGCTCAGCAGTTTCCGTGTCTGTCTCGTATCCTCAGCTGCAATAATCTCGCATTCCTGCAAAGTCCGCACCCCGCGATAAGTCATGTCTTCCAGATTGCCGATCGGTGTAGCAACCAGGTACAGACACCCCCTTCCTTCCGGTTTATCTGCTTCATGATTTCTTTGAAAGCTGCTTTGGCATGTTATCGTCATTGGTGGTTACCCTTCTTTGTTTCCATAGTAAATATCCATTATTTCTGAACAGTATTGATTGTCATCATTATATACGATGAGCGGAGGTTGTAAACGCACCTCCGGTTTCCCGTCACGTGCAGCTTCAATCAATACCATATTTGCCTCCAGATGTGCCCGCGGATGGACAAAACGGATCAGCTTCGGCTCCAGCCGGTATTGTCTCATCAGACTTATAATATCCACTAAACGCTGGGGTTTATGAACCATACTTACCTTGCCTCCGGTACGCACCAGCCGGACACAGGCCTGAATCACCTCTTCCAGGGTACAACCAATCTCGTGGCGGGCCATAGCCTGATGTGTGTTCAGCTTAAGATCACTTCCGTTTAGCGGCATATAAGGCGGATTAACCGTAATCGCATCGTATACGCCGTACCCTGCGACCGTATGCAGCTCGCGCAAATCCCCCTCATGAATAGTTACCCGCTCCTCCAGTCCGTTCATAGCAACACTGCGCCGGGCCATATCGGCCAGACGGGGCTGGAGTTCAATCCCTTCTATAGAAGCTTTAGTACGTGTAGTGAGCAGCATCGGGATTACCCCATTCCCGGTACACAAATCCAGCACTCTGCCCCGTGGCGGGATACTGGCGAAGCGGGCAAGCAATACAGCATCCATGGAGAAGCTAAATACCTCATCGCTCTGGATAATCCGCAAATCATGAGTCAATAAGTCATCAACCCGCTCCGAGGGAAGCAGCGGCACAGACATTTCATTATAAGAATTCGTCATTGTAATCTCCTAAACGTTTGTTAGAAATTCAAAAAAAACCGTAGGCGTAAATCTCCTACGGCTGGATATCCTTATTTATTAAGAAAAGAAAGACAGAACAGACAATCACCCTCTGTACGCAAATGCCCGAAATAGACATT
>CAKMKL010000366.1 GCA_927443375.1 uncultured Paenibacillus sp. | reverse complement strand
GCGGGTTCATCAGGATGTACGGGAAGTAAATTTCATGGATACCGCCAAGGAAGTGGATGATAATCGCACCCGGAGCGGAGGATTTAGCAGAACCTTTACCAAACAGCCAGTAAGCGAGCAGGATACCCAGACCTGGACCCGGATTGGATTCCAGCATGAACAGAATAGATTTACCTACTTTTGCAGCTTCACCTACACCGATAGGACTGAGAATACCTTGGTTAATCGCGTTGTTCAGGAACAGTACTTTTGCCGGCTCAATGATGATGTTTACGAGCGGCAGCAGGTTATGATCGACCAGCACCTGAACCCCATCAGCAAGGATGTCGGTCAGTGATTGAATAACGGGTCCGATCCCTTTAAGTGCGCCAAGTGTCAGCGCGCCGCCGATAATACCGAGCGAGAAGTTGTTAACCAGCATTTCGAAGCCGGCTTTGATTTTACCGTCAACTGCTTTGTCAAACTGTTTCAGAATCCATGCGGACAAAGGTCCGACGACCATAGCGCCGAGGAACATTGGTACGGATGTACCCACGATAACCCCCATCGTCACTGTGGCGGCGATAACGCCCCCGCGTTTGCCGTGTACCATGGTACCGCCGGTATAACCGATTAGCAGCGGCAGCAGGTAAGTAATCATTGGACCTACTAGAGCAGCTAAGGTTTCATTTGGAATCCAACCTGTTGGAATAAATAATGCCGTAATTAAACCCCATGCGATAAAGGCGCCGATGTTCGGCAATACCATACCGCTGAGGATGCGGCCGAATTGTTGAAGCTTCACCCTGGCTCCGCCGGATGAGGTTTTCGTTGCTGGCGTTGTTGCTGTTCTGGCCATATATAATGCCCCCCTATTGAATTAAATGGGATACTTACGATTAAGCTTTGTTGTAAGGTCATCCCCTATGCACACATCCTAAATCAAAGCGCTTTCTTTGTCATCAAATTGAAAATACGGTTTCGTCATGAACGTTGTTGACAACATTTAAGAGCTGTTGCCATGCGCTTTCATCAGGCCTTTCGCACTACAAGACTGCAAAAAAAAGGAAGCCCGCTATAGTGCGGAACTCCCTTTTATGCAGAAGATTATATTCAGATTTCAACCCCGTTGTGTTGTATCGTATCCTGATACCAGTAGAAGCTGTCCTTTTTCGTTCTTGCCAGAGTCTTGTAATCCACATGAATCAGGCCAAAACGCATGGTGTAGCCGAATGCCCATTCAAAATTGTCCATCAGCGACCAGGAATAATAGCCTTTGACCGGGATGCCCGAGGCAATGCTGCGCTCCAGCTGAATCAGATGTTTATGGATAAAATCAATCCGTTTCTGGTCCGCAACAACGCCATCCACCGGTTCATCATTATAGCAGGCCCCGTTCTCGGTAATGTAAATAGGAATATCCCCATATAACTCATGGATCCGGCTAAGCACCGTGTAAAAGCCCTGCGGATAAATCGGCCAGCCGATATCCGTATGTTCATACCCCATATCCTGCGTACGGATTTGCATCAATCCGCCTTCCGCATCATGCCGTGCCACCGTGCCGTTATAATAGTTGATGCCAAGAATATCGATCGGCCCGCTGATGAGCTCCATATCCCCGTCCTCAATTTGCAGCTCTGCTCCCGCCTTCTTGAACCATTCCACCAGAAATGCAGGATATTCGCCCTTGAACACCGGGTCCATGAACCATTCCAGAAACCAGCCTGTCTGCCGTCTGCAGGCGTCAATATCCTCCTGGCGGGTGCTGTATGGCTCCATCCAGGTTACATTAGGTGCATATCCGATCTGGCCTTCCATCCCAAGCTCTCTGAATGTCCGTACAGCTCTGCCGTGTGCTACCAGCAGATGATGAGCCACATCCAGGGCAGTCTGTAAATCCCTGTTTCCCGGAGCATGTTCACCATAGTATTCGGACAAAAAGGACGCGCACCAAGGTTCATTTACGGTGTACCACTGTTTGATTTTGCCCTGAAACTCCCGGAACACGGTCCCGCAATATCCGTTAAAAGCATCAATCGTGCTGCGGTTCGTCCAGCCGCCCTGATCCTGCAGCGCCTGCGGCAGATCCCAATGATACAACGTACATACCGGCTCTATGCCGTTCTCCAGCAGCATGTCTACAAAGGAATGGTAGTATTCAAGACCTTTAAGGTTCACTTCTCCGGTTCCTTGCGGAAAAATACGCGGCCAGGCCATCGAAAAACGGTAGGCTTTGATGCCAAGCTCCTTCATCAGGGCGATGTCTTCAGGATAACGGTGATAGCTGTCGCAGGCTATATCGCCATTATCGGCGTTAATCACCTTGCCAGGCATGCGGGAGAAGGTATCCCAGATGGACAAGCCACGCCCGTCCTCCTGGTAGGCACCTTCGATTTGATAGGCGGCCGTCGCGGCTCCCCATGTGAATCCTTCCGGAAATACAATTTTAGTCATAAAGCAGCTTACCTCCAGTTATTCTTGTTAGCATGAAAAAAGTTCTATATGGATTGAACTTGTAATTTTTCTATTTGGGGACAGGCGTGACTACAGAGAATGTTTGGACTTCCGGCCGCTGTTGTCTTCCGATTTCTTGATTTGAACCGCTATTACCGGTAGAAATCCGAAGACAAAGGCGGACGCTCCCGCTCCTACAGTTCCAAAATTCCCCTCCATCACTTTTTCCTAAATTGTATATTTTCAAGTTCAATCTATATAG
>CAKMKL010000365.1 GCA_927443375.1 uncultured Paenibacillus sp. | reverse complement strand
CGTGCAATCAGATGCGCGAGCACCTCGGTGTCACTGGTGGTCTGAAAGATGGAGCCGCTCATTTCAAGCTGCTTGCGGATCAGCGGCTCATTCACGATATTACCGTTAGTGGCAATCGCCAGATCGCCGTCGCGGTACTTGAAGACCAGCGGTTGCGCATTGGTCAGCCGGCTGTCCCCGCTGGTGGAATAACGTACATGTCCGATGGACATGTCACCGACCAGCGAAGCGATTTTGTCCTTGTCGAAGACTTCCTTAACAAGGCCCATACCGCGGTGATAGTTGAAATCGCGGCCGTCCGCTACGCAGATGCCGGCACTCTCTTCACCACGGTGCTGCAGGGCGTGAAGCCCATAATAAGACATGGAAGCGGCTTCCGGGTGTCCGAAGACTCCGAAGACGCCGCATTCTTCTTTTAACGTGTCAAAAATATCTCCCGAGCCCGTTCCTTCATTGTAAAAGTCGCCGGTCCACAGGATGGGGGTCTCCTGCTTGTTCCCGGTCTTTACTTCATAAGACATGGAATAGCATCCTCCCAAACGGATTTGAGTTCTGATACAGCCTCATCAAGTGCGGATACACCGTCCAAGGATACGCGCAGTCTGTCACCGCCGACAGTTCCGATGATTTCCACCGGTACGCCGTAAGCAGCAACCGCTGCTTTCAATTCTTCTGCCCGGTCAGGTGCTGCTGTCAGCACAATGCGGGATTGGGTCTCACTGAACAGCGCCACATCCGGACGCAATCCGCCAGCAGACAATTCCACATTAGCACCGATATCGCCGCTGATGCAGCTTTCTGCCAGTGCAACCGCCAGACCGCCTTCGGAGAGGTCATGTGCCGAGCGGACGAGACCGCTGCGGATTGTGCCAAGGACAGCGTCCAGCAGCTTCTGCTCCGTAGCCAGATCCAGCGCCGGCGGACGGCCTTCAGTCAGACCATGCACGGCATATTGGAACTCACTGCCGCCAAGCTCTGCCTTGGTTACTCCCAGCAGCAGAATCGCATCGCCTTCTTGCTTGAACGCCTGTGTTGTAATGTGATCCGTATCTTCAACCAGACCCACCATGCCGACAACCGGGGTCGGATAGATGGCGCCGGCAGCATTTTCGTTGTACAAGCTGACATTTCCGCCGATAACCGGCGTATCCAGCACACGGCAGGCTTCAGCCATACCGTCTACGGCACGTTCCATCTGCCAGAAAATCTCCGGCTTCTCCGGGCTGCCAAAATTCAGGTTGTCCGTAATCGCCAGCGGCTTCGCGCCGGAACAGACGATGTTGCGGGCCGCTTCGCTTACCGCGATGCGTCCGCCGACTTCAGGGTCCAGATACACATAACGTCCGTTACAGTCCGTAGTCATTGCCAGGCCCTTGCGGGTGCCGTGGATCGTAACCACTGCCGCATCGGAACCCGGACGAACCGCCGTGCTGGTGCGGACCATGTAATCGTATTGGTTATAGACCCAGGCTTTGCTAGCTACTGTAGGCGAACCCAGTACCGTGCGCAGGGCGCCGCCAAGATCAGTAACTTCTTCATAACGCAGCGTATCGATATTTGCATTCTCTTCATAATAAGCAGGCACTGCCGATGGCTTCTTGTAGATCGGACACTCGTCTACCAGCGCTGTAACCGGCATATCGCCGACAACCTCACCATGATGGAACAGCTTCAGGCGGCCGTCATCCGTTACCTTGCCCACTTTGCGGCAGATCACGCCCCAGCGGTCAAAAATCTCCTGTGCCTGCGCCTCATCCTTAGGCTCAACCACGAACAGCATCCGCTCCTGGGATTCAGACAGCATCATTTCGTAAGGCGTCATACCTTCTTCACGCTGCGGCACCTGATCGAGATACAGCTCCAGGCCGTTGCCTGCTTTGCTCGCCATTTCAGAACTGGAACAGGTCAAACCTGCTGCGCCCATGTCCTGAATACCAAGCACGATTCCGCTGTCAATCAGCTCCAGACAGGATTCCATTACCAGCTTCTCCATAAACGGATCGCCAACCTGAACCGCTGTCTTTTTAGCTTCGGATTCCTCACTCAGCTCTACAGAAGCAAAGGTAGCACCGTGAATGCCGTCACGTCCGGTTGGAGGACCTACATAGAACACAGGGTTGCCTACCCCTTTGGCGACACCGCGCTGGATTTTATCATGATCAATCAGTCCGACGCACATCGCGTTAACCAGCGGATTGCCGTCATAGCTGTTGTCGAACATAATTTCGCCGCCGACAGTCGGAATGCCGATACAGTTGCCATATCCGGCAATACCGGACACGACATGCTCGAACAAATATTTTACCCGGTCGCTCTCAAGCTTCCCGAAACGCAGGGAGTTGAGCAGGGCCACCGGTCTTGCACCCATGGAGAAAATATCGCGGATAATCCCGCCCACCCCGGTTGCCGCGCCCTGATAAGGCTCAACAGCCGACGGATGGTTGTGACTTTCGATTTTGAACACAACCGCCTGGTTGTCTCCGATATCCACGATGCCCGCGCCTTCGCC
>CAKMKL010000364.1 GCA_927443375.1 uncultured Paenibacillus sp. | reverse complement strand
CTTCCCCGACACAGCGTCATCTCACGTAAAGTGGCAGGAAATACGCAAGTGGAGCAGATTGTAGCTGCCAATGTGGATACTTTATTTCTCGTTAGTGCATTAAACGATGACTTTAATGTGCGGCGGATGGAGCGTTATCTGATCATGGCCTGGAACAGCGGAGCAAATCCGGTAATCCTGCTGACCAAAGCCGATCTGTGCCTGGATGCTGATCAGAAAATTGCAGAGATGGAGCGGGCCGCGCCCGGTGTCCCTGTTCATGCGGTCAGCGCTTTGCTCGGTGACGGACGTGATGAGCTGCTGCCGTATATCCGCAGCGGGCAGACCGTAGCGCTGACCGGCTCTTCCGGCTGCGGCAAATCGACGATGGTCAACTGGCTAAGCGGTCAGAACCTGCAGCTGACCCAGGATGTCAGGGAAGGGGACAGCAGAGGTAGGCATACAACAACGCACCGTGAACTGTTCGTCCTTCCGGACGGAGCGATTATTATTGATACCCCCGGAATGCGTGAACTGCAGCTGTGGGAGGATGATGGCGGACTTGATCTGGCCTTCGGAGATATCAGCAGCCTGGCGGCAGATTGCCGCTTCAGTGACTGCAAGCATGAGCGGGAGGAAGGCTGTGCAGTGCTTGAAGCCGTAGCCGGCGGTGTCTTGGAAGAGAAGCGGCTGCTTAACTACCGCAAGACCCAAAAGGAGCTGCGTTACCAAAACAGCAAAGAGGTAAAGCAAAAACGGAAGACGACTGCAGCAGCAGTAAAAGCAGCTCCGCGGACACGTAATTCCGGATGGAAGCGGGTACTAGATGAGTATTGATGAGGCTCTTTAGCCAATGGCCGAGAAAAGGAATCACGAGCAGACGGGATTCCATTGACCATTAGTGCATGAAATAGACGAAGGCCATCAGTAACCCTGCAGCTGACTGCTCAGGTTTCTGATGGCCTTCTTATGTGCAAAGGCACGGCCCCTCAGGAGCTGTGCCTTTGCTTTATATAAATAAAAGTCCGGTTTCTATAATACAGATGCCTGATACGAAAGCTGATTTCTAAACTGCGTACCGGACCTTTAACGCTGGCGCTGTATTAGAACGATACAGCAGCAGATTTGGCAGCTTCCAGACCTTTGGCAATAATCTCAGCGGATTGCTGCGGGTTCTGGTTGTGTCCTTCGATGATCACCTTGGTGATATCCTGAACGCCCCAGAAGTTCAGGAGGCCGCTGACGAAGTTGACAGCCATTTCAGCACTTGCAGCAGGACCTTCGGAGTAGATTCCGCCTCTGGCGTTCAGAACAGCTGCTTTTTTGTCGGTCAGGAGACCTACAGGACCTTCAGCAGTATATTTAAATGTAGTGCCTGCCTGGCTCAAGTAGTCAATGTATGTGTGCAGTACAGCAGGAACAGTCATGTTCCAGAGCGGGAATCCGAAAACAACTTTATCAGCTGCAACGAACTGGTCCAAATATTTCTTAACAAGTGCAGCACCGGCAGCTTCTTCAGGGGTTGCTTCATATCCTTGCGCTGCTTTGTAGATACCAGTGATCAGGGTATTGTCGTAATAAGGAAGTTGTTCAGCGAACAAATCAAGCTCAGTGATTTGATCCTCCGGGTGGGACTCTTTGTAGCTGGCGAGGAAAGCGTTGTAAAGTTGAACACTGACAGCTTGTTCTGCAGGACGGTTGTTTGCTTTGATGAAAAGAACATTAGACATTATGATTTCTCCTTAAATATATATTTAATATTAACTATCGATAATATAGCATTTAATATTTAGTTTGTAAATATCCGTCGAAACAAAAATTTTTTTTAGCGACAGGAATCCTCTTTTCTTTGCGGGGCTACCATATCTTCAGCTGCATGGAAACAATATGAAACAGAACATCAATATGTAGTGAATATGCGCCGACACCGGCCTTTTTTTGCCTTTTCGGGCTGAGTTTAAGGTACCCGGGTCCCGGTTATATAGGTGTTACGAGGGGGAAGGGAATTATTTCCTAACCGCTCTTGCAGGGAATAGAATCTGGAAAAGGAGCGAATGACATGTCCATCGACCGGTTTATCATTAAGAAATTGGACAACTGTCACGAAGAGCAGACACGGCTGAATTTGGTGAAGTTGTTCAAGCTGCGGATTCAGAAGGCTGAAAAGGAAGAATACAAAAACCACCGGATAAGCTGATGCCTGCCGCTGACGTACAGCAACTCGGCCAACATATAGAGCGGAGCACCTTCTTTCTGCGTAAAGAGAGAGCGTGCTTTTTTTCTGCGCAAAAAAAATCCCTCTATCAATAGAGGGATAACGCGAGTGAATCATTTTCACTGTAACTGTGCAATATAGCTTCAGAACCTTTAATTTCGATACTAATTAGTGAATTCAAACATTTCTGCAGAGCGCTTTTACCCTTCTGGATCTTGAGTTCAAGTGTACTGTTCAGGAGCCGGAGCACCTTTTGTGTAGGTTGTTTGTTTTCTGTAGTGAAGTAAACCGGTACCAGCTTGTTCTGAAATGTGATGAGCATTCTCATTTTGAAATCACCTCGCTACAAGTATTTCATGCTATGATCATACCCTTGATTTCTTAATTTTACCTTAAAATTAGCTTATGATAACATAAAGATTGCAAGTTTAGTATGTTGGAGCTTTTTATTGCTGGCGATTCCTGTGCTCCTGGGAATCCGGGAAGGAAATAGGGCTGTGAATAATAATGAGAGGGCATACTTGGGACGTTTTCTGTTCCCTGAAGCTTTTGAGGGGAAGGAAGTATCGGATTTACTGCAAAAGGCAGTGACTGCAGAACGGATATGCCGGTTGAAATACAGCGAGGGAGATCATACCCATGACCTTTGCCTGCAAGTACATAAAGAACGGACATGTATTTACAGCATTCACGATCCGGACTCCTTCGGCTATGAGCTTACGGAGCCCGGAAAGGTGAAGCGGGCATGCTATTACTTATTTAATTGTTTTGATTATACGGAATCAGTGCCCACAAATCTGCCTGCTCTACAAATGTCCAAACGGAAATTCGAGGAGCTGAAGGCGAAGGCTGATTCTTGTACCTTGTATTTTTTAGCAGAATGCCTGATTGCAGAGACTGGCGACCTGGCCAATTCCGCACAGCTGGCCAGAGTATTGAAAAGCCCGACTGCGGACGGAGAATTAAAGCTATGTTCCCGCAGCAAGGGCGGCTGGACATTACAGCATGCCTGTTATATGGAAGACGCCGCCGGCGGCTGGCTGCTCCGGATGAGCAGCGTGTCCACTGAAGACTGGATGATTGCGATACCTGCCACCAAAGCAGAAGTATGCTCCGCGTTATGCCAGTGGATGTTATGTTCTTCGCATGCGGTTACTCCAGAATGACTGTTGTATACGGTGGAAGCGTGAGGGTTTCTCCTGTTAGTTCCGCTTCCCCCGGAAGGGCTTTTAAGATCTTGGAATAGGGTTTGCCCTTTTCTCCGTTCTGAAGATTGAGGGTTTGGGGCTTGCCTGTCAGATTGAGGGCGACCAGTACCTGCTGCCCGGCTGTAATACGTTCAAAGGCCATAATCCCCTCATTACCGGAGACGAAATCACGTATTCCTCCACTTTGGAGCGCCGGTACACTGCTCCGGAGTGCAATAAGCTGGCGATACCAGTCAAGCAATGAGCTACTTCCGTGCAGCTGGCTTTCCACATCACCACCCGGATTGCTGGCATTATTGCTGCTCTGCTCCCACGTAGTCTGACCCTTACTTTGCCCGTCCGCAGACCACTGCATCGGCTCACGAATCCCCTCATCCGGTTTCTGGCCTAACATGCCTATCTCTTCCCCGTAATAAATAAATGGATTACCAGGCAGTGTAAGCAGCATTGCTGCAGCCATTTTGGCATGGTCAGGATTGTTCCCGAGCTGGCTCATCACCCTGTTCTGATCATGATTGGTCAGAAAGATAGCATCCGTAAAGCTGCCCCCGGAAATCTGTGAATACAGCTTATAGGTACGCTCCAGGGTAAAAACAGCCCCGCTGTCTTTTTCCGTCTTGGCGGAATTGACCAGCGCCTCGGCCAGGCCAAAATTGAAGCCCGAGTCAAAGGCGTGATCCAAATACGCACCAACAGAAACCGCGGAGTTCTCCCATACTTCTCCTACAATATAGGCTTTCGGGTTAACCTCGTTCATCGCTTTGCGGAATTCCTGCCACCAGGCAACGTTCTTTGCTGTTGTAGCAGCGCTTTTGTCAGACAAAAGATCTTCATAAATATGCTTGGCCGCATCCAGGCGGAAGCCGTCGACACCTTGTGTCAGCCAGAACTTCCCGATATCCTCCATTTCGCTCCGAACCTCCGGATTGTCGAAATTCAGATCCGGCATACCGTCCCAGAAAGTGCCCATGTAATGGCTGCCAAGCAGGGAGTGCCAGGGATTTCCGCTTCCGGCAGCACTGGTTCCACTAACCGGGCGGTTCTGATCTTCTGCCCAGACATAGAAGTCCCGGAATTTGCTGTCTTTATTCTTAGCGGATTCCACAAACCATGGATGTTCCTTGGAAGTATGATTGACAACCAGATCCATGATGACTTTAATTCCCCGTTTATGAGCCTCCTTCACAAGCTGCTGCATATCCTGTAGTGTCCCATAGTCCGGATTAATGCTCCGGTAATCGGTGACATCATAACCATGATAGCTGGGGGACGGGTTAACCGGCATCAGCCAGATCCCGCCGATACCCAGATCATCTGTAGTGTCAGGATTTCCGTCATTTAAATAATCTAGCCTTTCGGTAAGTCCGCGCAGATCACCGATCCCATTCCCGTCAGAATCACTGAAGGAACGGACGAAGACCTCATAAAAAACGGTGGAGGGCTGTTCATCCACTGCAATGCTGGAGGCTGAAGCTGACTTCGGGGATTGCCCCGGAGCTGCAGCGGAGCTAGGGGATGGTGAAACCTGCGGGCTCGATACAGCGGTCCGGCTGCTGTTATTAAGATTGTCCTGCCCATTATTTGAGCAGCCTGCCAAGACAGCGGCAGCAAGCCCGGTCACAGCCAAAGAATACCAAATACGGCGTCCCGGGAGCCGGGTAAGTTCAAGATTCATCTGCAATAACCCCTTTGAATAAATTTCTTCAATAATATGTATCATCGTAAGCGCTTGAATAATTATAGTAGTGGAATAATTGCTTTAGGTAAAACGTTTGCACATCCTTAAATGTATGAAATATCGTTGAATATGTCCAAATTCAAATAATAATCAGTATAATTCGTCGATATACATTGTTTTACTTCCATATAAC
>CAKMKL010000363.1 GCA_927443375.1 uncultured Paenibacillus sp. | reverse complement strand
GCAAGAGATGAGGTGAACGTCCCTACTACGGTTACAGAAACAGCGATAATCACACTATTCTTGATACCACTAAGCAACGGCCCAGCTTCCCAGATCTCCTTGTATTTACCGAATTGAAACGGATTCGGAATCCACACAGGCGGCAGGGCGAAGACGTCCTGCTTGTCCTTCAGCGATGTGGACAGCATCCATAACAGCGGTCCAATCATGAATACCGCACCGATTAATAACAAAATGAATATGATTGTATTGGTAATTCTTCTTCTGCTCTTCATATTTATTCGCTCCTCCCTCTCATATCAATCAACATCGAACGATTGCTTCTCGTTCATTCTGAATTGGATAAGAGTCACGACAAATATAAACACGCCTAGAACAACCGCCATTGCGGAAGCATAACCCATCTGGAAGTTCCCGAAGGCCTTTTGCCAGATATAGAACACGACAGAAGCTGAAGCGTATTCAGGTCCGCCGGTAGGGGTCATAATGTTCATTTCGGTAAAGATTTGCGATCCTCCGATGATATTGGTAACGATGATAAAGAAGGTAACGGGACGCACCATCGGCCAGGTAATATGCCAGAAAGCCTTGAAGCCGTTTGCGCCGTCGAGCTCAGCGGCCTCATAATAGGATCTTGATACACTCTGCAATGCCGCCAAATACAGCAACATCGTGTATCCGACACCCTTCCATACCGCCATAATAATCAGTGCCGGCTTAACGGTGAATTTGTTCGCCATCCAGTTGGGCCCGGTTATGCCAAACAGGTCAAGAAATTGATTGACGAGTCCGTAATCTCCGTTATACGCCCAGTTCCACATGATGGATACAGCAGCCAGTGATGAAATAACAGGAACATAATAAATAACCCGGAATGCTGTCGTACCAGGTACACCACGGTTAAGTCCAAGCGCCAGCAGAAGGGCAAGAACGATCCCGATAGGAATTCCCAGCATCATGAAGAGTGTATTGAACAGGGCTTTATGAAACAGTTCATCGGTCCACAGATCCTTAAAATTACTCAACCCGATGAAATTCATTTGTCCGAGACCATCCCAATCCGTAAACGAACCATAGATGGAATAAATCATCGGATACAAAGTAAAGATCAGCAGTCCCAGCAGCGGAGGAAGAATGAACAAAAATCCGTAGATTTTCTCCTTCCGGTAGAGGTTCGACTTGGTTATCATTGCAATCACCTCAAATTCGGATATCAGATAAAAGTGATGCCAGCCAAGGAATCCTTAAGGGCCAACACCACTTTTTTCTGGGATAAAGCAGGTTTAATAGTTATTATTTCTTGGATTTTGCTTCTTGCTCATTCGCTTTATCCAACAATTTTTGCATTTTAGGCTGTTCGGATTTCACATACTCAGCTGCTGTAACCTTACCGTCGATAACAGGTTGAATATCGGTGAAGAACAGGTTGTACCATTCAGCATTGTAAGTGTAGTGACCTGGAAGCACTCTGCCGTAATCTTCAACAATCTGCAGGAATTCTTCTTTATTGGCCGGTTTAGTAGTTGTGTCAGCTGCCCATTCAGTTGCCATGTCAATAAGGTTAGGAATCTGAACCTTCGCTTTCACAAGAGCTTCCATACCTTCCTTAGAGGCTGTCAGGTAGTTGATCAGCTCAACTGCTTCTTCCGGATTTTTAGTTTTAGCGGATGCTCCGATACCAAGAGAGCCGGTCCATGTAGCCGATTTACCAGTAGAGCCTGCTGGGTAAGGAATCAGGTCATAATCGAAAGGCAATTTTTCATAAGTACTCATATCCCAAGGACCTACAGGGAAGAAGGCCATTTCGCCTTTCATCCAGCGTTGGTAGGTATCCAGTGTCTGAGCTTGTTCTGTGGAAGGCGTGATTCCGTATTTGTTCTGCATATCCGCGAAGAATTGCAGTGCTTCGGCAAATTTCGGATCATCAATAGTTACTTTAGTTTTGGTAGGGTCAATCCAGTCAGCTCCATTGCTCCATACGAACGATTGCAAAGACCAGTTTACGTTGAAGCCGGCACCGAATTGATCCAGCTTGCCGTCCCCATCCTTGTCAATGGTCAGCTGCTTAGCAACTTTAATGAATTCATCCCATGTGTACGGTTTATCTTTGTCAGGAAGCGGAACGCCTGCTGCTTCAAACATAGTTTTGTTATAACCAAGCGCGAATGGACCAACGTCTTTAGGCATACCATAAATATTGCCCTGACCAGCCATCGTACCGTCATAGCGGTACAAGTCTACGCCGTATTTCCAAATATTATCAAGATTGATGTTGGAGTTATCTTCAATGTAACTAGTCAGATCCAACAGCACGCCGCTGTTTACATAAGCTTTAAGGTCACCGGATTCAAAGTAGAATACGTCCGGTACACTGTTACCTGTGATTGATGCCTTAAGCTTGGTGGCATATTGGTCAGCTGCGGTAACAATGATCTTTACCTTCACATTTGGATGATCAGCTTCGAATTGCTTAACTACGCCTTCATAAGCCTTTTGCTCATCTGTGCCGCCTCTAAACATGAATGTAAGATTTTTGATTTCTTTGGAATCACTGCTTGCTTCTTTTTTTGCAGTGTTTCCAGCATTAGTTGCTGCTGTGTCATTAGATGATGCATTGTTGTTACCGCCGCATCCTGCAAGTACTACTGAAGCTGCCAGGACTAAAGACATTGATGTTAACCAGCCCTTTTTCTTTAACAATGTAACCCCTCCTAGAAATGTTGTGAACAATTGCCATGCTATATAGAAGAACTATAACCGTTTGGTTGCGGTTTTGTTAGTTCAAGCTACCTTGTTTATGCTTTCTTGCCAAGCCGGATGACATTCCACGAAGCTTTGGACAGCAACGTTTCTACGAACCCGTCCTTGCATTCAGTTCCGGATGCCTGCCTTGGCTTCACATGCTGCTCCTGGGCAGTATTAACCGCTTTCAGATCCTCGTGATGAAGTTCGATATGCTCAATCAGACGGTACCCTTCAAATCCGCGCACATCGCATTTCAGCTCCAGCGCTTCTTCCAGATGACGGTTAATTGCGAAGATAGTCAGCTCATCACTTTCCTGATTGTATACGATTGCGCTGTCCAGGTAAGGAACGTCCGTGTAATCCTGCGCATCATATTTAGGAGAATTGACAATCGGCTGAAGCGAAAGGCCCCTTCCATATGTCGAAGCGTGAAGATAAGGATAAAAAATCGTCTGTTTCCAGGCCGCTCCGCCTGCTTCCGTCATAATTGGAGCAATGACATTCACCAGCTGGGCCAGGCAAGCCATCTTCACCCGGTCTGCATGCCGGAGAAACGTAATCAGCATGCTGCCAATCAGGAGCGCATCCTCAAAATTGTAATGATCCTCAAGCTGCGCCGGCCCTATGGTCCAAGGCTCAATTTTGGTATCGGATTCATTAGAGTGGTACCAGACATTCCACTCGTCAAAGCTGAGATACATGGTCTTCTTACTGCGTTTCTTTGCTTTGATATAATCGCAGGTGGCCGTTACCGTGCGGATAAAATGCTCCAGGTCCATACTGCGTGCCAGGAAATTGGCGGAATCGTTGTCGCGGTTTCCATAATATTGATGCAGGGAAACATAATCGGCAACGTCATAGGTGTGCTCTAAGGTTACAGCTTCCCATTCCGGGAAAGTCGGCATTGCCGAGCTGGAGCTTCCGCAGGAGACAAGCTCGATATCGGGGTCGACCAGTCGCATCGCCTTGCCCGTCTCGTAAGCCAGCCGTCCATATTCGACAGCTGTCTTCTGTCCGATCTGCCAAGGTCCATCCATCTCGTTACCAAGACACCAGGTCTTGATCTTGTGCGGCTCTGCTACACCGTGCTGCCGCCGGAGATCACTCCAGTATGTTCCACCGGGATGATTACAGTATTCCAACAGATTACGGGCCGCATCCATTCCCCGTGTTCCAAGGTTCACAGCCATCATCACTTCTGAGCCAGCGTCTTTGGCCCATTCCATGAATTCATTTGTGCCTACCTCATTCGGTTCGATCGTTCTCCAGGCCAGCTCCAGCCGTCTCGGACGCTGTTCCACGGGTCCTACTCCGTCTTCCCAGTTATATCCGGATACAAAATTACCGCCCGGATAACGTATAATTGGTACATCCAGCTCCTTAACCAGTGCCTTTACATCGCCCCTGAAACCGAGTGAATCTGCGGTAGCATGCCCAGGCTCGTAAATCCCGCCGTAGACCGCACGCCCCAAATGCTCAATGAATGAACCGTAGATACGCTTGTCCACTTCGGCGATTATAAATGATTTATCGGCGATAAGCGTCGCTCTGAGTTTGTCTGACGCCAACAGGACCACCATCCATTTCACATATTTATTAATTATTTAAAAAACATTTGAATGTATTCGCTTACAGATATAAAATAACATATATAAACCATGTTGTAAATACAAAAGTATAAAATGATTTATGAATGTTTGAAGTAAAGTTATTTTTATGCGAATATTATGAAATAATAGCACTTTTTTTGTCGAAATACCTCTTATTTTAATTTAAAAAAATATATAATAAAATTTTTATTCACAAAAATAGTTGATTTATCTCGATTTTTCAGTACAAAGAGAGAAAAAAAACCAGCTAATTCACTTAAAAGATTCAAACTTTCTTAAAGCATTATAAAACAAAAGTGTCCTGACTACTCTTATTATGAGCAGCCAGGACACTTTTTAATTAAATCCTCTATCTTCCTTCTACCCGGAACAGGTAATGAGTTCATCCCTATAAAGTGATATTAGTCAGGCATGATATTTAAACCTTAAATCCTCGGTTAACCCTTAATCCCTGAGTTCAAGTTTATGGACTGTACGAAATATTTCTGCGCGAACAAGAACAGCAGCAGTGTAGGAATGATTGCCAGAATCGCCGAGCCCATCAATTGCCCGATCAACCGGTAGTTTCCATAAATATCCTGTAACAGCAAGAGCCCCGCTGTCACCGGCATTTTGTCAACATCTGTAAATACGATAACCGGCCAGAGGAAGTCATTCCACGATCCTGTGAACGAGAACAGTCCGCAAACAATCAGAATCGGTTTCATCAGCGGCACAATAATGGAGGCATAAATACGGAAATGGCCTGCACCATCCACATGAGCCGATTCATCGAGTTCCTTTGGAATACCATTCATAAATTGTCGTACCAGGAAAAGATTCCCCATACCAGCCAGTCCGGGGATAACCATCGCCCAGGAGGTGTTAACCCAGCCTAAAGCATCAATGATTTTGTAGGAAGGAATCAGGTTCACAACGCCCGGGAAAAAAGAAATACCCAGCAGGGTGAAAAAGAGTGTATCTCTCCCTTTGAACTTCATGCGGGAATAACCGTAACCGGTAATGGAGATTACGATAACTACGAGCAGGGTATGCATTGTTGCTATAAACAAAGAGTTCATGAGCCAACGCAGGATAGGAGCCGTAGAGGTGTTATCCAAAATCGCGACATAGTTTTCTAAGATCCATTCTTTTGGAAACATTCTGAAGCCTGAGCTGACAACCTCAGTCTGTGAACGGAAGGAAGTTGTGATACCGAAGACAACAGGAACGATCCAAATCACACAAAGTATAATGAGGAACAAATACGAGATATATTTCGAAATACTAATACCTGATCCTTTTCTTTTATCTACACGCTGTCCGTTTGCAAGCGGACCTTTATCCAATTGTCCAGCTATTTGGTTTGCCATGCGGGTACACCTGCCTTTTCAATTTCGCTGCTTGATCCATTGTCTTATCCAAGACTAAGCTGCATTCCGGTTCATCACATAGTATTGCAGGGCTGAAATAAGCAAAATAACCAGTCCCAAGAGTACCGCCATCGCTGACGCCATCCCCGCAATAGACTCGCCGTTACCGAATGCGAGCTGACGGATATACATCATTAGTACATGGGTACTCTGGCGCGGACCGCCGTCCGTCATCATAAGCGGCTGGCCGAAGACGTTAAAGGCCCCTGCAGTAGTCATAACAAAGGTATAGATCAGCGGGAAACGAATGGAAGGCAAAGTGATGCTCGCAAATCTGCGGATCGGTCCTGCTCCGTCCATTTCTGCCGATTCATAAAGATCCTGGGATACACCGCTGATCGAAGCACGGTAAATAATCAGGTTGCCCCCGACGCCGCCCCAAACGGTGATGATAATAATCAGAATCCAGGCATAAGGCTGATGGGTCGGCCAGGAAATGTCGGAACCGAATACATTACCAACCATCCCTAGTTGCTTGTTGAAAAGCAGCAGCCAGATCAAAGCTCCCGCCGAGATAGAAATCAGGCCCGGAATATACAGAATAGCCTGAATCAGGCTTTTCCCCTTCACTTTCTTATGTTCCAGTGCAACTGCAACCAGTAGCGGAAGTACAATTAAAAGCGGTACACTGAGTGCAACGAATATCAGCGTATTCTTCAGGCCGTTATTGAATTGAGTATGAAAGGTTGATTTCGTATCAAAAAGGATGGTTTTGTAATTGTCGAAGCCAACCCAAACTGGATCATTCATCAGATTCCATTTGGTGAACGACGCATAAATCCCGTATATTGTCGGCAGTAAAATAAATACAATGAATAAGATGACATGTGGACCTACAAAGAAAACAGGCGCCAAATTTAGTTTCTTTTTCATAGGCAATCTTTTCTCCTTTGGCATAAAGCAATGTGCCATGAATGGCACATTGCTTTATACAATCATTTCCCCTTGCGTTTTACTTCGCTGCGCCGCTTGTTCCTTCGGCGATCTTGTCTTCTACAAATTTCTGCATGGTAGCCAGCGTTTCATCGATATCAACGTTGCCGCGGACGATGTCTCCGCAATAGGTATCAACCGCTTCAGCAATGTACGGGTAGTATTCATAAGTGTAAATGTACAGGGATTGGATTTCTTTTTCATCGGAGGTAAAGAAAGATTGAATGTAGTTCTTATATTCAGGGTTCTCGATAACCTGTTTACTTGCTACAGTCTGTCCGGCTTTTGCCCACTCCATGGAGTTCTGACGGATGAATTCAAGGAAAGCACCGATTCCGGCTACTTTTTCTTCAGATCTGTTTTTGTTCTTCAGCATAGCAAATAAGTGGGAAGAAGACCGGTTAGTGAATTTGTCAGGTGTTGCGGAATAGACGTTGGTAACTCCGAAGTTCAGGCCTTCTACTTTGGCATGTGCAGTGGAGCTCCAAGTACCGTCAGTGGAGAACAATACGTTCCCGGACTGGAACATCAGGTAGCCGTCTTCACCAAATGGTGTCATCAGGCCGGCATCGTTGATTTTTTTGACATCTTCAAAGGCTTCCTTCATAACCGGTGTATTTACAGCAGGTTTGCCGTTTTCCTGGATATCTCCGCCAAGGTTCTGAATCTGTCCCAGAATAACCCAGCCAAGCAAGGCATCATTGACAACATAATCGCCTTCATCCAATTTTCCCTGCAGGGATAGCATTTCATCAATAGTTACCACGTTATCGTCAAGGAAGGATTCTGCTCCATACTTCTTGAGCAAATCTTTATTATAGTACATTACGTTACTGTGGATATCGAGCGGTACAGTGTACTGGGTTCCGTCAATATTTCCTGTATTCCATGCCTGCGGCAGGTAGTTTTCTTCCTTGATTTCAGGCTGCGCTGAAGTTACGGCAGTCATAGGCTCCAGTTGACCCTGCTTTACAAAGCCCGGTACGCGGTCCGCGTGGATAATTGCCAGGTCAGGCACGCCTTTACCGGAGTTGAGTACGGTGGAAACCTTTGTATACATATCTGCTGTAATGACATGCTTCACTTTAATTTCCGGATTGGTTGCATTGTAGTCTTTGACTAACTGATCCATATAAGCACCGTCATCACCTGTCAGCGGCGTCCAGAACGTAATTGTCTTTTTGTCATCGTTCCCGCAGCCCGCCAATACCGTAGATAAGGATAGAACAAGTGCTAATGCTGATAAACCCCACTTTTTATTCAATACTTTCTCCTCCTAAAAAATTAATTAGTAAATGGTCTACAAAATTTCTTTTGCAAACTCACTTTCATGTGCGAATGCATGCAATTCCTTACTATTTAAGAAAACATTACATGTATTCGCTTTCATACATAAAATAACATAAATAATTTTAGTTGTAAACACATAAATATGAATCTATTTATAACTATGCAAAATAAAATAAATTTAAGCCCATTTTCAGAAAAAATTATGGTTATTTTCGAAAAAATGGTTCATATTTATTTAAAATAAATTAACGTAAATAGTTAAAAAACCAAAAAAATAGCTTAAATTTAATCGTAAATCACAAATAAAGGAAGAAAGCTTTCCTTTTCACCTTAATAAGTTTATAATTTTATAAAATAGTTATTTTACGACGTTTGCGGAGGAAGGTTTGATATGATTTATATCAAAGATTTAATGAGTGGCATTGAAATCTTCAAAGCGCTTAGCTCTGAAATCCGGATTCAAATTCTGGAATTACTAGCCACTAATCAGGCACTTAATC
>CAKMKL010000362.1 GCA_927443375.1 uncultured Paenibacillus sp. | reverse complement strand
TGTAAGGTTCACATTCCAGCATGGCGCACAATTCCATAAATTCATGGGTCCCAAAATGGTTATTCTCTACTGTGCCGCCCCAGTGTGTATTGATCATCCGTTTGCGGCCCTCGCGCGGACCGATGCCGTCCTTCCAGTGGTATTCATCCGCAAAACAGCCGCCCGGCCAGCGCAGCACCGGAATCTTGATTTCCTTAAGCGCTTCCACAACATCGTTGCGGATACCCTTTGTATTGGCAATCGGCGAATCTTCGCCCACCCAGATGCCTTCATAGATACAGCGTCCCAGATGTTCAGCGAAATGTCCGTAGATGTTGCGGTTAATGGTTCCTTTGCGGATGTCCGTGTTCAATACCATGCGTTTAGCCATTTGGTTATCGCTCCCCCAAAAGTTAATAATAATATTAATCACTTAACAGTTATATTAATATTATAATCAAGATTCTTCTTATTCGTCAATCTTTATATTAAGCACTCCTGACCCTATGCATGGGCCCGTTAATTTCATTTGTCCTGACTACTCTCAAGATGATATTATGGCAGGGATAGCTAACAACAAAATAAAGCAGACATGGAGAATATGATGATCAGACCTATTTGTAAAGATATGAACATTTTAAGCCAGCGGTCCACTCCGGCAACCAGAGAAGATGCACAGGTGGTAGATGACCTTCTGGATACGCTCCGGGCAAATGCAGACCGGTGTGTCGGTATGGCGGCTAACATGATCGGTGTCAATAAGCGCATCATTGTGTTCAGCGTCGGGCCAATGAACATACCTATGATCAATCCGGTCATCATTAAGCGTACCCAGCCCTATGAAGCAGAGGAAGGTTGCCTCTCACTGGAAGGTGTACGGCAGACTAACCGTTATCAGAGCATCGTGATAGAGTTCTTAGACCGTAACTTCAAGCAGCAGAAGCAGGTTTTCACCGGCCTGACCGCGCAGATCATTCAGCATGAGGTCGATCACTGCGAGGGGATCATCATTTGAGTCTGGTATGATGCTATTGGTGTACTAACCGGCAGCTTGTATCTGTCCTCCACATGTAAAAAGCGCCTTCGGACCGTAAACGGTCCAAAAGCGTTTTTTTGTCAGAACAATATTATGGAACGGACATGCCTGACTCCGGCAAGCTTTTTGGGCATTCTTCGTGTTAACCCAGATCCCCAAGTTCAATCTGCACGATGCCCCGCTCATCACGCACCCCGCCCATCTCACCGATCAGATGCATCAGGCTGCCGAACTCCAGCTCCTGAAATTTGCGCACCGCCGTCTCACGCTGCAGCTCCCACAGGCATTCAGCCAGGGTGCAGACAACCGGCACATCACAGCGGATTTCTGCCAGCTCCCTCGATAAATGCAGCATATCCAAATCCGCCTCAATCTTAGAGCGCACGCCCTTCGGCAGCAGATGCAAATTCTCAATCACACCTTCGACGGTGCCGTATTCGGTCAGCAGCTTCAGCGCTGTCTTCTCTCCGATGCCTTTTACGCCGGGATAATTGTCACTCGTATCACCCATGAAGCCCTTCAGGTCAATGACCTGTCTGGGCGTAAGCCCTTTTTCCTCCAGCAGCTCCGCCGGATCGTATACTTTATAGTTGGAACGTCCTTTTTTCATAATGACGACCTTGACGTTATCCGTGACCAGCTGCAGCATATCATGATCACCAGTGAGGATGTAGACCTCAGACTCCCCGCCGTAGCAGGCAGCCAGTGTACCGATGCAGTCATCTGCCTCGTAGCCCGCAAGCCCAATATTCGGTACGCCCAGCTCGGCCACTACTTCCTTAACCAGATCGAATTGCGGAATCAGCTCCAGCGGTGCATCAATCCGGTTAGACTTATAACCGTCATACTTCTCAGTGCGGAAGGTGCCTTTGCCCATATCCCAGCAGCAGACAATATGGGAAGGCTCGAACGTGCTCACCGCGTCGAAAAAATACTGCAAAAATCCGTACACCGCATTGGTCGGCAAACCGGCCTTTGTCTTGCGGATATATCCTCCATACGAGGTTGCATAAAAGGCCCGGAACAGCAGAGCCATTCCATCGACGATCATTACCCGGCCCGTTGTTGCTGAACTCATGTGTAACCTCTCCTTATATTCAATCAGATTAGGCGTTGCTCCAGGCTTCGCCATATTGTTCTTCCTTATAGCCACGGAATGCTGATCAAACGTCCGGTAGTGACAGACGGCAAGAAAGTCACCGTCGG
>CAKMKL010000361.1 GCA_927443375.1 uncultured Paenibacillus sp. | reverse complement strand
TCTATATAAACTGCAGTCGCCGCAAGATTAACAATCTGCGGTTCTGTTATTTTCCGTGTAAAGGTGCAATAAGCAGCCTTTTGTCTTGCCTTTTGTCTTGCCGTTTGACGTGTAAAATGAGGAGAAGTCCCGCCCTTACAGGAACGGGACCCTCAATCATATGACTCTAGGTATGAGATTGTATGTACTTCACAACTTCACCCACGGTCGTAATCTTCTCTGCATCTTCATCAGAGATTTCCATATCGAATTCATCTTCCAATTCCATAACCAATTCTACTACATCAAGAGAATCAGCACCTAAATCATCTTTGAAAGACGCTTCTAATGTTACCTCAGCTTCATCGGCACCTAAGCGGTCGATGACAATGCGTTTTACACGCTCCAATACATCGGACATCCGGTTCACCTCCTCTTTTGGTATTATACGAGATATGAAGTCAAAATACCATAGAGCTCAAAAAACGCTTTCCGGCCGCCTCTTCCCGCTTCCCATATAATGCTATAAGCTTATTTGACCTTACATGTACATTCCGCCATCCACATGAAGTGTCTGGCCCGTCATGTAGGCTGCCCCTTCCGAAGCAAGAAATACAGCCGCATTAGCAATGTCCTCCGCCCGCCCGAGCTTAGCAAGGGGAATCCCTTTGATAAGCTCACTGCGGACTTCATCGGACAGCTCCCGGGTCATATCAGTATCAATGAACCCCGGTGCGATGCAGTTCACAGTAATTCCCCGTGAAGACAGCTCGCGTGCTGCAGACTTCGTCATACCGATAACACCCGCTTTGGCGGCGGTATAGTTTACCTGCCCCGGATTCCCGGTCACTCCCACAACGGAAGAAATGTTAATGATCCGCCCGTAACGCTGCTTCATCATCGGACGTGTAGCTGCTTTCAGGCAGTTAAATACGCCTTTGAGATTCGTTTCGATGACTTGATCAAATTCTTCTTCCTTCATGCGCATAATCAGATTATCCCGGGTAATACCGGCATTATTGACAAGAATATCAATCTTGCCCCATGTATTAATAACCTCTTTAACCAGGTTTTCCGCCTGCTCACTGTTACCGACATTACCCTGAAGGGCAATTCCTTCAGAGCCCAGCTCGACAATTCTGGATACCGTCTCTTGAGCCGCAGCCTCGCTTCCGGAATAGTTCACGGCCACTTTCACTCCGTGCTCTGCGAGTGCCAGCGCGATACTGCGTCCAATCCCGCGTGAGCCGCCGGTTACAAGAGCCGTCTGGCCTCTTAGTGCTGAGAACATTCTTTTATTCCCCTTTCATTCATCATGCTCTGTGATTCGGACATGGAACAGGTAATTACAGGGCAGTCTCAAGACTTTCCAGACTGTTGATGTTAATTACCTTAACGTTCTTGTCGATTTTGCGGATCAGCCCTGCCAGCACACTTCCGGAACCAATCTCTACAAAAGTATCTACACCGGCCGCGATCAGCCACTCTACACTATCCTGCCAGAGTACTGGTGAAAACACCTGGCGTACCAATAGTTCACGAATCTCTTCGGGATCAGTGACCGGTGAAGCAGTGACATTGACAATCACAGGTACAGAAGGAGCGTTAAAGGTTATACTTTTCAGTTCAGCAGCCAGACGTTCAGCAGCTTCCTTCATCATCGAGGAATGGAACGGACCGCTTACTTCTAGCGGAATGGCCCGCTTGCCGCCAGCTTCCTTAACACGCTGGACTACAGCGTCTACGCCAGCCTGTGAGCCGGAAACAACAATCTGCCCAGGACAGTTGACATTAGCCAGCTCCACCGTGCTGCCTTCTGCGGAAATGCTGCGGCATAGTTCAGCCAGTGCCTCACGTTCTGCACCGAGCACAGCAGCCATAGCCCCCTGCCCGCCGGGAACCGCTTCTTCCATGAAACGTCCGCGCAAACGGACCAGCTTCACAGCATCTTCATATGACAGCACGTTCGCTGCCACAAGAGCGCTGTATTCCCCAAGACTGTGACCGGCAACATAATCCGGACTGAGACCTTTTCCGCTTAGTGCTTCAAGATAGGCCACACTGGTGGTAACCAGTGCAGGCTGTGTATTGACTGTCTGCTTAAGTTCGCTGTCCGGCCCTTCGAATACAAGCTGGCTCAGCGGAAATCCGAGCACCTCGTCGCCTTTCTCAAATACAGCACGGCTTTGCGGCAGTGCGTCATATACATCCTTACCCATCCCGACTGCCTGCGCACCCTGACCGGGAAAGACAAATGCGATTTTACCCATGAGTATGAACTCCTTCCCGTAACCGGAGCGCCTGACCGCTTAGGAATAAGCGGCAGATGCACCGTTCCGTTCAATTATTACATGCTGTAGATTACCAGATTAAGACAGATGCGCCCCATGTAAGACCTCCGCCGAAGCCAACCATCAGAACGGTGTCGCCTTCCTTCATCCGGCCTGCTTCTGCAGCTTCTACAAGAGCAAGCGGAATCGAAGCAGCGGAAGTATTAGCGTATCTGTCTACATTGATTACGCACTTTTCTTCAGGCAGATCTAAACGCTGCATAGCCGATTGGATAATCCGGATGTTCGCTTGATGCGGTACAAACAGATCGATATCCTCCTTGCCGAGACCCGCTTTGGTCAGCACCCGCTCTGTAGCTGTACCCATCACCCGTACGGCGAACTTGAATACCTCACGGCCGTTCATGTAGATGAAGTGCTTCTTGTCTTCAATGGTCTGCTGGGAAGCCGGCAGACGCGATCCGCCCGCTTCCATCTTCAGCAGGCTGCCGCCGGAGCCTTCGGCACCCAGATCAAAGGATTGGAAACCGCGGCCTTCCGGAACCTCGCCGATGATAACCGCACCGGCGCCGTCACCGAACAGTACACAGGTATTGCGGTCAGTATAATCCGTAATGCGTGACAGTGTATCCGCACCGATAATCAGTGCATTGTTGTACATACCGGTCTTAATAAACCCCGTTGCTGTTGCCAGACTGTATACGAAGCCGGAGCAAGCAGCCGATAAATCAAATGCAGCAGCGCCCTTAGCTCCCAGTTTATCCTGAAGGATGCAAGCTGTAGACGGGAATGAACTGTCAGGTGTAACCGTAGCTACAATAATAAGATCCAGCTCCTCCGCCTTCATTCCTGCTGACTCCAGTGCTTTCAGTGCAGCTTCATAAGCAAGATCAGAGGTCGCTTCATGCGGAGCGGCAATATGCCGTTCACGAATTCCGGTACGACTGACGATCCACTCATCATTTGTTTCGACTATTTTTTCCAAATCGCTGTTGGTTAATATTTTCTCAGGCACGTATTTTCCTGTACCGATGATGCCTACCGAACGTAATTGATTCATATCGTCACTCACTTCCCGCTAATTTCCTTAGATATACTGGACACTAAGCCAGCCTGCAGCGCGATCCGCGCCTGTCTTACCGCATTCTTCACCGCATTGCCGTCTGAAGAGCCGTGCCCCTTCACGACCAGCCCGCTAAGGCCAAGCAGAGGTGCTCCTCCATGCTCTTTATAATCCATCTTGCCTTTGAGACTTCTAAGCTCAGGCATCAGAATCGCTGCGCCCAGCTTAGTTTTGAGGGACTTGCTGAACTGCTCCTTTAACAGAGAGAACATAGCTCCTGCCGTGCCTTCCAGTGTTTTGAGCAGAATGTTTCCGGCAAAGCCGTCGCAGACGAGCACGTCGCAATTGCCTGTAAGCACGTCACGCGCTTCCACATTTCCGACAAAGTTTATGCCCTCTAAAGCTTCCAACAGCGGGTACGCTTCTTTCGTCAGTTCATTGCCCTTTCCCGGCTCAGTACCGACATTCAGCAGTCCGACCCGCGGATTGGCAATTCCATGTACCTTGTTGCGGTAAATACTGCCCATCAGGGCATACTGTACCAGATGCTGAGGTGTCGCATCCATGTTCGCTCCTAAATCAAGAGCAAGTACACCAACATCATCAAGTGTCGGTATCATCGGTGCAAGCGCCGGACGTTCGATACCAGCCATTCTTCCCACTACGAGCAGACCGGTAGTCATGAGCGCACCTGTATTTCCGGAAGAAATCATCGCATCGGCTTCGCCTTCCCGCACCATCCGGCCGGCTACCACCATCGATGAATCCTTCTTGCGGCGGACTGCCTTCACCGGCTCTTCATCGGAGCCGATCACTTCCCCCGCATGTCTCACCGTCACATTGGACGGCTTGTTCTTAAGCAGCGGTTCAAGCCGGGCTTCATCGCCGACAAGCACCAGCTGTGTATCGCTCCATTCCGCGGCCGCGGACAGCGCACCTTCAACGTTGCATTCAGGTGCATTATCACCGCCCATGGCATCAATGGCGATCAGCACTGCGGTTTCCCCCTTCGCTGTATTCTTCAATTGCAGACCGGTAGACTACAAAATGGCCCTGAAACACCAGTTCTTCCCCAACATATGTAAACACGTCCACTTCAGCCTTGCCGTTCCGGCCTGCAAGCGAACGCACCTGCGCTTTGGCAATACATTTCTCGCCTAACCGCACCATACGTACAAAACGGATATCGGCGGAAGCCGTCAGGGCAATCTCATCATTGATCACGGCAACTGCCAGCGAATTGGCCTGGGCAAACACATAGTGGCCGCGGGCTATCCCGTTTCTGGAGAAAACATGCTCCTCACGGATTTCGAATATGGAAATGCCGCTGCGGTCCAGCTGCAAATCAACAATATCACCAACCACTTCGTCAGGAGGCAGAGAACGCACCTGATCGTAGGAGTGTTCTGCCATTTGCTTCATCCGTTCGCGCAGTTCCGGAATACCGAGCTCCAGCCGGTCCAGCCGTATGGTCTGGATACTGACCTTGAGCTGCCGGGTCAATTCACGGTCAGTCACAAATGGATTGCCATCTATAATGTGCAGCAGCTGCTGCTGGCGCTCTTTCTTGGACATCCGCTCTATGGCGGCTCACCTCCTGGCACATGCTCAAGCGGAAACGTTATATTAGATCAAAGCATCGGGCCAAAGAAAAGGCCGTTATTATCATAGCTATTAAGGTATAAACTCATTTTAGAACCAGGTACTAATATGTAGTATAAAGCATGGGACGGCAAAAATAAAGCATTGACTTAAAAGTGTCATCCTGCGTAACCTGCAAATGCCCGGCCTGCCTGATAATTTTCAGTATGGCTAAAGTACTTTCTATTATTCTCAAAAAAAATAGCACCCCACCAGAAGATGAAGTGCTACCTTTTATTAAAAACTATTGTTTGATGATCTCTCTAGCTTTGTAAGTTCCGCAAACTTTGCATACGTGGTGAGCCAGTTTAAGCTCTCCGCATTGTTCACATTTCACCATACCTGGTACTACCAGTTTAAAGTGTGTACGACGCTTGTCACGGCGTGTCTTGGACGTTCTACGTTGTGGTACTGCCATTGTTTTCGACCTCCTGAATGTGTTGTTGACCCGTTATAACCCGGGATTTGTTCTTAGTCATCTTGCTTGGTAAAGAATCCTTTCAACGCAGCGAGTCGAGGATCGATCACTGTGTTGTCGCAACTGCAGGTGCCTTCGTTCAAATTTTGTCCGCATTTCTGACAAAGACCAAGACAGTCTGCCTTGCACAATACCGAATCCGGCAAGTGCAGTACGAAGTTTTCTTCCACATACGGAACAAGATCCACAGTCTCATCCGTGATGTAGATGAGTTCTTCATCTTCATCTTCGGGAAGAATCGGCTGCTTAAGCCATTTGAAAGTCTCAGCAAAAGGAATGTTCAATTTGCTGTTCACCTCACATAGGCAACGTGCACATAACATGTCCACATTTCCTTCCAATGTTCCCACCACGTTCACACTATCGGTTTCCGCGGGCAGCGCTTTAAGGTTCACTGAGAGTGGTGCAACCGCAAGTATATCCTTCCGCCCTCTGACAAGCTCACTGACATCCAGGGTTTCCTGGAATTGCAGAGACTCGTCGGCATTTGCCATTTTGCGAAAGTGAATCTTCATAATCATCACTCCAAACAAACAAAAATTATTATACCTAGAATTACCGATCTTTGTCAACCATTTTTCCTTTATATTGTTTCAGGAAGCTGGACAACTTATGATATAACTAATGCATCAATATATCAAATAGGAATTTGGAGTGACACGACCGTGACTACTGTTGGTATTATAGCCGAATATAACCCTTTACATAACGGGCATGTCCATCATTTTAACGAGGCCAAACGATTGTCGGGTGCGGACAGCGCCATCGTCGTTATGAGCGGCCCGTTCACCCAGCGCGGTGAGCCGGCGCTGGTCAGCAAGCGGGCACGTACCGAAATGGCGCTGCATATGGGTGCCGACCTCGTCATTGAGCTGCCGGTTGCCTATGCCCTGCAGCCTGCGGAATGGTTCGCCTTCGGGGCCGTCTCTCTTATGGAGGCGACCGGTGTCACTTCAAGCCTGTGCTTCGGCTCCGAAGCCGGCGCTTTGGGTGAGCTGCTCCCTCTGGCCGACTTCCTGGCCGAAGAGAGCAGCGAACTGCAGGCCGAGATCCGCCGCCGCATGGCGCTCGGAGCGAGCTTCCCTGCCGCCTACAGCATTGCTGCGGCGGCGGCCTGGGAAGGGACTCCCGGCGGTCACGGGAGTCCCTTTGATGCCGAGGCGCTGCTGCGGCAGCCGAATAACAGCCTCGGCCTGCACTACCTCATCGCGCTGCGCCGGCTGGGGAGCGCGATACAGCCCTTGACCGTGCCGCGCACCGGCGCAGGGTTTCACGACCCGCTGCAGAGCGGATCGTCCATTGCCAGTGCCACGGCGATCCGCCGCCTGCTCCTGGAAGGCGGATCACCCGCTGCATACATGCCGGAATATAGCATGTCCATCTTGAAAAGAGAGCATGCGGCTGGCAGAGGTCCGGTAAGTCTGGAAGACTTCCGAGACCAGCTGCGCCATATGCTCGTAACCCGGACCGCAGCAGAGCTGCAGCTGCTTCAGGATATGAACGAGGGTCTGGAGAACCGTCTTCTGCGGGTAATGCCGCAGCTGGAGCAGTTCACAATCAGCGGGCTCCTGGAAGCCTTAAAAAGCAAGCGCTATACGCATACGCGCCTTCAACGCCTGCTGCTGCATACACTGCTGAATCACAGTAAAAAAGAAATGACCCCATCCGCTTTAGCACAGGGTCCAGGTTATATCCGGATACTCGGTTTCCGGGAAACCGGGCGGCTACTGCTGAAACGCATGAAACAAACCGCCACATGGCCCGTTATCACCTCACCGGCAGGCTTTTCCCATCCCGGTCTGGAGCGTGATATTCAGGCGGCAGCCGCTTACGCAGGAGCTTTCGGCAGTCCGCTGCGCAACGATCTTTACAGCGATTACTTCATGCCCCCGGTTAGGGTATAACCGGCAGCTTCTTCATGTATTCCAGAGCGTCATCCAGCGTCGACACAGGCACCAGCTTCATGTCGGTGCCTATTTTATCGGCTCTAGCTTTTGCTTCTTCATAATTTTTGACAGGGACAAAGAACACCTCTGCCTTCTTGCGTTCTGCAGCTACAATCTTATGCTTAACCCCGCCAATCGGTCCAACATTACCGTCCGCATCAATAGTGCCGGTACCGGCTATCCGGTGTCCTTTGGACAGGTCGCCAGGAGTAAGCTGGTTGTAAATTTCCATCGTAAACATAAGTCCAGCCGACGGTCCTCCGACATTGGTGTCTACAAAGCTGACATCCTTGCCTTCTACCTTAGGCTTAACTTTCTGCACTGCACCGATTACCACTCCCAGTCCTGGTTTTACAGCAGCGGTATCTTTATCCTTGACCTCTACCAGGGTTACCTGCTCTTTGACTTCCTTGCCGTCCCGCTGCAGCACTACCGCTACTTGACCGCCAATTTTACTGGTGGATAAGAGTGCTGATAAAGTCTCCGGATCCGCAATATGTTTGCCTTCTACACTGATAATCTTGTCACCGGGATGAAATTGTCCTTGATTGTCCGTGACCGGAACGGAGAATACATACAAATAATCCACTACATCTTCATAAGGAACATTCGCAGCATGATATGCGGCCTGTACAGCAAAGGATTGCGAACTGTTCATATAATATACCTGTTCAGCCGCATATTCCTTTTCTGTTTTATCTCCAAGCCGGGTTTCTTTCAGGACAACCTCAGAATAAGAGTTAAATAAAGAGGCGATTAGCAGAGCCACATTAGCATAGCTGGCCGACACCGTTGTCATCATAAAGGTGCCTTTCTCATCCTTATCCGCATTCTGCACCTTGATCATCGGCGCAACCTCAGAGGCACTGCCGGGCTGATATACGATGTAGGGGGTATTCATAAAAACTGTAACATAGAGTATAACCACTAAAGTAAACAAGTAGGCGATGGCACGGAATCCTACCCGGCGTTTCTGTTGCCTCAATGCTTTTCCCTTCTTTCCCGCGGCTCTATGCTTTCTTCAAACGAATTTCAGAAGCTGCACCTTCTCCGGCTATGGCATGATGGTTGTCTGCACTGCATAAATTGATAACAGTCTTCAGCCCATGTCCTAAGTTATGAAGAGGTGATGCTCATAATGAATAATGTTAAAATACGGCGCTTAACTTCAGCCTCTGCACCCTTCGTGGCCGGTATTGCAGCCATTCTGCTGGCAGTTGCCATCGTCTCAGCACCGGAGTCCTCCTTCGCGGCTTCCCTGCAGGGACTCAAGCTATGGTGGACGCTGATCTTCCCGGCACTGCTGCCCTTCCTGATCTTATCGGAAATGCTGACCGCTTCAGGCTTTGTTCATGGCTTCGGCATCCTGCTGGAGCCGTTAATGACCAAGGTATTCCGCCTGCCCGGAGCAGGAGGGTGGACACTGGCGCTTGGCATGACTGCTGGATTCCCCGCAGGTGCAGGGGGAGTGCAGCAGCTCCACAAGCAGGGGAGTATATCAGACAAAGAGGCCGGACGTCTGGCCGCGCTTGCCCATTTTGCAAGCCCGGTAACTCTGGTTATTGTAGTGGGGGTTGCCTTCCTTCACAGCCCTGCCGCCGGTTATACCCTGCTTGCCATCCACTGGTTGTCAGGCCTGGCTGCCGGATTCACCGCTGCACTATTCGCAGGCAGATGGAACAGCGCAGCGCAAGACATCACACGCGATACAGCCCCCCTACCCAGACGTATTCACCAGGCTGTCTTAGAGGCCCGTGAACGGGATGGCCGCAGCTTCGGCAAGCTGCTTGGCGAAGCTGTCGCCTCTGCGGTCCAGAATCTGATGGTCGTCGGCGGGTATATGATAATGTTCTCCGTGGTCATCAACATAGCTGCTACCTTGTTTCCACAGCTGCCAACGGCTCTGGCTGCCAGTGTTCTGGAGATTCATCTGGGTGCAAATGCCCTGACTTCACAAGCCACAGTACCATTTGTCTTTAGTTCCGCAGGTGTAACCGGTCTGGCTCTCCTGTCTGCAGCGCTGGGGTGGAGCGGAATTTGCGGACAGCTCCAATCATTGACAGCACTCAAACAAGCCAAGGCCCGTTTTATCCCCTACGCCGCAGTCCGGCTTCTACATGGCTTATACGCTTTTACCTTTACCTTTCTGCTGTGGAAGCCGCTGCTTAACGTCCGTGCAGTTGTTCTGCCGGCAATAAGCCGTACAGATGCAGCAGTATCTCCAGAAACCTTAAGTCCTTTTACCGTCTGGAGCATGATTCCGCAGCTGCTGAGCCTGCAATCCATATTGCTGCTCTTGTTATTGGTTATGTCTGGCCTGGTATATGCTGTCACTTCGTCCGGGCGTCCAGCTGGCTGAATTTGAGCTTCATAGCACGTTCGACCTCAGGCGCAACAAAGTCCGAAACATTCGCGCCAAAGTGAGCCAACTCCTTCACTACACTCGAGCTAAGATAGGAATATTTCGGGTTCGTCATCATGAATATGGTCTCTACTTCAGGATCTAGACTATGATTAATAGAAGCAGTCTGCAGTTCATACTCAAAATCGGTGACCGTACGAATCCCGCGCACGATTACTTGGGCGTTCTTCTGGCGGAGATAATTAACCAGCAGATCACGGAAGCTGTCAACCTCGACATTCGGAATGTCCGCTGTGGCCTGCTGCAGCAGCTCCGTGCGCTCCTCCACCGTGAACATCGGGTTTTTACTTAAATTATTAAGTACGGTAACAATCAGTCTGTCAAACTGTTTAGCTGCGCGCCGTATAATATCCATATGTCCCATAGTTACCGGATCGAAGCTTCCCGGATAGATGGCGACACGTTCTTTTCTAATTTGCAGACTCATCATTACCCTCCTTACCACTACCGGCAGCTTCCCCCGGAGCAGCTTCATACTGATAAATGGAGATCGTCGTCTCTCCGTATACAGCCTGGCGTGTTCTATAGAACCCTGGAATATCCTCAGGATAAACGTAGCCCGATTCATGTTCCAACACGACCACTGCATCAGGTTTAAGTAAACCTTTCTGGGCCATCGCCAGCATCAGTTCATCCCCGTGCTTTAGCCGATAGGGCGGGTCCAGGAAAACAAGATCAAAGGTTCGCCCCCGTTTTTCAAGCGCGCTAAGCGCTCTACCGGCATCATTGCGGTATACTTCCGCCTGTTCCTCCATTTTGACCGCCTTCAGATTGGAACGCACGGTATCAATGCTCTTCTGCTCCATATCCACAAAAACCGCACGGTCCATCCCTCTGCTCAGCGCTTCAATTCCAAGGCCTCCTGTGCCGGCAAACAAATCCAGCGCGATTCCACCCTCGAAATACGGGCCGATCATGCTGAATACTGCTTCCTTCACCTTGTCAGTCGTAGGCCGCGTTCCGCTGCCCGGAACACTTTTCAGGGGTCTGCCCTTTGCACTTCCCGATACAACTCTCACCGATTCACCTGCTCTATGTCTCTGTTTATTACGCCGGTTAGGGCATAAGTCCAAGCCTATAGTACCACAATTGTCAGGTTAAATAAAAAGTTTGTCTGGATGTGTCATTTTAGAGGTGCAGATATTTTTCAGCTTCGATGTATGAGAACGCTCATTCCGGGACAACATGTAACTATCGGCATTGCAAAATGTCGTAGACAACCGCGGAGCAGGCTTACGTTTCCCCATAAGCTCTTCGTCCGGTTTCTCCTCTCCCATGAAAGAGGCCCTAGAAATAGGGCCTCGATTTTATGTGTAAAAAAAGATTCGCAGTAAATTTTAATACTTTGTTATAGTTGAGATTATCTGCTCATTTTTCACTTCTAATATATACTCCTTATACACGAAATCCCTGCCGCCATGTTTTTCATACCAAGCGGTTACTGTTGAAACATGATCACTGTCAGCGCGGACTTTTCCTTCTATTTCTTTATATTTTTCATAACTGTCGTATTCCCAAACTGCAAAAATTTCGGTAGTTTTAGCTGTGGATGGGGCCATCCATCTTCCTACTAGACGAGCACCATGTTTTATCTGATTAGGCAGGTTATTCTGATTAAAGTGCATATTAAAGATATCAACAAATGCATTTTTAACGACATAACTCTTTCTCCTGTAAAACACAACCTCCACATCCCTTCTATAAATAAAAACACCCCCTAAAATCTCCACCGGATAAACCAAGCTTATCCCAATGATGACTTTAAGAGGTGCCCTATAATACTGTTGTTATTTTATGAACATATCTATTGCCCTTTATTTATAATACGAAGTAGTCAATGGAACGAACATGGCCGCGCCGTCTTCAACTTGCCCGGTTACATAAATTGAATCTACTCCTGCAATATCTGCTTCTATGGTTACAAGACCTTGCTCAGCAGTAATAGTCTGTTTTTTGAGCACAGTGTCGGTATCACTATCTTGTATGGTGAAATCTTTAATATCGCCGCCGATTGCCGCAACCTGGATGTACAGCTTCTGGTATTTATTTTTGGGGTAGAGCATGAAGGAGCTGCCGCGTGTTCCGCTGCCGTTGTCGAAATGAACGTCTTTATAATCCTTGTCCAGATAGACCGTTTTGTCCGGGTCCTTAGTGTGGTACGAAGAATCAAAGCCCGCGGCAATGGAAACGCCTTCGAGTTGTTCCCCTAAGAATATGGTATTGGCGGCAGGATCAAATTTAACGGCAACCCCCAGCAGGTCAGATACAGCTCTGACTGGTAAGTAAGTGGTATTGTTATAAGTAATCGGGGCTACCACTGCACCGCTGCTGTTCTTAAGCTGTACTGGCTGACCATTGAGTTTAAATTTAATACTTGGATTCAGGAACGCTTTAATCTCCTGCAGATTGGCACCGGCAACAACTCCGGCTCCCATTCCCCCGAGCACAGCAAAAGCGGTAAACGCAGCAGTCATTTTCTTTTTCACTTTGTTAATTCCCCTCCGCATATATAAAATTTTAAATTCCTATATTGGGAGTATAATGAATCGTTCCCGGGTATGCAATATTTTCCTGCTCATAAAAAAAGAACTACCACAAAGGCAGTTCAATAAATCGGATATGCGGCTGCGAGATTTTAACGTCTTTAACGACTTCCTTATAGCCTTTCTCCGAAAGAAAACACTTCTGCTCTATTCCCTTCAGGTTCTCCCCGAAATAAGCGACATGGAAGGTTTTGTCGAGCTGAATGATGTTGGAGACATTAATCAGGGTATTGCGGTCTGCCAGGACAAAATTGTAGCCTGAACTTGTAAGTGTAGTTACCCAATATTTCAGCGTACCGACTGTATAAAATACTTCATCCTTCGTGTGGACGACGATTCTATATAGATTTCTTTCGAATTCCATGTATGTAATTTCGGTAATATCGAGTGCGGACAATCCGCTGTTACCTTTCACATCACGGGTCACAGACATACTGCTCAAGATGACCAACTCCAATACTATTTCAATAATTCTTCCGGAACCTCCGGCTGATGTACAAAAAGAACACTAGGAACAGCATCTACTATAAAAACAGCCAGGAAGGCTAAAACCGACGCCAGTTTATAAACGGCTTTGCGCTGAAATGTTCCGATGACTTCCGCTCCCCTTTTTCCATACGATTACTAAACTCACAGCCTGGGCCATAAAACTGGCCGCAATAACCGGCGATGCAATAAAGATATTCGTAACTACAAGTGCGGCTGCAATGAATTTCAGCTTTGGCCACTGCTTCGCGGGTATTCTTGTCTGTTTGTCAATTCCGGTAGGTGCAAGCAGCAGAACGGGCAGCAGCGCGAAGGAGATCAGAATGATACGGCTTCTGCCGTTTTACCTGTGATCACTGAGATCAATAACGTACATCCTATAACAAGTACCACATTGAGCACTATGGCTACAGCAAATTTCAGGACTGCATAGGATGCCGGATGTTCAGGGACGACATTTTTAATGCTTGCCGCGATCCACCCTGCCAGGTTCTCAAGCATCCTCCCGCTCCTTTTTCGTTGAATAATATAACAGGAATGCGGACATCACGATGAAGAACATAATATCGATCCAAAGGTTTTTATAAACCAGCAGCACGGATATGCCGATCAGAAAAATAATGATTAACACGGTCAGCACAATATCTTCCAGCTTGAATCTCAGTTTTTCCATATCAAACGTAAAGCCCTTGCCCTTGTGGTAAGCAAACCAGAAGATTACGAACACTACAGCAGCAGATGCTGTTTGCAGAATGTACCCGTTGATTGTGTGATTCTCCACCTGCGAAAGGGAACCGAACATAAGCAACACCAATGATGACTGGATAACGGCAAAGATCACATATCCGGAGATCGTTGCAATAACTGAAAAAACAAACGGCATCCTGACAACAGCAGCAAAAAAGAATATAAAAACAATAATTGTGACTAGAGGTGAAATATTCGCCATATCGAGTTCATTTCTCAGCAAATAGCTTTGCAAATTATTGATTAAAATAATAAACATCGCTGGCCAGATGAATGTCATCCATTTAAACCGAAAGAGTGTCATGATCAAATAATATAATGATACAGTTTCAATCGTTGAGAAAAACATAAATCCTGGAATATCCCACGACAACACACAACACCGCCCGGCTACTTTTTAATTCACAGGCTTAATTATATAGCTTTTGACTTACATACGTATAGCTAAAAATATCTGTTTATTCATACAGTTAGCCGTAATTGAAGCTAAATCCAACTATGCTCAGGCCCTTTGTGCTATGACCCAAAAAAAACAACCATCCCAAATGGACAGTTGTTACATTAATTTAACATTTATGCAAATATTCTATTCCATATATTACTGCCTTAATTCTCAGGCCGTTTGGTAATTTACTCCGCACCACCTGAAGAGAGGCCTGCGAGCAAGCCCTCTGTTACTGCCAGGCTGCGTGCAGCCTCGAAGACATCCCCGTTCTTCACTTAATAATTTCCGGAGTATTACCAATCAATTCAGTCAGATTCTTATACATTTTCGGGATCATGTATTTTCGCCCTAAAGCCCTAGTTAAGGTATTGTGCCTTGATCCATGCTCCCATATCCGCAATGACCTGCGGGTCCACTGTGCCCGGTACATTGTACTCAGCAGTTGTTCCCGCTCCCGCTCCGTCATAACTGACAAAAAAGTGATTTAACCCAGTGTAGAGCTTAAACTCAGCCGCAGCATTATTCTTGAGGACTTCTTTCCACAGGGGAAAGTCTGTACCGGAAAATATTTGAAAATCATCTGCTCCTTGCATGACGAGTATGGGTTTGGTCAGTCTTCGGGCCAGCTCCGCCGTGTCATGCTGCTGCATTTCCTGCAGATAATAAGCCGGAATTCCAAACACAGCCGGTGCCTGCCTGGCCTGTTCAGCGGTTAATGAGGACAATGCCTTGGCTTTCATGAGTTCACCGTCCAGTGCCGAAACCGTTTGCGCTTTGAGCGGATTACTGTCTTCTAGCGTATGGATAACATTCATGTTCTGATCATACACAATCTCCCACAGCTTTCGCGGAGATCCTGCCAGAAGGATTAGTCCGGCAAAATCCCCGCCGTCTGCATCGATTCGCGGAGCCAACATCCCTCCAAGGCTATGCCCGGCCAGATACACATGTCCCGGGTCCAGCCGTTTATCCAACTTCAGCAGTTTGGCCGCGAGTATGGCATCATCTACCGTTTCTTCTTTTACAGTAAAGCTTGCTGCCTCATCTCCGATAAACTCTTTGGGATAAGCGTATGAACGCTTGTCATACCGCAGGACAGCAATCCCTTGCTGCGCTAACCCCCAGGCGATGTCACGAAAGGGCTTATAAGCGAATGCTGTTTCGTCAAGATCGGTTGAACCTGATCCATGAACGAGCACTATAGACGGAAGCCGGCCAGACGAATGCTCAGGAAGTGTCAGAATACCCTTTAACGGATGTGCTGTACCTTCGCCAACTACTACCGTCTCTTCGGTTAAGCCTTCCGGAAGCTCCCGCTCCACAGCGGTTGCAGCACCAGGTGTAAACCTTAAGCCGGTTAACCGGGCATTATTGTCCACAGTGATAATCATGTTTAAATTGCCTTTGGAGAATTCCACATTAGCCTGAATAACGGTTTGTCCATTAACTTGTGTGACAGTAACCGAGTCCAACTGAACAAAGGTACCATATGAACCGTCCAGACTCTCCCAACCCGAATGAAGTGCAGAGATTGGAACCCGTTTTTTAAGCTCTGCACTGAAGAAGTCCTGCCACAATTCCTCATACTGACCTGAATTCAACAAAACTACTACGTTGTCTGCGTATTTCTGCGGCGTGCTTACGGCTGCGTGGAGCGAACTTGCGTCATAGGAGGTGATTAATCCCAGCGCTCCAAAGAATGATAACGGTACAAATATGCGGCTATTCTTAAGCATAGCCTTGCCGTCGATGGCAAGCTTCTCCTTGCCGTTTAGGACAAGCGTACTCTCTCCCAGTCTAATTACACCCTCACGTCCATTACCCTTCAGCTGCAGGCTGTTGTGTTCTTTTATGTAAGTGACCTCATAACCAAGCGCTTCACCTAACGGGCGGACAGGCACCATAACCACCGAGCTGTTTACAAAAGGGGTAATTCCAGCCGAAATCTTTAGGGGTTCGAAGTTGACGGTGACGCCTACTTTATCTTCAGCACCATGCACCACCGGTGAATCCCAAATTCCCCCTAGAAACAGCAGACTGCAGATGATTACCAGGACTAACCCTTTTCTCACTTTGACAGCACTCCTCACCGGATAGAATCCAAAATATTCACAGATTATTTATCATATAAAACAATTTTTGGCGGATTGCGGATTAGCAATCACTTCAGAGATCCCGGGTCAAACGCAGCATATCTCTGCATATCATTCCATTCTCATAAATAACTTCCGGGTAATGCCTCGTAAAATAATCCAGCTCCACACCTACAATCCTGAAGCCGCATTTCTGATATAGTGCCAGTTGACCCACGCTCGAATTACCGGTTCCTACTTCAACCGTTTTAAACCCTTGTGTTTCCGCTAACTGAATCGCATGTAACACAAGTTGTTTGCCGAGCCCTTTTCCCTGATGAACCTCAGCGACAGCAACATTTACCAATTCGGCAGTATCAGGGCGTGTAGGAAGCAACACATATACACCGGTGACTCCCCCTTCATCAAATGATGCATAACATTCACCTCTTTTCAAATAGGCCTCTACTTTTATGTGTGATGGATCTGCTGACAGCAACAGGTCCATCGGCGGCAGTTCACCGGCAGCCAGCTTCCTAATATACATAAACTCCTCCTAATATCATCCATCTCCCTCCAGTATAACTTAACTGAAGTCCAATTTTTCCAACAAAAAAAGGCGCGAACCTGACAATTTCAGGAAACGCGCCTTTTGCTTACGCTCTTAGATAAAGCAGGCACTCAAGATAATAACAAGCAAGATATAAAGAACCAGGATCGCACCAGTAGATGTCCAAGGACCCACCGGACCTACATTAGCACCGCCTACATTACCGCCGTATCCGCAATCTGCACCCATGAGATAACCTCCTTCAAAATAATGACTACAGAATAGAATATGTACGATTGTTCCAATCAGATTGGGCGAAGCGGTTTAATTTCACTTAAACATCTTGTCATACCCGTTAAGGGCATGACAAGACGTAAGGCTGCAACTAGTCTGAAACCAAAATTCCATCAAAGCTCTCCGGACCGACACGGATCGTACCCAGCAGGTTAGAGGTAACGAATGCTGTATAAGTCAATTGCGGTGAAACCGGCGGGTTAAAATCAGCAGCAGAAAATGCAATAACCTGCGGCGCCAGAAGACTAAGGTTGAAAGTAGAGGTCGCGGAATACACAACCGGATCAGTAGGAAGCGTACCTCTGACAATACTGACAGTAATACCAACCAGGGCAAGCGGAAGCTGTAAGGAAATCGTTCCTTTTAACAGCACGCGCGGATTAGTAGTAATGCCCGAAGTGATCAGACCAATTTGGCCGAACAACTGCGGGGTATTGATCGCCAGAATCGGGATGGCAATGGAATTCGCCGTGCTGGCATTCTGTGAGGTTCTGGCATCCAGATAAGTTCCCATATATAAAACACCCCCTTCCTTTACTGCATACCTTATTGTATGGTCTCATTTGCAGATTGCTTGTTCAGATCGCCAGCAGGCATAAGCATAAATATAGTGAGCATACAATTCATGTTATTTGTCTTTGGTCGATCCATCTCTTTTGTTAAAGGCTAGTTCAAACAGTCCAGTGGCCGATAAACCGGCCAGTCCGCCTGCCCACAGGCGGAGAACAAGTGTCATATCCGTAAAAGGGTAGGCAACCGCGCCGACAAATAAACCGATTGCCAGACCTACGGCAGGAACAAGATTGCGGGGAATGTTCACGCTGTTCTTTACCAGCTGCACAAGTGCCATAACAAACACGGCTAATACCGAGGCGAAAGCAAGCACATTATTAAGCGCCTCATTGTCCATCTCATTCCCCCCCT
>CAKMKL010000360.1 GCA_927443375.1 uncultured Paenibacillus sp. | reverse complement strand
GACGGTGAGCTGTCAAAGGCGACCATTTTGATTAGATTGTTAAGTCCAAGACTTTGTATTACTTTTCCCGCTCCCTGTGACGCTGTCTCATTCAATGTAGCGATGCCCCGAAGGTCAGGGTGATTCTCCAGCATTTGCCGGGTCAGCTCCTCTGCCTCAGCAGTGCTGGAAGAGGTATAGGAGATCTGCACGACATGAATATTCGGATAACGGGCCGCATAATTCAGAAATCCTTTCTCCCGTTCGTCCGCATCCCGTGCCCCGTAATCAATAGAAGCGCTGTTAGACCTCTGATCCTGTAAAGAGGCGCTGGTAAAATTGAGAATGCCGATCTCACCTGATCCGTTCAGCAGATTAATCAGCCGTTCAGCGGATTTCTGCCCGGCCTCATAGCTGTTTGATCCGACATAGGTCCGCACCCGCGCAGAACCGACCTCTGCATCGACGGAAATCACAGGAATTTTATAATAGGCGGCCTGGTCTACAACCTGGGCCAGTCCCATATAGCTGCTGGCAGCAAGGATGATGGCATCCGCACGCAGATTAATCGAATCCTCCACCATAGCGATCTGCTCATCTATGTCGCTTTCCGAATCCGGCGCTTTGAAGGTCAGCTTCACATTGAATTCCTTCGCGGCAGCTTCAGCACCCAGCTTCACCGTGTTCCAGTAATCGCCCTTGCTCATCTTCACAATCATGTGGATATTGCGTGTTTTGTTCGTAGTGATATAAACAGGTGCTCTGTTGAAGCAGGAGGTGACCGTCAGCCAGACCAGAGCGCACATCAATACTGTCAGCACTAACCGTTTTGTCTTCATGACGTTTCCCCTCCCGCAGTATTCTCTTGACCTTCATTCTGTCCAAAGGCCGGGAAGGTGATCGTAACCGTTGTCCCTTCCTCCAGCTCACTTTCAAAAGCAAGGCCGAATTCCCGCCCGTAATACAGACCGATCCGTTCATTCACATTTCGTACTCCGACGCCGGAGCCGCCGGCACTTTTACTGCCGCCGCTTAGGATATTATGAAGTGTTTCTTTGGACATCCCGATGCCATTGTCGCTAATCCGGATCACTATCAGGTTGTCCTGCAGCTCCGCACTGATAAGGATGAGTCCTTCATCCGGCGACATTTCGATACCATGATAAAGGGCATTTTCCACAATGGGCTGTAAAATCAGCTTAATCGTCTGTAGCGGAAGTACTTCATCCTGCGCTTTTATCTCAAAGCGGAATTTGTTTTTGAAACGGAAGCTCTGGATCACCAGGTAATGGCGGATATGATCTAATTCTTCCTGTACGGTAATGATATTATTCCCCTTGCTCAGACTGATCCGGAAAAACTTAGAGAGGGACTGGATCATCGTGATGACCTCTTCATTTTTTCCCCGCTCGGCAAGCCGGATGACAGAATTCAGCGTATTATACAAAAAATGCGGATTGATCTGTGACTGCAGCACTTCCAGCTCACCTTTGCGTTTCGTCTCCTGCTCATAGATAATCTGATCCATCAGCTGACGGATCCGCTGCAGCATCAGATTAAAGCGCCTTGACAGCTGCTCAACCTCATAAGCGCCGCTGACATTGATCGGAGTATTAAGATCCCCTTCGCCCACCTGCTTGACGGTCCGCTCCAGCTTGCGGATGGGGCTTGCAATCAGCCAGGACAGGAATACGGAAACGGCAATGGCGCAGAGAATGACAGCCGCCAGAAACCAGAACAGAAACTGGTTCAAATCGCGCTTGGTCGTTACAATCTCATCGTAATAGGCAACACCAACAATTTTCCAGCCGGTTTCTTCCAGGGTCCGCACAGTAATAAAGCGCTTCTCTCCTGTTGATTCATCGAGATAGCTGCGGTAGGAATAGGCAAGCACCGGCTCGACATTCTCATATTTCAGGCCGGCATAAATCAGCTGCTGCTGCGGATGGTATACGATATTCCCCAGGGAATCGAGAATGTAAGCGTAGCCTCTTTTCCCTAGTTTAACCTGCCGGCTGAGCTGGTCGATGGTGCGGAAGTTAAAATCGATCAGCAGAATCCCGCGCTTCAGCTCCCCGTTCTCTTTGTACTCGATCATCTTACTGATAGAAACCACCCAGTTGTACTGGCCTTTGAACAAATTCTGGATATGCGGTGCAGAATAGGAAATATCCGGGGTTTTTTGGGCATTCGTAAACCAGCTTTGGCTTTGCAGCTGTGTATTGACCCGCATGTTCTGGCCCGGTGTGCCGGCAACATATCTCCCTTGCGGGGTAAATACAGCTATGGATACGAGGTCTTCCCGGCTGCTCATGAGCGTATCCATCCGTTCATAGAGCAGCGGTGAGTCAATGGAAGGGCTTGTCGTCACCTGTTCCTCTGCCGTTTCAAAGATATTGCTCATGCCTTTCACATACAGCTCCAGATTATAATTGACCTGCTCAATAATCTGCTGCATATTCAGGTTGGCGTTCTCCTCCGCGGTTTTAGCAAATTTGTTGTACAGCATGGAGCTGACAATTACTGCAACAAGTACGGCTACTGCCGTAAAAGAGAGCGTAATAATCAGCTGAATGCTGCGCAGCTTAGCGGACAGGCGTATTCTGCCGCGTGAACCGGGCTGCGGCCGCAGCGGAAAGAAATAAGCCTTTGATTTGGTCATGGCTAACCTCCCCGGGCGCTGTTCTTATATTCTTTAGGCGATTGGCCATATTTCTTGCGGAAACAGAAGCTGAAGTAATTCGGATCGGCAAAACCGATTTTTTCGGCGATTTCGAAAGCCTTGAG
>CAKMKL010000359.1 GCA_927443375.1 uncultured Paenibacillus sp. | reverse complement strand
TGTGAGCCGTGCTGGCCATAAATAGCATGAGTCTCTCTCATAAGGTTTATTGTGTCTGTGTAAACCACCATGAACATGCGAGAGAAAAGGGGCAAAAACACAGTGGTTAATGCCCCGCAAACAGTCCGCCTTTGTCTGGGGATTTCCACCGTGAACAGCGGTATAGAATCAAGAAATCTGCAGACAACAGCGGCCGGAAGTCCAAACATTCTCAGGAGTCACGGCCAATCCCTTAAAGAAAAGATTCACAAGTTCAATTTATATGGAGGAACAACATGCTGAAGAAAATACCGAAGCTCCTGTCCCCCGAACTGGTTCGTGTTCTGATGGAGATGGGCCATGGGGATGAGCTTGTGCTGGCAGACGCCAATTACCCGGGGCATGCACTGCATTCCAGAGTGTTGAGATACGATGGCACCGGGATCCCCCGGCTGCTGGATGCGATCCTCGAACTGCTTCCCCTGGATCATTATGCGGCGCACCAGGCGGCGTTCATGGCTGTGGTTGAAGGTGATAACACAGTACCGGTGATCTGGTCTATCTATGAAGACATTATCTCCAGACATGATGAGGCGGCAACCATCGGATACGAGGAACGCTTTGCGTTCTATACCCGCTCCAAGCAGAGCTATGCTATTGTAATTACGGGTGAAGAGGCCTTATATGGAAATATAATTATCAAAAAGGGTGTTATCAAACCGGAGGACAATACCTGAGGATTATTTTGGGTAAGCGGCAGGGATGTCCAGGTAAAAGGGATTAACACGCGGATAGCGGATTGAAAAAAGGGAGGTTACAGAAGCCGGAGGCTGCTGCGACGTCCCTTATTTTTATTAATATGCGGGCTCCCGAGAGTGCTTGTGCTACGCCAGCTCTATCACTGCCATCTGGTGATTCTCCAGGTAAGGAACCGTATACGAGAGTTCACCCTCCTGGCCGGCCGTAAACGGCAGCTCTGTCATTGACGGGGCGAGGTAAACACGATGGACAGGGGCAGCGGCCGGGAGACGCAGGCTGACGGAAATGTCCCGGAGCGGCACGATGTCTTCGATGACTTCTATGCGGCCCTTGAGTACGGGAGCGGCATAGAGCAGATGGTTCACATAGCGCCGCTCGGCCTGCTGGTACTGCAGGGTCGTTATTCCCCGGGCCGGAAGACTGGTACTCAGGGCAGGCTGCGGAAGCAGCCGGGATAGGGCATGGATCACCATCTCCTTCAGGATGAGATGCCCGCCATCCGCATAATCGCTGAACACCCCCCAGGCAATATAGATTCCGTCTTCACTCTCAACCATGCCTGGACCATTGTCCTCTCTGGCACCGGGTGTGTGCTGATGCGAACAAAAGGTGAAGACATCACGGTTGAAATACGGATTCTCCAGGTGGCCGAGTGAATGACCGCCGTTAAGCTCCACTAGCTGGCCCTCGCCATACATCACATAGGAGGCCGGAAGCAGGGCACCGGGCGTGAAATGCGGACGGAAATAAGCTGGCCGGTACGGATTAGCTCCCAGCCAGTTGACTCCGAGGTTCAGCGCAAAAGCATCCCCGGCCGTGTTCAGACCCGAACGCCCCGTGGCCAGCACTTTGCCGCCTCCTGCTGTAAAGGCTTCTATAGCGCCGGCCAATTCCGGCCATACCGGCACCTCGTCCGGCAGAATCAGCACCTTGTAGGCGGTGAAATCACTGGACATATCCACGATGTCGAACAGGTAGTGGCCTTCAGTCAGCATGCGCACGACACCGGCATCGGCCAGATTACGCTGCCCCTTCAGTGCGTGACCGCCGGGACAGGCTTCACGCACCGCTTCCAGGGACAGGACCGCGATGTCGGCAACCGATTCGACCCCACTGCACCACGGCTCCTTCGCCTCTACCTCGGCGTAGGCAGCTCCAATCAGGGCATAGGTGGCTTCGTCCATCAGGCCTGAGGGGTGAAGCTGGTCCCCGATGGAGCATTTGGCGCCGTGGGCGAGACTGAGTGCGGCTTCAAACCGCAGTGCGTTCGGATGCTTGTAGCCGCCGAATTCGCCCCAGGAGGTATGGAATTTGCCG
>CAKMKL010000358.1 GCA_927443375.1 uncultured Paenibacillus sp. | reverse complement strand
GATATTGTGAATATGAATCTCGCAGGCTGGGCTGACGCTCCGGTATTACTGGTTGCGGATATTGACCGGGGGGGCGTCTTCGCATTTCTGGTAGGAACCCTGGAGCTGCTGGAGCCGCATGAGCGGGCACGTGTCAAAGGCTTCATCATTAACAAATTCCGCGGTGACCTCTCACTGCTGCAGCCGGGGCTGGACTGGCTGGAGGAGCGCACGGGAATCCCGGTGCTCGGAGTGCTGCCGTTTCTGCATCAGCTGCGGATCGAGGCGGAGGACTCCGTAGTTCTGGAAGGAACTTCGGGGCGTATGCAGCCTGGAAGCGCCAAGGAGCTGGATATCGCGGTCATCCGCTATCCGCGAATCTCGAATTTCACCGATTTTGATCCGCTGGAGGATGAACCGGATACGGCAGTGCGTTATGTGACTTCAGCCGCAGAGCTCGGCACACCGGATGCTATTATCTTGCCGGGCACGAAGAATACTGCAGCTGATCTTGCGTTCCTGGGACAGCAAGGGTTCCCGGAAGCGATAGCGCATGCGCTCCGCCAGGGAACCCTCCAGCTTGCGGGAATCTGCGGCGGCTATCAGATGCTGGGGAAGAAGCTCCTGGATCCGGACGCCGTGGAGAGCGCAGAGCCGGGAGAAAGAGTGGGGCTAGGCTATCTCCCGCTGTCGACAGCTTTTCTGCAGCATAAAACGACCGTACGGGTGAATGGGGTCCTGGCCGACGGCCATCCGCTGCAATTAAGCGGAATCTCTAGGGCGGCAGCGGCTAATACCGCTGTGAGCGGATATGAAATTCATATGGGAACAACGACGAATCTTGAGCCCGCCGCTGTACGCAGCCTGTTTAAGCTGGAAGGGTCGGATGGGCAGGAGCAGCTTGAAGGCTGGGGCTCACCTGACGGCAAGATATGGGGGACATACCTGCACGGTCTGTTCCATAATGATGAGCTGCGCCGCAGCTGGCTTGACGGCATGCGGAAGGCTAAGGGGCTGACACCGCTGGCAGCAACCTTCTCTTCGGCAGTACTGCGTGAACAGGAGTTCGATCGGCTCGCTGCATCGGTTCGCGTGAACCTTGATATGGAGGCTGTGTACACAATCATGGGGCTGCCCGGAAAAGAGGGATAAGGATGTTTATGGCGATTCTGCTGTTTATTGTGGCCGGACTGGCCGAGATCGGCGGCGGATATCTCGTCTGGCTCTGGCTCCGGGAGTCACGTCCGCTCTGGTACGGCCTTACCGGTGCAGTCATTCTAATCGCATACGGCATCATTCCTACGCTGCAAAAATTTCCGTCCTTCGGCAGAGTGTATGCCGCTTATGGCGGGGTATTCATTGTGCTGGCTGTGCTGTGGGGCTGGCTGGTCGACAAAAAAACCCCGGACCTGTATGACTGGATCGGGGCGGGCATCTGCGTAATCGGAGTATCGGTGATCCTTTGGGCACCAAGAAGCTAGTATGGCATCATAAAAGGGACTCTCCGGAAGCAGGCAGCTTCCAGGGAGTCCCTTGGTTTGATTGCAGATGTTATGATCGCGGCGGGGTTAAATTTTGAACTGCCGCACGGCTTCCTGCAGTCTGACTGCTTGTTCGTGCAGATGCTCTACGGTTAGTGCATGACCTTCAAGCTCCTGATACTGCCGGGAAGAGTTCTCGGCCAGCGAGTCTGCATTGGAGCGGGACTTGGCAGTAATCTGTGCCGCTTCCTCCACAGAGGCGCTGACTTCTTCGGTTCCGGCAGAGATTTGCTGAGTGGCAGCCGAGACGGACTGAATGCTGTGGTTGATGCTCTGAATAAGAATGAGCAGCTGGTTGAAGGCATTTCCTGCTTCAACAACTTTGCTGACACCGGAAGAGACCTCCGAGTTTACGTGATTCATCTCTTCTACCGAACGGTTCATGTCCTCCTGCAGACCCAGTAGGAAATCGCGGATCTGCTCATTGGATTCCTTCGACTGCTCGGACAGCTTGCGTACCTCTCCGGCAACAACAGCAAAACCCCGGCCATGCTCGCCTGCACGCGCTGCTTCAATCGAGGCATTCAGCGACAGCATTTGGATCTGCTTCGTAATCTCCGTAATTCCCTGGACAACTTCACCGATCATTTGCGACCGCTCGTTCATGATGCGGAATTGCTCCAGTGAATGCACAGACGCGACCTCTACCTGGCGCATTTGCTCTACAGCACTCTGGGCAATCTCATTACCGCCCGTAGCCTCTGCGGAAGCTTCACTGATCTGCTCGGTAACCTCGCCGGCGGCGGAAGCGATATGCTGGATGCCGACATTGATTTCATCCATGGCCCGGGAATTCTCCATAGCACTGCTGGCAATCGTGGCGCTGCCTTTGCTGATCTCACTTACAGACTCGGAGGAACGCTGAGCCATTTCGTTCAGCACTTCAACACGTGCTTTCAGATCATTGGCATCCGTGACGACTGTATTGGAGGTATCCAGAACCTGTCCGATCATATCCTTCAGCTTCTGGCCCATGCTGCGGAAGCTTTCAGACAGCTGGCTGACCTCATCGTTTCCTTTAATCACCAGTTCCTGTGTGAAGTCACCGCTGGCCATTTTGTTGCTGTATGCAGTAAGCTGGGAGAGCGGGCGGGTGATTCTGCGGCTCATGTAATAGGCGGCGGCAAGGCCGATAATCAGCGAAGCAAGCGTAATGGCCACACTGGTCCAGATAATGCTGTTGATTTTGTCCTGAACAAAACCTACATCATAACTCACACCAATAACCATCGTGCTTCCGGGAATGCCAATATAGGCTGTTTTATGTATACCGTGACTATCGCTATATGTATCGCTGAGTCCTGTTTTTCCTTTGGCGGCCTGCTGCATTGCAGAGGTTACGGGAAGGCTTTCTTCAGCCTTCAGCTTAGAGCCTTGATCGGCAGTCAATACTGAAGCTTTACCTTCGGCCAGATTAATCAGGAAGACTGTTTCTACATCATGCTGCTCTTTTTTATCTTTAAAATAGAATTGAAGATTGGTTGCAGCCTGTTCGCTTTTATTCAGGGTCTGCTGTGCATGTGTTGCATTGATATTCTTGAATACATCTTGGGCAGCGCCAGACAGAAGCTTATTAATCTGCGGCATGACATAGTTGTCGATCGTATTCATGGAAATAAAGTAGAAGCTCACACTTAGCACAAGAGACGTAAGCAATAATACGACAAACAATAAGAGCGTGAACTTGCGGCTGATCGAATTTTTAAAACGTACCATTTCATTCTCTCCTTTTTTTGTTTGGATGCATCGTATATCCCATTGCCATGCTTCACAGCAGGGCAGGCAGCAATATATTCCGTAGGTCCAGGTCATATATCAGGCTATCGTTTTCCGGGAATCTGATTGATAACTATTCTATAGAATTAACCTCCGGTTGAATAGTGAAAAATTGAATTACAACGCATAATTTTCAGAAAAATATGAATAATTCTCGAAGAAAATGCTGGTTTTACGAAAATAGGCGGACACCGCACTGGATTTACAGAAATAAAATTTCCATGGCTTGTTAGCTTTATATATGATAGAGTATTTATGTTTTTGTTTCTAACAAACTGAATAACCGCGGTTCGTAACCATCCCGCGTAACCAAAACTAGGAGGCTTCAGAGAAACATGTTTAATTTGCTATGGGGTATTTTGTTTGTGGTTGTCAATTTTGCTTTCTTTCTGCTCTGCTACCGCCTGTTCGGTAAAAAAGGCCTATATGCCTGGGTCGGCGTTGCGACGGTTATTGCCAATATTCAAGTGGTCAAGACCATTGAAATGCCGCTGGGAATTGTAATGACGCTCGGCAACACCATGTATGTCACGCTGTATATGACCAGCGATCTGCTTAATGAGAAATACGGGCGTTCTGAAGCTCGCAATGCGGTATGGTTCGGTTTCTTCACACTGCTGATGACGACGGTGATTATGCAGATGGTTCTGAAATTCGAGCCGCAGGAGACTGATATTGCCTAATCTTCCCTGGAAACCATTTTCGGGATGATGCCGCGTCTGGCATTGGGCAGTCTTACAGCCTACTTTATCAGTCAGTTTCTGGACGTACGCCTCTACTCATGGATTCGTAAATATTTCAGCAGCTCACGCCAGCTCTGGATTCGTTCGAACGGCAGCACTATGATCAGTTCCTTTGTAGATACGCTGATTTTCTGCTTGATAGCCTTTGCCGGATTTTATGACCTAAGGGTATGGACCGGAATTTTGCTGACGACCTACTTATCGAAATTCCTGCTGACTGCTGCAGGTACGCCGATTCTCTATATTGCCCGTTCCTTCCGCTTTGCTGAAGAGACTGAGGCCCGCAGGGACACGGAAGCACGGATTGATTTATAGAACGGGCTTAGCGCCCAGATAGAAAAGCAGCAAGCCTCCCAAAGCGGAGCTTGCTGCTTTTTTGATAACTCTAATAGCATTAACCGGCTGGCTAAAAATGAAGAATAGTCAGTTCCTTCGGATAGCTGGTCAATGTGACCGGACCGTCAGCCGTAATGAACACATCATCTTCAATGCGCACGCCGCCCAGGCCTGGTACATAGATGCCGGGCTCGACAGTGAACACGTTCCCGTTCTCAATGATATCTTCATTCAAGCCGTGCAGGGAAGGATATTCATGGGTATCCATGCCGAGGCCGTGGCCGACCCGGTGCATGAAGTACTCGCCGTAACCTGCAGCGTCAATGACATCACGTGCCGCCTTGTCGACCGAACCGAAGGTGGCTCCGGCTCTTGATGCTGCGATGCCGGCCATATTGGCAGCAAGTACGGTGTTGTAAATCTCGACCAGCTTAGCATCAATTTCACCCACAGCAAAGGTCCGGGTAATATCGGAGGCATAGCCTGCGGCATACACGCCCATATCGAACATCAGCAAATCACCTTGCTGGATCACACGGTCTCCGGGCACACCGTGCGGCAAAGCCGTTTTCGGTCCGGAGAGCACCATCGTATCGAAGGAGGGGCCGGAAGCGCCAACCTTTTTCATCAGATATTCAAGCTCTGCAACGAGCTCGATTTCGGTGACTCCGCTCTTAATATGGCTCAGACCGCGGCGGAGGACTTCCTCCACGAGCTCGGCGGCATGCTTCATCCGCTCGACTTCCTCCGGCGTCTTCTTGGCCCGCATGGCCCGCAGCAGGTGTCCGATATCGCTGAATTGTCCGGCCGGAACCGCCGCAGACAGCAGCTCGTAACGGCTCACGGAGAAGTGTTCCTTCTCGATGCCGAGTGTTCCCGGGGCAGTGCCGCCAAAACGCGACTTCAGCAGCTCATAAGGATTATCCGTATCGCTGTGCGTCAGGATCGTGGTGACGGAGGAGGCTGCATGGGCAGCTTCGGCATCGAGCGCCGGCACAATCAGTACAGGCTCCTCTCCATGGATCAGCAGCAGGCCCAGAAACCGCTCATGCGGGTTGCTGGCAAAACCGGTCAAATAGTATACATGCTTGGGATCAGTTACGAGCAGGGCATCCAGCCCGTTACCCGCCATTCCTTGCTCCAGGCTTTTCAGAGCATCGTTCATTTCAGGTGTTCCCCTTTCGTCTACACGTTAAAAAAACAACGTTATCATTATAGATCATAACCCGGCGGGGTGCACCTGCCAGTGTAGTTGCCAGTGTCCGGACCAACGCTATGCGTAAAAAAACTGCCCCGCCGAAGGAATCTCGGACAGGACAGTAAGTGCAGACGCTGCTATGGGCGTAGCTGCCTACAGCGCCTCGGTCAACGACCCGATAAGCGCCTGCGGGCTGCCTTCATACAGCCCGCCGTGATAGCAAAGGACAGACCGGATGGGCAGGTCCTTCAGCTTCAGCAGGCTGCGGAGGGCCAGCGGCATGTCCGGTGTAGCGGCATCCCAGGGGCCTGCCAGCTTGCCGTCCACCACGCGCAGCTCATCGGCAGCGAGCAGCAGCTCCTGCTCCGGCAGGTAGAGGCAGATATGGCCCGGGGTATGGCCAGGGGTATGAATGATCTCAAGCCCTCCGCCCCAAGGCAAGTGCTCCCCGTCATGCAGCTCCGTGATGTCCTTCAGCTGCTTCAGCTGCTCCAGGAAGGAGTGGAACTCCTCACGGCGGGCCTGCGGCATTTGGGCAAGCCGCTCCGGCGTCATCTTAAGCATCGGCTGGCTCCCGTTAATTACCGGCAGATCACCCGGATGGGCGAACAGCTGAACGCCGGGAAGCTCGCGGGCCAGAGCAGGAAGATTACCGATATGGTCCGTATCCTGATGGGTGAGAATGATCCGTTTGATACTGAAAGGATCTTCTCCTGCTTCCCTGATGGCTTGAATCAAGGCATCGTACTGGTCGAACATGCCGGTGTCGATCAGCGTCAGACCGTCCTTGTCCTTCAGCAGCACCGGATGCACCTCCGACTGTCCAAAAGGTATGGTAAGCACAATAACATTCTGTCCAATGATCATAGTATAGCTCCGGGAATGGGCCCCGGAATTCACCTCCTGAAATCTTTAGAGTCATCGCTTTTCTAAAACCCCTAAAATGATGTAACATAATCTTAAAACATCTGCTTCCTAAAGGCCAGACCAGGGCTGAAACTGGCAGGTTATGCGTACGAGAGGAG
>CAKMKL010000357.1 GCA_927443375.1 uncultured Paenibacillus sp. | reverse complement strand
ATTTTTGAACATTGAAGATGTTTCGGGCCGCTTAACATTCGGTTAATACTTCTTTAACCAGGAGAAAAATCTCTTCAGACGATGGATCCGGTAACTTCTTCGAAATCATCCTTTGGGTTTTTCTTATGCTTTTTTCTTTGTTTACTGTTACGGGAACTCCTTCTTTTTGTTAAATTCTAAGCCATAGAAAAGGGAGATTTTAAAGAATGCACGTTCGTTCCTTTCAATTAAGCGACGTTACCCCTGTGACTGAATTGCTGCAGACCGCATTATCGGAAGAATGTTTCGAGAGCACGATCGAGCCCTTCTCCAGGCAGCTTTCTTGGGATTCTGATCTCATTGTAGTTGCTGAGGAAGAAGGAGAAATTGTTGGTGCGCTGATTGGTACGATCGAGAAGAACCATGGCTGTTATTTCCGCATTGCCATTCATCCCGATTACCGCCGGAGAGGAATAGGCAAAAGTTTGGTATCGGCGATGGAGAACAGGTTCCAGGCACGCAAGGTCAGCGGTATTTTTGTAGCCGTTGATGAGCATAACTCCTTTGCACTGCCGCTGTATGAAGCAATGGGATATAACGAGGATCAAATCTTCAAATCAGTACGTAAGCTAAGCATCGTCGGATAACTTTCTTTGATTTCGGTGCGGCGAAAGCGGAAACATTTACTAGAATAGAGAACTATGACGACTTGCATAGTCTGTTCCATTATACTAAAGCATATCTTCCCGGTGTCCATTGCAAATGGCAGGGAGATATGCTTTTCTATTGTTACGGGCAAAAGTTTCAGCAGGGCCTTATTTATTATTTGAGGCAAGAGGGTGGCATATGAACGGGGAAATCGAAGGGGAATTCAAGCGTGGCCGCAAGCATAGATACCGCTCTGTCACCCATACCGGCTCCAGAAAAGGGCAGGGACCCAAATGGATTATCGAACTGAGGAACTGGCTCATCACGGCCGTAATTGTATTTGCAGTCATGTCCCTGCTTAATATATTTGTGTTCAATGTCTCGACCGTAATAGGCCACTCCATGCAGCCTACGCTGTATGAAGGGGAGAAGCTGGTCATTAATAAGATCACCCTTAGCTTTGCAGCCCCCGGACGGGGCGACGTTATTGTACTTCATGACCCCAGTACCGGGCCGGACCGGAAGGAATATCTGGTGAAGCGGGTGATCGGGATCCCGGGAGATATTATAGAAGTAAAAGAGCATCAGCTATATGTAAACGGTGAACTGGCGGATGAACCTTATATTGATACAGAGATTGAGGAGTCCGATTTCCCGGCGCTGACGGTTGAGAAGGGGAACTATTTTGTGATGGGGGATAACCGCCATGCCGGAGCCAGCAAGGACAGCCGCTTTTTTGGCCCTGTCCCGCTGTCATCCATCGTCGGAAAGGCGGAGTATATCTGGTGGCCTTTGTCTAAGCTGGGCACATTGTAAGAATGGATAGTTAGGCCGTATAAATAAGAAGCAAGTAAAGGAGAAGGCGGAAATGAACAACAAAGCTCAGTCAGCATATGCCCCGCCGCTATCCAAGTGGGAACATCTGAAGGCTGAAATTAAGGCGGCGGCACCGCAGCTTGGCATCGACGATATCGGGTTTGCTGCGGCTGACCCTTTTCTATATTTGAAAAACATTCTTCAGGAGCACCGGGATAAGGGGTATGAGTCCGGTTTTGAAGAACCGGATCTGGATAAGCGGACAGTCCCGGCGCTGAAGTCCGGTGAACCATTGTCTATTCTCGCAATTGCTGTAGCTTATCCCGCCAAAATGGAGAATCCGCCAAAGTCGGAACCCGGGGCGCGGCGCGGCATTCTTGCCCGGGCCTCCTGGGGCCGTGATTATCATCATGTGCTGCGTGAAGCGCTGGAGAAGCTCGAAGGCTTCATCCGTGAACGCGTACCTGATGCGGTAATGGAAAGCATGGTCGATACCGGCGTACTGGTGGACCGGGCTGTAGCAGAACGGGCGGGAATCGGCTTCAGCGGTAAGAATTGTGCGATTATTTCCCCGAAGTGGGGATCATGGATCTACCTGGGGGAGATGGTGACGAACCTTCCATTTCCTCCCGATGCCGCGGTTGAGGATGGCTGCGGAGAGTGCACCAAATGTATTGATGCCTGTCCTACAGGTGCTCTGGTTGGACCAGGACAGCTTAATGCCCAGGCCTGCATCTCCTATTTAACCCAGACCAAGGGGTTCCTGAGCGAGGAATACATGACGAAGATCGGCAACCGCTTGTACGGCTGCGATACCTGCCAGATTGTCTGCCCCAAAAACCGGGGAAAGAGCTGGAACCACCGTCCCGAGCTGCAGCCCGATCCGGAGGTTGTAAAGCCGCTGCTCCTGCCGATTCTTGAACTCAGTAACCGTGAATTCAAAGAGAAATTCGGTATGAGCTCGGCGGCCTGGCGCGGTAAGAAGCCGATCCAGCGGAATGCGGTTATTGCCCTTGGAAACTTCAAGGAGGCTGGCGCCGTTCCGAAGCTTACGGAAATTGTTCTGAGGGAGACCCGTCCGGAGATGCGCGGAACCGCAGCCTGGGCGCTGGGGAAGATCGGCGGCAAGGAGGCGCTGGGGGCTGTGGAACAGGCGCTGCAGAGTGAAGAGGTTGCCGAGGTGCGTGAGATGCTGGTCAGGGCCCGGGATAAGCTGCTGAAATGGGAGGAGAAAGCCGATGAATAAGCTTGCAGAGGCTGGGACCGGCAACCGGACGGCAGTTTATTACGGTGAGCTGGCATCGCCGATTGGTCCCTTGACGTTATGTGCAACAGACCTGGGGCTGTGCCTGATCAAGTTCGGGTCACTCGCAGAGACCCGGGAGAGTATGAATCAATGGCTCAGGCTGCAGGTCGGGGCAGTGGAATTAAGGCCTGATGAAGAGAAGCTTGCCGAAGCCAAACATCAGCTTACGGCGTATTTTGCCGGAGAGCTGCGGGAATTCACGCTGCCGCTGGATATGCGCGGAACGCCGTTCCAGCGGCAGGTATGGGGAGCGCTGCTTACGATTCCCTACGGTGAATCGGCTTCCTATAAAGAGATGGCGCTGGCGGTCGGGAACCGGCAGGCGGTGCGTGCAGTCGGCGGAGCCAATAACCGTAATCCCGTGCCGGTAATCGTGCCCTGCCACCGGGTAATTGGAGCCGCAGGTGCGCTTGTGGGCTATGCCGGAGGCCTGGCGGTTAAGAGCCGCCTGCTGGAGCTGGAAGCCGGGCAATCGGCACAGGACCAGACCGGGATCTATCTCTTTTAACTCATGGGATTTACCAATTGCTGTCCGGTTGTTGAAATGCTATGATAGAATCGCGTGCCCATTCGGGCAATGCCGACAAAAGAGTGCAGAGGTGGACTTTAGATGAATATTGCATTACCTATTATTACGCTTGTCGTAGGTCTGATCGGTGGATTTGCCATTGGTGTTTTCTATCTGCGCAGACAAATGACAACGATGCAGAATGATCCTGAAATGCTGCAGAAGGTTGCAAAACAAATGGGCTATAACCTGAATGGTAAGCAAATGCAGCGTGCCCAGCAAATGCTCAAAAACAATAATCAGCCTGGACGTGCTCCTGCTGCTAAATCAAAACAGGGCCGCAAAGGCAGATAAACGGTTCCGGATAAATGAGATAAGGGTAACCGGACGGAAGGGGGAGGCTTCATGGGAGGCATCAAGGAATATGTGAACGGCAAAGTTTCGGCGAACCGTGAGCAGATCGAGTACCACGTTGCGAAAATATTGG
>CAKMKL010000356.1 GCA_927443375.1 uncultured Paenibacillus sp. | reverse complement strand
AGAGAAAATGAACATCTTTATCGTACCGTCATAAATCTGTGTTGTCAACAAATAATATATAATTTATGTTGTTTTTATTTGTTTATTGTTTGTTATGTAGGGATTACAATATAATAAATGTTGTTTTCAGTTATTTTATTGCTAAACACAGATAATTAAGTCTATATTTATATAACAGAATTTATTGAACAAAATCTATACAGCTCCGGAAAGGTGATTACGATGCTGGCTGCCGAAAGACGCAACAAAATAATAGATCTTGTCCATCAGGACAAGCGGGTGCTGGTCTCCGACCTGAGCCGCATGTTCGAGGTGACGGAAGAAACGATCCGCAGGGATCTGGAAAAGCTGGAGAAGGACGGTATTGTCAGCCGGACTTATGGCGGGGCGATGCTGAACAGGCATACCAATGAGGATCTTCCGTTCGTAACCCGCAACGCAATTAATACGGATATTAAACGCAACATTGCGCTGAAGGCGCTTGATCTGATCAATGACGGGGATACGCTGATGGTAGACCCAAGTTCAACCTCCTTTGAGTTCCTCAAGCTGCTGGGTAACAAAAATAATCTGACGGTCATCACCAATTCAATCAACATTTTGCAGGAGTTCGCGAGTTCCGGCATGAACATCATCTCTACGGGCGGTTCCCTGCGCCACCGCTCACTGTCACTAGTCGGTCCGGTCGCACATGATACGATTCAGCGCTACAATGTCGATACGGCTGTGATTAGCTGCAAGGGAGTGGATATGGAACGGGGAATTACGGATTCCAACGAGCCGGAGTGCGAGCTTAAGAAATATATGCTGCGCCAGGCCGAGAAGGTCGTACTGCTCGCTGACCATACCAAGTTTAATAAGACTGCCTTTACGCAGCTGGTAGAGCTGGGCAGAATTCATGTACTGATCACTGACCGTAAACCCCCGGAGCCGTGGCTCAAGCGGCTGGCTGAGGAGAATATTGAAGTTCTCTATTAATATGTTTGGTGCGATATACTAAAAAGGACATCTCCCCCTCTACCTGCCTGGGGGAATGCCCTTTTTTTTGTGCTGCAGCGGTGTTGCTAACCTTTGGACAGCATAATATTCAAAATCGTCTCATCTGTTGCGGCAAACCCTTCCTGGACCAGCCGTTCCATATTGCGGATCGTATCCTCGACCTTTTCAAAAATCACGCCATCATTGTCGGACGGTGAAATATTATTCATCGCCAGCGTTGCCGCCTGAATCGCGGCATTGGTGGAGGTGGAGATTTTGAGCGCACAGGTGGATTTCGCACCGTCGCAGATCATGCCGGACAAGGAAGCAATCGTATTCTGGATGCCATGCTTGATTTGCTCCAGACTGCCGCCCATGAGGTAGATAATGCCGCTGTTTGCTCCCATTCCGCCGGCAATGCCCGACCCGCATAGCGGTGAGAGGCGTCCGATATAATGTTTGACATGCACGGTTACCAGATTGCTGAGGGCGATGGCCCGGGCCAGCATTTCATCGTCTTTACCCAGAAGCTCCGCCAGCTTAATGACGGGCAGTGTGCAGGCAATGCCCTGATTGCCGCTTCCGGCAGTGGTCATCACGGGCATTGCGCTGCCGTCCATCCGTGCATCGGAGGCCGCGGCTGTAGCCGCAATGACCGAATTCGCCACATCATTGCCGAACAGATTGACAGCGGAGCGCTGACTCATCTTTTTGCCGACCTGAAGGCCATAGTCTCCCCGCAATCCCTCATCCGAAATCGCCTTATTCATTCTGGCACCTTCCAATAGAAACTCCAGCTCTGAATAATCCGTTTTGCAGACAAATTCAAAGATTCCATCCAAAGAAACCGCATAGGCTTCCAGGCTCCGCAGTTCGTCCTCCCCGCAGTCCCCCTTGTCCTTTTGGATCCCGACCGGCATCCCGTCCTTCTCCAGTAAGACAATATTGGTATGCTCTCCTGAAATAATCGCCGTAGCCTGGTGGTTAGCGCTGCTGACCCGGGCTTCAATATATAGTTTCTCAGGGGTATCTTTCAGTTCCACGTCCAGCAGCTTGCGCCCGATGATTGCGTTAGCCTGCTCTAATTCTTCTGCGGTCAGTCCGGAGAGAATCTCCAGCTTCCTGTGTGACCGGTGGATGACTGCACCAAGTGCAGCCGCAATCGGTAGTCCGGTCTGACCGGTGCCGGGAATCCCGACTCCCATGGCATTCTTGATTATATTTCCGCTAAGATGCAGCTGAATGGATGTAATCTCCTCCTGCAGCAGCTCCGCCGCCAAAGAGACGGCATAGGCCACAGCGATCGGCTCTGTGCAGCCTTCTGCGGGAACGATTTCTTTTTTTAGAATTTCCAATAGATTAACCATAGATTAGATCACCATTCCTCTAGTTGCCGGAGTTTATCCATATATAGTACAACAGAGTGCAGGTCAGGGGAACCGTATATTGATATTGGTTAGATTTACTTAGCCCCTGCTTCATTCATAAATGCCCTGAAGTTCTCGGCAATTGCCTTGGATTGGGTGTGGTGTAAATAATGCTCTCCTTCAAGTGTCACCACTCTGCCATGATCCAAAGGCCGGACCTGCGCTTCATGCAGCGGCAGCCAGTCCTTAACCTCTGTATTATCCGCCTGTACAAATAAGATAACAGGGAAAGCTTTCGGGAAGCTTAGCTGCCGGGCGTGTTTAAAATTTGCAGAGATATGCTTCATCTCGTTCAAAGTCGTATCGTTGTTCGAGTTTTTATACGATAGTATCCGCATCTGCTGCTTCGTCTGATCATCGAAGGATGATGATGCATACGGGTCACCGCTTATTTTCATAACGAATCTTAGCAGACCTGATTTCTTGAGGAATTTGAACGAGTTTAACGGAAATTCAGCGTCCATCCCGCCTTGTTCCGGAACACTGCTATCGATCCCGGCAAAGCCAGCCACTTCCTCCGGATACTTGTTCACGTAGTCAAGGGCATAAATGCCGGCAATAGAGTGCCCCATCAGGATATAGCGATCAATATTCAGCTCCTGCAGAGCCTCATGAATTTCTATTACAATATTCGCGGTTGTCCGTTCGGAATCGGTTCCATCACTTAATCCATAGCCGAAGGGCTCAATCGCTACCACCCTGTAATAGGGGGACAGTTCATCCATAAGCAGCTTAAAATCAAGGGCCGGGGCCGCTGTGCCGAATCCGGGCAGGAGCACGACCGTTTCGTCCCCTTGCCCCTCTATCGTTACATTCATCTGTTTGCCGTCTACTGGCACTAATTGCCCATAGGGGATTATTTTTCCTTGTTCAGATTTGCTGCTGACCACATTCACTATAAACACAACCGCCAGAAACAGCGCTAATGCAATAGCTAAGATACCGGTTATTTTAAGTGACAGCCTCAGTATCCTCTTCATTCTGTTGCCTGCCCGCATGTTCATTCCCTGAGTTTGCTCCACTGACATCTTCCCCTGTCCGTACTGTTTTTTTCGGCTGGCTTGAACGAGCCGTTAAGATCAGCCTAACGGAAGAAGATGTACTCTGAGTGAAGGCAATATGAACGCAGTATGAACAGGTAAAAAACTGCGGCAACATATACAGAAAGCTTGCAGTAGATGCTGCAGCATGGAAACAAGGATCTAGAGCGTCCGTGACCTCTATGATTCTAACTATTCTGCTGTCCGATGAGCGGTAAGGTCACAATTATAACCGTCCCCCGGCCGGGTTCGCTTTCCACCCGGATGCTGCCTTGATGCAGCAGTACAATCTGCTTCACGATGGCAAGCCCCATGCCGCTGCCGCCATATTGGCGGCTGTGCGAACGGTCAGCCTTAAAGAAGCGTTCAAAGATCCGCTCCTGATCCTCCTGCGAAATTCCGATTCCTGTATCGGAGATCCGGACGGTCACATCGCCAATCTCCTGTTGGACACTGACGGCGATCACGCCGCCATTCGGGGTAAATTTGATGCTGTTGCCAATAATATTCGTCCACACCTGATTTAACAGATCATAATCGGTTATCAGCATGGCGGGTATAAGATCAAGCTCGAAGGTAATATTGCGTGCTGACCATTGCGGCTGGAGCGCAACAACCACCCGCCTGAGCTGTTCATCCAGACTGAACTTAACCCGCTGCTGCAGCTGCGGTTGTGATTCAAGTACACTCAGTTTAAGCAGGCTATCGCTCATCTTGGACATCCGGTCTGCTTCAGCCATGATAATCTTAAGGTATCGGCTTCGTTCATCGTCTGTGATATCCGCCTGCTGAAGTGCCAGCGCATAACCCGAGATCGAAGTGAGCGGTGACTGAACCTCATGAGATACGTTCGATACGAATTCTCTGCGCATCTGCTCCAGCTGCTGCAGCTCGCGCATCATTTGTTCGAAGCTGCGGGCCAGCGTCCCCAGTTCCCCCGATTGCTTAATGTTCAGCTTGACGCTGAAATCACCAGCGGCGATCTGCCGGGTCGCCTGTGTCAATTTTTTGATCGGACGGATGAGGTACATGGCGGCCACCAGGATCAGCAGGCTACCGGCAATCAATGAATAAATTAAAAAGTTTAGCACCCATTTTAAGATAAACAGAGAAGAAGCGGATGCATTCTGCTCCACAAACATCGCTTTCGTCCCTATATCTGTCTTAAGGGGCAGCCCTATGAGAATCGGAGCAATCCCGTCTGTCCTGGTTTGAACAACCTCTCCACTCAGTACGTCCTCGATTTGTTCGGTAGTTACATTGAGAGGGTCATGTCCGTCAAGTGCACCGAAGGTCTGCAACTGCCCCTTATCGTCATAGATGCGAATATAAAAGGAATTAAGCTGCTTCATCCCGCTGACGTATAAGTCTGCTTCCCGGACCGGTAATATCTCGTAAATCCGGGCAACATCCTGGCCAAAATCCAGCAGGGTGATTTGCAGATTGTCATTCAATTGATCTTCATAGATCCAGTTAGCCACAAAAAAAGCAATAACCGTGCCCCCGACTACGGAGAACAGGAAGGTCAGAACGACACGTATATATAAGGATTTAATCATTCGGTAACCTCTAGGCGGTAGCCAAGTCCCCGCACGGTCCCGATCTGAAAATCAGTGATATGCGCGAACCGTTCGCGCAGGCGTTTAATATGTACGTCTATTGTCCGGTCATCTCCGGGGTAATCAAGCCCCCAGATCTGGTCAATCAACTGCCCGCGTGTGTACACCTGTCCGGGAGTTCCGGCAAGCTTATACAGAAGTTCGAATTCCTTCAGCGGAAGCGTGAGCGCCTCAGAACCTAACATGACCTTATAGGTCTGCCGGTCAAGAGTGACGCTGCCGAGCCGGATCGTCTGTGTGGTGCCGATTTTATAGCGTTTCAATAAGGCTCTGACCCGGACGGTTAACTCCAGCGGATCGAAAGGCTTCGTCAAATAATCATCTGTGCCGAGTTCAAACCCCTTTACTTTCTCCCAGGTTTCACCCCTCGCAGTCAGCATCAGCAGCGGCAGGTCAGGGCTGGCTCTCCGGAGCTCCCTGCATAAGGTCCAGCCGTCCATCACCGGCATCATAATATCAAGTACGACCAGATCAACAGGCTGCGAAAGATAGATACTCAGTGCCTCCTTGCCGTCCGCAGCCTCGGCTGTGGTAAATCCGTCGTTCCGCAGAAATAAACAGACGAGTTCGCGAATGTTCGCATCGTCGTCCGCAACCAGTATAGTAGGCATCTGTTCCCTCTTTTCCTTGGTTCAGCTTATCGTAAAGTAATCATTATACTATACAGACCTGCGATTCATATAATCATCCGTGAACCGGATATTACAGAGCACAAAAAAGCGGCAACCCCAGTGCCCTTTAAGGACATTGAAATTTGCCGCTCTTATATTAACCCTGCTATAAAGATAAGGCTTGTGCCAAAGTTTAAGCTATATAGATGTACCGCTTATTCGGTCTCTACGGCATGACCTCCGAACTCGTTGCGCAGCGCGGCAACCACTTTGCCGGTGAAGGTGTCGGTCTCCAGCGAACGGTAGCGCATCAGCAGCGCCATTGCGATAACCGGTGTAGCCGCCTGTAGATCAAATGCTGTTTCCAGTGTCCATCTGCCTTCTCCAGAGGAGTGCATAATCCCTTTGATCTCGTCCAGCTTGGCATCCTTCGAGAAGGCGCGTTCCATTAGCTCCATCAGCCATGAGCGGATAACGGAGCCGTTGTTCCACACACGGGCTACCTCCTCGAAGTTAAAGTCAAAGCCGCTTTTCTCCAGCACTTCAAAGCCTTCCCCGATCGCGGCCATCATGCCGTATTCAATCCCGTTATGCACCATCTTCAGAAAATGGCCGCTGCCGGACTTGCCGGCATAGAGGTAGCCATTGTCCACAGAGGTATCACGGAACAGCGGCTCGGCAATCGTCCAGGCTTCCTCGTCTCCGCCGATCATGTAGCAGGCGCCATTGCGTGCCCCTTCCATCCCGCCAGAGGTTCCGGCATCCAGGAAGTATATCCCTGATTGTTCGAGTTCATCATGGCGGCGGATGGATTCCTTGTAGTGCGAGTTCCCGGCCTCGATGATAATGTCGCCTTTGGACAGCAGCGGGGTCAGCTCAGTAATTACAGAGTCGACAAACTGATGCGGCACCATAATCCAGGCAATCCGCGGAGTATCCAGCTTGCTCACGAGTTCGGCCAGATTAGCCGCCCCTGAGGCCCCCTTCGCTCCAATCTCTTCAACGGCAGCGGCATTCACGTCATATGCCACAACCTCATGTCCATGCTCCAGCAGATTCTGGCCCAGATTGAAGCCCATTTTTCCTAATCCGATCAATCCGACTTTCATTACATATCCCTCCGAATTGTATTTGTATAGGCAAGTGTTAAACGTACAAAGGGTACAAGTTACGCTCCGGGCCGGATAACATCCGCTTCAAAACCGCGTAAGCTAGTCTGCTTGGGCAGCTCCGCAGGCGTTACCTCATCGAGCCACCAGTGATCCTCTCCAAGCAGTTCATCTGCCGCATCCGGTCCATAAGAACCCGAAGCATACGTATGAAGCGGCAGTGTTCCTTCTTCCGTTGCTTCGATAATCGGCTGAACCCATTGCCAGGACAGCTCCACTTCATCCCAATGGGCGAAGAAAGTCGCATCCCCGAGCAGCGCATCATAGATCAGATTCTCATAGGCTTCCGGCAGGTCCGGATTAGCCGAATCATGTTTGATGCTGACCGGCTCAAGCTGACCGTGCTGGCGCGGGTTTTTGGTATTCAGCTGCAGTGAAATGCTTTCGCCCGGCCCGATTTCGATTACCAGCAGGTTCGGGTCCAGCGGGACCTCCCCTCTTTTTTTGTTATGGAAATCATTAAACGGTTCCTTGAATTCTATAACGATCCTGGTCGATTTCTCTTGCATGCGTTTGCCGGTGCGGATATAAAAAGGTACTTCATTCCACATCGGATCATCAATCCACAGGCGGGCGGCGATGTAAGTCTCATTCTGCGAGGAAGCTTCAATACCCGGTTCGGCGGTATAGGCAGGGACCCCATTGCCTTTAATCTCCCCGGCGCCGTATTGTCCGCGCACCACATGCTGAGTGATCTCTTCCTTTAGCAGCGGACGTAAGGACTGGATCACATGCCGCTTCTTGCTGCGGACATCCTCAGGTGTGCTGCCTTTAGGAAGCTGCATGGCCATCATCATCAGGAGCTGCAGCATATGGTTCTGGAACATGTCACGCAGCGCACCCGCCTTGTCATAATAGCCTGCCCGCTCTTCCACACCGACAGTCTCAGCAGCTGTAATCTGGACATTCGCGATATAACGGTTTTGCCATAATGCCCGAAGTACAGGGTTCGAATACTTCAAGACTTCCAGGTTCTGCACCATCGGCTTGCCGAGGAAGTGATCAATCCGGAATATTTCTTCTTCCTTAAAAGCCGCATTCAGGCTGTTATTCAGCTCCTGTGCCGACTGCAAATCTCTGCCGAAGGGCTTCTCGATAATCAGGCGTTTCCAGCCGTTCGTGTAACCAAGACCGCTAGCATGGATATTGGCGGCAATCGGACCAAAGAATTCAGGACCGACAGACAAATAAAACATCCGGTTACCGGGAATGTTCAGCTGTTCTTCACGGCGGCGCACATGAACTAGCAGCTTTGTGTAATCCTCCGGACGTCCCACGTCCAGCACGCTATATTGAAATGCCAGCAGAAACTTCTGCAGCTCGGCTGAATCTTTTACCGGACGGCGGGAAAAGGTGCGAAGCGAATCCAGCACCTGTGCCTGGAACGTTTCATTGCTGAGCTCCCGTCTGCCAAGTCCAATCACAGAGAGAGGGCCGGAAAGCTTGCCATCTGCGTATAGATTATATATAGCCGGATAAATTTTGCGTTTCGCCAAATCTCCGGTAGCGCCAAAAAGCACAAATGTTGATGATTCCACTTTCATTCCTCCCGTTATTATCTAATATTTATTAGGTTACTTATAATTACTCGCAAACTTTAATATTACACATCATACGACTGTAAAAACCATTCGTCAACCTCATTTCGACATTTACGAAAAGTACTTATTTTCACGAACTTTCCGCTATGTTATAGTTAGTGGGATATTATTAATAACTACAAAGGGTGGATGCAAAGTGACCCAGGAGATTAGACCATTACTTGCCAAAGTGGAGCATGCTTATCATATCGTCGGAAAAAAATGGGTGAATCTGATCATCCATGTGCTAATGGAAGGGCCAAAGCGGTTCAGTGAGCTGCATACCATCATCCCGGATCTAAGCAAACGCATGCTGAATGAACGCCTGAAGGAGCTTGAAGGCTGTGGTCTGCTCAGCCGGGCAGTAATCCCGGACAGGCCGGTCCGGACAGAATATTCGCTAACACAAAAAGGGCAGGAGCTTGGAGCTGCGCTCTGCCATGTTGAGGATTGGGCGGTAAAGTGGCTGTGAGGATGTTAACGCAAAAAAAGCGGAGCCTGCGGCTCCGCTTTAGGTCATTCATTTCGCTGCATCAAAAATCCAGTTCATCCTACTTAACGTATTGTTGATATTCGGCCAGTACTTTTTCCTTCGTTAGTACATTGTTGTAAACCTTCAACTCATCGATCAAACCCTTATAAGGAGTATCCCAGTAATTCACACCCAACGTGAAGATCCCATTATTATTGTTGAAAATATTAGGGAAGTTGGTACCCGAAAACATCTCTTCTCCGTTGATATAGAGCTTGACCGTTCCGTTTTGGACTGTAAAAACAACATGCGTCCATTTATTTTCAGCAATTTTGATTCCGGCTGTTGCCCGGTAGTCCGCATTCGCCCAAAGTACTGTTCCTTTGTCAGTGAGCTGCGGAACAAGGCTGATCCAGCTGCTACTCGAGCTGGCTCCAAAAAAGGCTGTTGTATAATCAGTCAACTTCTCTGGATTTAGCCACATGGAGACGGAATAGCTATTGCTGTTGATCAAGCCGTCAGGCAGGCGGATCCCGGACATGCCGTCCAGTAATGCGGCTTGACCCGAAATTCCAGTGCCGTACGTGATACTTCCAACAGTTGTACTGTCGATTAACGACCCCGTTACCCTGCCTTCACCGGCAAGCTGAAGGGAATCTTTCAAGTCCCCGTCAAAAGAGAATACGGCGACAAGCCCGTCTGTTACCTTTACTGTATAGCTGCCAGTTACACTACTTCCATCTGTGGAAGCTGCGGTGATCACCGCTTCACCAACTGCCTTAGCGGTCACCACGCCTGTTACTGGATCAACTTCTGCAATTTCAGGTGCGCTTGAGGTCCATGCCAGAGCCTGATTTCCGGCATTCCCCGGAAGGATGACAGGCTGCGGAGTAAAGGTATTGCCTGTGGCTACACTTTTCTCGGCATCGGTAAATGAAATGGAAGTAACCTTTATATTAGCATCAGGCTCACCGTTAACAAGCCAGCCAACGGCTTCCGGAGTCAGTGCTTTCTCATAGACCCGGAACTGGTCGATAAGTCCCTTATAAGGGATATCCCAATAATTGACGCCAAGTGCAAACACACTGTCCGTTCCTTTGAATACGTTGGTAAAGGATGTGCCTGAATATTTAAGCACTCCGTTTACATACATCTTGACTGCTCCGGCATCATAAGTGAACGTGATATGCGACCACTTACCGGCTGGAATCTGCAGACCAGCATCCGCGTCCAGCCAGGTATCACTGCCGAACCACATCCGCGTGGTGGCTGCACCGTTGCCGTAAGGCAGGAGACTTATCCATTGGGTTGAAGTTTGGGCACCGAAAAACGCCGGTGTATAGGCTGTCAGCTGCTCCGGATTCAGCCAGAGGCTGATTGTATACGCGTTGCTGCTGATCAGTCCGTCCGGCAGGCGGACGCCGGAGCTGCCATCCAGCTTAACGGCCTGGCCGACTTCCCCCTCCACATAGCTTACTTTTCCATCTGTGGTGTTAATTAGTTTGCCTGTGACAGTACCTGCAGCCAGACGGTCACCGTTCTCGGCAAGATTACCTTCAAAATCATATGCTGCAACCAGACCGTCTTCGAGCTGAGTGCCGCTAAGCTGCACTACAACCACTGTAAAGGCTTTGGTTTCCGTCGCTTCGCCAAGCTTGATAGTGGCTGTAAGCTGCACCGATGCATTTCCGCTGCCTGCTGCAGGTCGTGTTACTTTACCGTCTGCTGCAACTACAGCTTCATTGGAAGAAGCCCACGTGATAACCGCTCCGTGTACACCGGACACCGGCAGCTTCAGATCCCGGTAGACCTTGCTTGTATCGCCCAGAGTAAGGCTATTCGCCACATTTACAACCAATTCTTCATCGCTGAGCAGCTCTATGGCACTGCCCCAGACAGCTACGCCCTGGTCGGACATTGCCGTAAAGACCATAACATTGTCTTTGCGGGTTGAATCCCATTGCTTCACAAATACGCCTTTGTAAAGTCTCTGTACAGTACTGCCATTGTCCGTTTCGTCGATCAGCAGATGGGCGTAATAATCACCTGAAAGTTCCCAAGTTCCGCTAACCGCTCCGCCAAGGGTACCATCTTCTAGCAGCTCAACGTCAACTGTCGATTTAATCTTGGCCGAGGTATCCTCTCCGTGATTGACAAACTGATATGCACCGACCACATCGGCCCGCTCCACCTTAGACAGCGTCTCACCGGAATAACGGTGTGGTGCGACAACCGGCCAGGCATCTTCATTCATGAACATCTGGTGCACCCGCACCTCATGAGTTTCGCCGCGCAGCGGGAATCTCGTATGGAAGAAATTGAAGAACTTGCCCTCTTCCTCGTTATAATAGACTGAATTATGGCCTGAGGATACATAGCCGTACGTAGGGAAATCAGCCACTCCGTTCAGATTGCTGAACAGGAAGTTCCCCAGCAGTTTATTACCAATGGCCGAATGATCTTCATCGGTTGCCAGTACAGCATCTTGGCCTGTAGCATCCTTATATGGACCGTCCGGATTCGCAGAACGGAACAGCCGCATATTATAACCGCCGTCAGATGCAAGTCCGCCGTAGGTCACATACAGATAGTAATAGTCCGTGTTCTTATCATAAATAATATACGGGCCTTCGCCTGATTTAAAATTACCGCCGGAAACTTTTGTTCCAAAATAACGGTCAATAATTCTGCCGTCCGCTGTCGTTCCGTCTTCTCCCGGATACTTCGGCTCGCCGGTCGCCGGATCAATTTCCAGTACGAAAATCCCGCCTGACCATGATCCATAGGTCATCCACAGCTTGCCGTCCTCGTCATAGAACAGGGTCGGATCAATCGCGTTGGTGTACATTTTATTGTTGTACGTTCCGTTCGTATTGAACCAGGCCGGATTCATGCCATCCAGCGTTCCGTTGTCAATCAGCGCCTGAATGTTAGTATTGGTCCACTTCTTGTTGACCTTACTGTTGGCATCATAGGCTTCACCTGCGGTGAATCCGGAATATATCACAGTTCCGCCGTAGACGTAAGGACCTTCAATAGTCTGCGAAACGGCATAGCCAATAGCAGAGCGGATGTAGGTGGAAGAGGTGCAGTAATACATCATATATGCGCCTTTGCTTCCATCCTTGTTCACATAATCCGCATTCCAGAACACATCGGGTGCCCAGACGGAGAAACCGCCTTTGCTGTCCGAATCATCCTCCCCGGCCCAGGCGAAGGATTCCGCCAGATTCGCGGACAGATCACCGAAGAGCACGTTGTCCGGCGTCGTATAGCCGTTGGTGAAGGTGCTCCAGTTCATCAGATCCTT
>CAKMKL010000355.1 GCA_927443375.1 uncultured Paenibacillus sp. | reverse complement strand
TGTAATTGAGACTCCGCTGCAGGCTGTATTGCTCACTGATGATGCAGAAGCTGCTTTTGTTCCGCATATTCTCGTAGTTGCTGATACCAACAGTTCCGTGACTTATGTAGACAACTATGTGTCGGACAAAGCTGAAGCAGGTCTGCACAACGGAGCCGTTGAAGTTTTCGTGGGGGCGGGCGCTAAAGTCCGTTACGCTACAGTGCATCAGCTGGGCGCAGACACAACGGATGTAACTTACCGCCGTGCAGTTGTAGAGAATGACGGCATCATTGAATGGATTGTCGGCGAGATGAACTATGGCGATACAGCAAGTGATACGAAGTCCGTGCTTAAAGGCAACGGGTCAAGCTCGGATGCCAAAGTGATTGCTGTCGGTTCGGGCTCCCAGAAACTGAATTACACAACTCAAGCCCAGCATTTTGGTAAAAACACGCCAAGTGACATGATCACCCGCGCAGTAATGCGGGATGCCGCCAATTCGATCATCAACGGAATTACGAAGATTGAGAAAGGTGCTACGAGAGCCGATGGACAGCAGACGGAAAAAGTACTGATGCTGAGCCCGAAAGCCCGCGGGGACGCCAATCCGATCCTGCTTATAGACGAAGATGATGTAACAGCAGGTCATGCCGCTTCCGTAGGACAGGTCAATTACGAGCAGGTGTATTACCTGATGTCCCGCGGAATTTCACGGCATGACGCAGAAACACTGATCATATACGGCTTCCTGGCACCTGTAGTGTCGCAAATTCCACTGGAGGGACTGCGCAATCAGCTCCAATCTCTTGTGGAAAGGAAGTTAGGCCAATGATCAGCAGCAATATCCGGGAACAATTCCCCATCCTGAATCAGAATATCAACGGACATCCGCTCGTTTATCTGGACAGTGCAGCTACTTCACAGAAGCCGCTCCAGGTCATCGAGGCGGTGAAATCCTATTATGAATGGGATAATGCCAATGTCCATCGCGGTGTTCATACACTAGGGAGCCGGGCGACAGATGCTTACGAAGGTGCACGCGAGAAGGTGGCAAAGTTCATTCATGCCCGCAGTACCAAAGAGATTATCTTCACCCGCGGGACTACTACGGCGCTGAATATTGTAGCTTCCTCCTACGGCCCTGCCGCAGTGGGTGAAGGCGACGAAATCGTCATTACGCAGATGGAGCATCACAGCAACTTTATTCCGTGGCAGCAGCTGGCTAAGAAGACCGGGGCAACCTTGAAATTTATACCGCTGCAGAAGGACGGAACTGTTACGCTTGAAGATGCCGAGAACACAATAACAGATAAGACCAAGATTGTGGCGATCGCTTATGTATCCAACGTAATGGGAGTTACTAATCCGGTAAAAGAGCTTGCTGCGATGGCCCACCGCCATGGTGCTGTAATCGTTGTAGACGGTGCGCAGAGCACTCCTCACATGAAGGTGGATGTGCAGGAGCTGGATTGTGACTTCTATGCATTCTCCGGCCATAAGATGCTGGCTCCAACCGGTATCGGTGCTTTGTACGGCAAAAAAGCTCTGCTTGAGGCGATGGATCCGGTGGAGTTTGGCGGGGAAATGATCGATGATGTCGTCCTGTATGAATCTACCTGGAAAGAGCTGCCGTGGAAGTTTGAAGGCGGCACACCGATTATTGCCGGGGCTGTCGGGCTTGGGGCAGCCATAGATTTCCTGCAGGACATCGGCTTGGATAACATTCACCGTCATGAAATGCAGCTTGCGGCGTATGCGGAGCAGCGGTTATCGGAGATCAGTGATCTGACAGTCTATGGTCCCCGAAACCGTCAAGTGGGTGTAGTGACATTCAACCTGGGTGATGTCCATCCGCATGATGTGGCTACGGTACTTGATGCCGAAGGCATCGCTGTCCGTGCCGGACACCACTGCTGCCAGCCGCTGATGCGCTGGCTTCAGGTCAGCTCAACCGCCCGGGCCAGCTTTTACCTCTATAATACCGAACAGGATGTAGATGCACTGGTTCAAGCTTTAATCAAGGCAAAGGAGTATTTCGCCTATGAACTTGGATGACTTGTATAGACGCGTAATTATGGATCATTATAAAAATCCCCGGAACCGCGGTTCATTTGAGGATGACGCACTAAAAATCGAACTGAATAACCCGACCTGCGGCGACCGTATTACGCTGCAGCTCAAAGTGGAGGACGGTATCGTCAAAGATGCCCGCTATAGCGGTGAAGGCTGTTCCATCAGCATGTCGTCCGCTTCCATGATGACCGAAGCGGTCAAAGGACAGACAATCGCACATGCGCTGGAGCTTGCCGACCGGTTCTCTTCGCTGATGAAGGGTGAAGAAGCAGATTTCGGAGATTATGAAGATATAGAAGCCCTTTCCGGTGTTAATAAATTTCCGGCGCGAATCAAATGTGCCACCCTGGCATGGAACGCGCTTCGCAAAGGCATAGAAGTCGAAGAAGATCACCAACACCATTAGAAATAAGGAGGCTGATACCATGGCTAAGAAAGCGCCTGATATGGAGGAATACCAGTACGGATTCCGTGATGAGCACAAGTCGATATTTCAGTCTGGTAAAGGACTCACAGAAGAAATTGTACGGGAAATCTCCGCAATCAAAAACGAGCCGGAATGGATGCTGAATTTTCGTCTGAAATCGCTGGAGCAATTCCGCAAGATGCCGATGCCTCAGTGGGGCGGCGACTTGAATGATCTCGATTTCGAAGACATCCAATACTATGTAAGACCTTCCGAGAAGCAAGGGAAGACCTGGGAGGAAGTTCCTTCCGAAATCAAGGAAACCTTCGATAAGCTGGGAATTCCCGAAGCGGAGCAGAAGTTCCTTGCGGGTGTCTCTGCACAGTATGAATCAGAGGTTGTGTATCACAGCATGCAGCAGAACCTTGAGGATCAAGGGGTTATCTTCACTGATACCGATACTGCACTGCGTGAGCATCCTGAGTTGTTCAAGAAATTCTTCGGAACGATTATTCCCCCGGCCGATAATAAATTTGCCGCACTGAACAGTGCCGTATGGTCAGGCGGAAGCTTCATCTATGTTCCAAAAGGCGTGAAATGTGAAGTGCCTCTTCAGGCCTACTTCCGCATCAACTCCGAGAACATGGGACAGTTCGAGCGTACGCTGATCCTTGCAGACGAAGACAGCTTCGTGCATTATGTAGAGGGCTGTACGGCTCCAATCTACAGCACGAACTCCCTGCACAGCGCAGTTGTTGAAATTCTGTGTATGAAGAACGCACGTGTTCGCTATACGACTATCCAGAACTGGGCTCCAAACATCTACAACCTGGTAACCAAACGCGCTGTAGCCGAAGAGAATGCCACCATGGAATGGGTGGACGGCAACATCGGCTCCAAGCTGACCATGAAGTATCCTGCGGTTGTCCTTAAAGGCCGCGGAGCCAAAGGTTCGGTCTTGTCGATCGCGGTCGCAGGCAAAGGCCAGCACCAGGATGCAGGTGCCAAGATGATTCACCTGGCACCGGACACAACTTCAACTATCGTATCCAAATCTATCAGTAAACACGGCGGCAAGGTAACTTACCGCGGTCTGGCCTCCTTCGGCCGTCAGGCGGAAGGTGCGAAATCGAACATTAAGTGCGATACGCTCATTCTGGATAACCAGTCCACTTCGGATACTATTCCTTACAACGAGATCATGAACGACAACATCGTGCTCGAGCATGAGGCAACAGTATCGAAGGTTTCCGAGGAACAGCTCTTCTACCTGATGAGCCGCGGACTTACAGAAGCTGAAGCGACTCAGATGATCGTTATGGGCTTCATTGAACCGTTCACCAAAGAGCTGCCGATGGAATATGCGGTGGAAATGAACCGTCTCATCAAGTTCGAAATGGAAGGCAGTATCGGTTAATATTTCCTGAGCAAACTGCAAATACGTATCCGTTAGTGTCTTGAGACTCTTGGGTCCAAGGCATTCGGATACGTATTTTTTTTGAATGAGCTGATCCTTTGCCCGGCCCTATTTTCGCTTATAAATGTAAACCATTCGCTGTTCTAATCGTCAAAGAACTCCCATATGCCTAAAAGTAGTTGGTTTTTTCTATGAGGGAGGGATAGAATTGGATGCTTTTGTTACCCGGTCGCTAGATGAAATACGGTTTTGGTCTCGGATCATGAAGGAGCATTCTTTTTTTCTTGGATTAGGGTTCAGAGCAGAGGATACGCAATTAAAAAAAGAGGCAAACCAGTTCTATGCTATTTTTGAAGATATTGAGCGAAGAGCTCACGAATTTCAAAGCGATGCAGACCCTTTTACAATTCAAGCTTTTAATTCAGAAGTTCGGGTGGCAGCGACTAATATCTGGGCGTTTAAGAGAATGGTGCTGGGTCTTATCCTGCAATGCAAACTTCCGGGGCAGACAAACTTCCCCTTGCTGGTAGATCATGTGAGCCGGGAAGCTAATTATTTCAGAAACCGCCTGGAGGAGCTCAATGCTGGAAAACTCGAGCCACTGCCCGATGCTATTATTGATGAAAATGTTTTTTTCTTAAAGATCATGGCCGATCACGCAAAATTCATTGGTCACTTGCTTGATCCGTCAGAACGGAAATTGGTTGAGCAGGCACGGGAATTTAGTAATGACTTTGATACCTTGGTATTTCAAGCGGTAGATTTAAGTCATATGCGTCCACAATCTCAAACCGTTCCGCTTCTGAGTCAGTTTGTTGATGAAAACCGGGTCTCTGTAAAATCATTGCGTGATTTCAAGAAAACTGCACGAGACTTAATCGAGGAGTGCCGGATCAAAAGTATTATTCATCCTTTGTTGGCGGATCACGTATTTCGTGAAGCTGAACGGTTCCTCTTTATTCTCGATATGTTTGATCAATCCTTATCGGGAGTGAAGGTGAATAAGCGGGAAATCATCCATTAAATTCTTAGTGGAGTATAGGTAGGGTGAAGAACGGGCTGAAAAGGCTCGTTTTTTTATGTTGTTGTTATTCTATAACCACATTGATGCTTGCTCTCCTGACTTTAAGACTGAGAAGGTTTTACCGCCCCCTGATCCCCGGAGTGCAAACGGACAGCAAAACTAAGCCAGTGGCATCCAAGACGGTGAAGCTATTTTATTCGAACCCAAGCTGATATTGCCGAGGAAATAATGGGAGCAACCATGGATGGAATAGAGTGCTTTTGGAGCAGGTTTCTTATGTGTGAAAATATTATACCTATACTCAATGGGTTGTGGGGAGCGAACAGCAAAACACTGTTGAATCTGGTCTTTACTTAATTGAACAGTATTTGAGAGGAAATGGGAGCAATTAAAGATACGCCCGTCATTTTGCGCCAGGTTAAGCCTAATTTAATCGGAAAAAAGACGGAAAACGGCCATTTCTCCCCTTTGCTGCATTAAAACATGGGTGATAAACTGCTTAAAGTCCCTAAATTGGAAGCGCTAAAAAATATGGCTTGCGATGCGAGATTTGCATCGCAAGCCAAATGTATCTTACGGAGCAGGCGCCGCTTCGCAGGAACAAGTCGTAAAGTCAAGTTTATGCTTACGAAGTAAGCTTTACTTCGTAAAGCTAAGTTTATGCTTACGAAGCAAGCTTTACTTCGTAAAGCTTTAAGGAGGAGAGATATGGATGTTCTCAGGCAACTGCGGGGCTTTTATCGGGAGAAGCTGCACTATTTAATTCTTTCGATTCTATGCTTGGCTGCCGCAACTGCAGTGGGGCTTATTACCCCCAATTTGTTAAGAAGGTTGATCGACGATGTAATAGTTCCCCTAAAGTTTACTGAGGTACCCGTATTGGCCCTCACTGTAGTTGCAGTAGTAATCGTGAAAGCCTGCCTGCAGTTTGCACACGGTTTTTTTGGAGGCCGGCTTGGTAATTTCCTGGCTTACAGGCTGCGTAATGCCTGCTATGAGAAGCTGCAATTCCTGTCTTTCCGTTATTATGATACAGCTAAAACAGGTGACCTGATGTCCCGGCTGACCGGGGATCTGGAAGCGATCCGTAACTTTATCGGCTTCGGCTTCGCCCAATTGCTGAACGTATTTTTCATGGTGCTGTTCGGCTCGATTATGATGTTCACGATCAATTGGCAGCTCACGCTTGTCACTCTGATCACTATGCCGTTTCTGGCTGTGGTAGCACTCAGATTCGAATCGAAGATTCACCCGGCTTTTCAGGAGATGCGGCTCGCCCTAGGCTCTTTGACCACGGCTGTTCAAGAGAATGTTACCGGTGTAAGGACCGTCAAGTCATTTGCCAGAGAGGCTTATGAAGTTGAAAAATTCTCGCACCGTAATGAACGTTATAAGGATAACCAGATTTTTGCCGCTGAGCTATGGAGCAAGTTTTTCCCCGTCATGGAGCTGCTGGCCTCGGTCAGTATCGCCATTTTGCTCGGGGTCGGCGGAACACTTGTCATCAACAATGATATGTCGCTGGGTGAGCTGGTAGCTTTCTTCAGTCTGATCTGGTACATTATTGGACCGGTCTGGGGGCTTGGCTTCCATATCAACAACTATACGCAATCCAAAGCCTCGGGAGAACGGGTTCTTGAAGTGCTTAACCAGCGGATTGATGTACAGGATAAGGAGAATGCCCGGACGCTTGAATCCTCGGAGGTCAAGGGAGAAGTCGTATTCGATCATGTAACCTTCGCGTATGGCAACAAGATGCCTGCGGTCAAGGATATTCATTTCGAAGCGAAACCCGGTGCGGTGATCGGCTTCCTCGGGGGGACCGGCTCCGGTAAATCGACGATTATCCAGCTGATGATGCGTGCTTATGATGTGAATGAAGGACGTATAACCCTGGATGGTGTAGATATCCGGGAGTACAATGTGCGCAGTCTTCGCTCACAGATCTCCACGGTATTCCAGGAGACGTTCCTGTTCTCCTCGTCAATCCGCAATAATATTTCCTATGGCCTCAAAAATGTGAGCATGGACGAAATAATCCGTGCCGCTGAGCTTGCCAAAGCTCATGATTTCATTATGGAGATGCCGGACGGATACGATACGGTTGTCGGTGAACGGGGGATGGGGCTCTCAGGAGGCCAGAAGCAGCGGATTGCTATCGCCAGAGCACTGCTTAAGAATCCCCGGATACTTATTCTGGATGATGCGACGAGTGCCGTTGATATGGAGACGGAGCATGAGATTCAGGCCGGCTTCCAGGAGGTTATGCGCGGGCGCACAACGCTGATCATCGCCCACCGGATTTCCTCGCTGCGCCATGCCGACCAGATTATTGTAATGGATCAAGGCCGGATGGTTCAGAAGGGGACGCATTCCGAGCTGATCGAAATTCCCGGCCCTTATCAGGATGTCTACCGGATTCAATATGCCGATTATCTGGCCAGAAACGTGGAAAGAGGGGAGGGGACCCAGCATGGAGCTTGAAAAGCTTGAAGCTAAACAGACAGTAGCTGCCGCCGCAAAGGGAAATAAGAACGCCGAGCAGGCGGCGCTTGGAGAACGTTTTGTGTATAAAGATGATGATCAGATCGATAAGTCGTTTGACTGGAAACAGTTCACCCGGCTGTTCGGGTACATGAAGCCTTATGCGAAGCAGATGCTTCCCCTTGTCGCCGTACTGATGATTCTGGGCACAGTGACGAAGCTGACGGTTCCTTTTCTAACGAGTATGGCCATTGATAAGGCAATCGCTCCGAAGGACGGAAATCCCAGCCTTACCCTTCTGTATACATTGACGGCAAGCGTAATTGTGCTGTATCTGATCCAGTGGATCGCCGGGGTTTACCGGATTAAGTATACGAATGTGATTGGACAACGGGTGATTTATGATTTGCGCTCGGATCTCTTCCGGCATATACAGAAGCTCTCGTTTAACTTTTTTGATAAACGGCCGGCTGGCTCGGTGCTGGTGCGGGTGACGAATGACATCAACTCCCTTCAGGATCTCTTTACGAACGGAGTCGTCAATCTGATGATTGACTGCGTCCAGCTTGTCGGCATCATGGTGATTCTGCTGCTGATTAACTGGAAGCTGGGGCTGGCTGTAATGATTACAGTACCGGTTATGTTCTTTGTCTCCACCAAGCTTCGGCAGAAGATCCGGATTGCCTGGCAGGATGTGCGGATGAAGAACTCGCGGATCAACTCCCATCTGAACGAATCGATTCAAGGAATCAGAGTTACCCAGGCATATACACAGGAGCGGGAGAACATGCAGTATTTCGACGCCATGAATATGGATAGCCGCAAATCCTGGAACAAGGCCTCAGCGATGAACCAGGCGTTTGGCCCGATTATAGAGGTCACAGGCGGGTTTGGTACGATGATCCTATTCTGGTTTGGTGCTTACCTCATTCAGTCCGGAGAACTAACTGTAGGGTTCCTGGTTGCGTTTAGTACGTATGTGAGCAATTTCTGGGACCCGATCAACCGGCTGGGCCAGATGTATAACCAGCTGCTTGTAGCAATGGCTTCCTCAGAGCGGATATTTGAGTACCTCGATGAGCAGCCTGCGGTTCAGGACAAGCCGGATGCAAAGCCGCTGCCGAAGATTCAGGGCGACATTAACTTTAACAAAGTCGTGTTTGAATATGAAAAAGGCCGGGCCGCACTAAAAGGCATTTCCCTTGACGTTAAGGCCGGCCAGTCGATTGCCTTAGTCGGACATACAGGCTCCGGCAAAAGTACAATCATTAACCTCATCGGGCGCTTCTATGATATTAAGAGCGGCAGTCTTACGATTGACGGCAGAGATGTCCGTGATGTCACGCTGCAAAGTCTACGTGAGCAGATTGGTATCGTGCTCCAGGATACGTTTATTTTCTCAGGAACGATCCGTGACAATATCCGCTTTGGCCGGCTGGATGCGACTGATGCGGAAGTCGAAGAGGTCGCCAAAGCAGTCGATGCGCATGACTTTATTATGAAGCTGCCCGGCGGCTACGAGACCGAGGTGGAGGAACGGGGAAGCGCCCTGTCCATGGGACAGCGCCAGCTGCTCTCTTTTGCCCGGGCGCTGCTGGCCGATCCGCGGATTCTGATCCTGGATGAAGCAACGGCAAGTATCGATACGGAGACAGAGATCAAGATTCAGGAGGCGCTCAAAATCCTTTTGCAGGGGCGGACCTCCTTCATTGTAGCCCACCGGCTATCGACCATCCGCCATGCCGACAAAATTGTTGTACTGGATCACGGGGAGATCAAGGAAGAGGGTAATCACGCCGAGCTTACCGCGCGTGACGGGATTTACAACGGTCTGATAGAAGCGCAGTTCCGCTTCTTATAAGTGCAAAAGCAGCAGCCTTTTCCCTGGAGCCAGGGAATAAGCTGCTGCTTTTCAATGCGGGTATTCAGCTGTACGCTATTTGTGCCCTTTACTGGCTTTGCCGTTCATTCTCATTTCAAACAGCTGCGCACTGATCAGCTGTTGCCAATCGATATCCTTTGTCTGGGCAGCCAGCAGTGCTTCGTTGTTCAGCCGCCCCATTTCCCAGCAATAAACCGCGTTAGCGTGCAGGCAATGCTGCTGCTCCGTGAGTTCGGCTGCCGATAGCGGACGTCTGCGGCTTATCGTATATAGCTCTGCCAAGCGCTGATGAACCGGCAGCATCTGTTGGCCCCCTTTGTATGATGAATGTATTTCCTTATCAGCCTCGCCAGAGATTTCGATATTCAAACGCTGCATTCTAAGATTCCAGGTAAAACTAAACGGCCTCAGTCCCTGTGAATTCAGGACTAAGGCCGCTTACAGGTAACTTATTTTATAAGGAACCTTTTTATATCATTCCATATAAATCTCAACCACGGCAATTTGGCGTTCACGGGACAGATCGAGGAATTTGCCTTCGCTTTGCACCAGCGGACGGAAAACATCCAGCGGGTTGTTCATGATAATAACACCCATGTCACCGGTACTGAGCAGCACTTTTTTGCCGATAAAGTTGGGCATCAGATGCTGGATAAAAGCTTGTACAGGTCTGCCGTTCAGCTTGCCGAAGCTAAGGGAATTAATTTCCCTCATGACAGAGATGAGTTCCTGCTTCGATTGATAGACACGGTGAGAGGTCATTGCGCTGTATATGTCGGCAACGGCAGCAATTTGGGCATACGGATGAATATCGGATTTAGTCAGACTATACGGATATCCGCTGCCGTCTTCACGTTCATGATGCTGCAGGGCAACCAGAGCCGTGTAAGGATCATTCATGGAATTGTTAATAATTTCGTGACCGTAAATTGTATGTAATTTCACTTCTTCATATTCTTCCGGTGTGAGTTTGCCTGGCTTATTAAGTATAGTAGGATTAATCCGGCATTTCCCGATATCGATCAGATATCCGGCACGTCCTATTTCATAGCACTCCCTCTTGGAATATCCAAGCCATGAGGATATATAATAAGAAAGCATGCCTACCTGCAGAGAATGGTTATAGGTATAATTGTCATCACGGTCCAGCAGAAGCAGCAGTGATACTACATCTTTATGCTTGTCCAGCGTAAGCAGGGTAGGCTGAAGAATGTCATCAACTACAGTCTGGTTGAAGCTACCTTTAGTCAACGCTTCCATATATACGGATTCGAAGCCTTCGATACTGTTGTCAAAATTGGCGGCGACAGCCTGGATGATAGAGGACCTGCTTGTTGGTGCAGCTTCTGCTTCCCGTACATCTTCGATGTCAACATAATCTACTCCATGCTGTATCAGCTTGGCGATTTCCTCTGATTGAAGACGTGACCCTTTAGGCAATACATGCAGCCCTGTAGAACTAAAGGTATCCATCCTCAGGAAATCACCTGCTTTTAGATCCATGACGTGTACTCTCAATGACTATGCCACCTTACCTTACTTAAGTGATTTTTTTCCAGCATAGCAACAAAGTCTGAATTATTCAATGGTTATGAAGTAATGATTATACAGGCTTATAATCCTTAGCACTGGGGTCAGATCCCAACCATTTTTCACCGGTTTCGCTGATATCTTTTTTCCAGACAGGAACCGAGGCTTTTAGTTTCTCTATCGCATAACGGCTGGCTTCATAGCAGGTGTCACGGTGCGGGGCGGATACGGCAATGATCACACTGGCCTCCTTAAGTCCTACAAGTCCAATCCGATGTGCAATCGCGCATCTTGCATTCCAGCGCTCCTGTACATCGCTGCCGATTTCCTCCAGTTTGACGAGCGCCATCGGAGTGTAAGCCTCATAATGAAGTGCTGTTGTCCGCTCTTCTCCAGTCATTTCACGAGTTGTCCCCACGAAAATAAGGGAAGCCCCGTGGTTGCTGTCCAGCACTTTGTCCAACATCATTTCAGCATTCAAAGGCTGGTCCGTAAGGAGATAAAGACCATCTGCTGTTGCACCGCCTAATTCTGCGGGTTCACCTCCGGAAACAGGAGGAATCAGTGCAATTTCGGATTCTGCGGAGATTACAGTGTCGTCCGGTGCATACTCGTGGTCGATGGCTACCAGCGAAACATTGATCTGCGGTGCAGCATCAGGATAGCGGGCGGCAAGTAACGCCTTGAGCATTCCCGCGGTAAGCGGGTTTTCATGGGCGTGGAAATCCAGGGAAGAAGTGCCGATTATTTCGGCCAGTCCGGCGAATAGACGGATGGTTAATTGCATGGTTGATATCACCTCGGGGTTCTAATAATGATTACAATATACCATATTGCCCCTGAAAATGTTATGCTAGGCTTTATAAGATTACATGCCTGCCGCTTCTGTCAGAACGGCTTTACAGGTGGAAGGGAACTATAGCTCATGGAGTCTGTGCCGCAAAAACTGACCATACTTCACACAAATGATATACATAGCCATTTTGAGACGATGAGTTCCATTGCTGCTGAAATTGCCGGCCAGAAAGCTGCAGCCGGTGAGGAGCCTGTACTTCTCGTGGATATCGGGGATCATATGGACCGGGCTGCTGTGGAAACGGAAGGCACGATGGGCCAGGCGAACATTGATATCCTCAATTTAACCGGGTACGACGCTGTAACCATCGGTAATAATGAAGGGCTGACCTTTTCTCCGGAGACACTGTCCGCTATATTCTCCGGGCTGCAGTGCCCGGTGGTATGCTGCAATTTCCTGGACGCCTCGACAGGGCTGCCTCCGCACTGGATGAAGCAGCATGCTATTGTCGAAAAGAAGGGTGTGAAGATCGGCATTACCGGGGCAACTGCTGCGTTTACATCCTTCTATTCGCTGCTGGGCTGGGAGGTCTCCGATCCGGAGGATGCTCTTCGGGAGCAGTGCCGCCTGCTCGTCCCGCAGGTCGATCTGGTCATTATCCTCTCCCATCTCGGCTTGCCGGCAGATAAGCAGCTGGCAGAGAGGCTGGAAGGCGTACATGCCATTCTCGGCGGACATACGCATCACCTGCTGGAGCAGCCGCTGCTGATTAACGGGACAGCTGTGTGCGGCGCCGGGAAGTTCGGCCGTTATGTGGGACGGCTGCAGTTTGAGCGGACGGAACCTGGGGTGGCGTTCAAGCTGGTAAGCGGTGATTGCATTGAGCTGGACCCGCAGCATACGGAGACTTTAATCGCGCCTGCAGCAGCACTGCATCTGCTTCACGGGCGTGAGGCACTGGAAGAAACCGTAGCGATCACGGATCATGAGCTTCCGTTGAATCTGCTGGGAGAATCTCCTTTCGGCAATCTGCTGGCTCAGGCTGTGAGACAGTTTACAGGTAGTCCGCTGTCTCTGGTCAATACCGGTCAGCTGCTGGGGGCGCTGCCGCAAGGGAATATTACAGCAGGCCTGCTCCATGCGCTCTGTCCATCACCGATCAATCCCTGCATCATTAAGCTGATGGGGAAAGATATCAGGACCGCACTATTACAGAGCCTTACGGAGGAATTCTGTAATAAGGCGATATTCGGGTATGGATTCCGGGGAAAGGTGCTCGGAAGTCTGGCTGTCGACGGATTAAAAATCTTGTACGATCCTGCAGTAATGCCTTATGATAACAGTATTGCAGTTTTTGTCGACGGGGAGCCGCTGGAGGACAGCCGGGAGTATAACGTTGGAACCCTGGACATGTTCACCTTCCGCATAGGGTATGAGAGCCTTGCGAACGGGCGTGACCCGGTGTATCTGGTGCCCCACTTCCTGCGCGATCTGCTGCGGATGGAATTGCAGCGCCCGGGAAGTCTCGAAGAAAGTGCGAATGTCCGCTGGAAGAACACATCCTTATAACAAGCCTCAACTACATAAATTTAGACTAAAGCAGAAGCTGAAGAGGTTTTCAATTTTCTAAGATCAGGAGGAAGTTATGGATACAATTACAGCAATAATTCTGGCTATCGTAGAAGGGATTACCGAGTTTATCCCGGTTTCTTCCACGGGCCATATGATTTTGACCACGAAGCTGCTTGGCTACGATGAGCAGGAACCCATCATGAAGACCTATGAAATTGTGATTCAGCTCGGCGCAATTCTGGCTATTGCGTTAGTGTACCGCAAGCGAATCCTTGATTTGCTTGGCATCGGACGCAGAGGCAGGGGCAGAGGCGGTGTGATGCCGGCCTCCCGGCTTAATCTGATCCACGTAATCCTCGGAATTGTTCCGGCATTGGCTGTAGCCTTTTTTGCCCGGGACTTTATCAAAGGCCTCTTCGGGGCTTCAACTGTGTTATGGGCGCTTGTTGCCGGGGGGATTCTAATGATTGTCGCGGAATGGTGGAACCGGAACAAATCGCGGGTCACGGCGCATGAGCTTGATGATTTATCGTATGGCCAGGCGCTGGCAATTGGGTTGTATCAGATAATATCTGTACTCTGGCCCGGCTTTTCCCGTTCGGGTTCAACGATTTCAGGCGGTATGCTGAGCGGAGTCAGCTACAAGGCATCAGCCGATTTCTCCTTTCTGATTGCTATTCCGATTATGTGCGCGGCTTCCGGTTATGAACTACTGGACTCATACAAATATTTTACCAGCGATACTATTATGGACTTTGCCATCGGCTTCGTGATTTCATTTGTGGTTGCTTATGTAGTGGTCATTCTGTTTATGAAACTGATTCAAAAGATCAGACCGACCCATTTTGCAATCTACCGCTTTATTCTGGCAGCTGTGTTCTGGCTGTTCATTATGCGTTAGATCAAGGACTTGGCTACCGGAAGAACAAAGGAACGGATAAAATTCTGAACTGATGTTCATGCCGGTTCGCTCAAGGTAACGGTATAGACACAGCGTGTAACTAAAGGCATTGCAACAGAATAGTAATTTACCGTTAAAGGCAGGAGTGAGCCAAGGTGCGTTTAGTATCCGTGAATCGGCTTCAGGCGGGGATGAAGCTGGGGAAAAAAATATATAATGATGAAGGACTGGTTCTGCTCGCTGACGGAATTGAACTTACGGATGCGTTAATTAAGCGGCTGTCTAAAATCGATATCGGCTACATTTACATAGAGGATGCCAACACAGACGATGTTGTTATTACTACAATGCTGCATGATGAGACACGCAACCAGGCGCTCAAAGTAATCAGGAACCAGTTTCAGCAGATGTCCGGCGCTTCAGGCATTACTAAAGGCTTCTATCATCTGGATAAAAAATTCTCGAGTATTATGGACTCTATCCTGGATGATATGTCGTCACAGGAAGATCCGATGATCATGCTTGCGGATATGCACACAGCTGACAACTATCTGTATGTGCACTCACTGAATGTCTGCCTCTATACACTGGTGCTGGGAATTGCCTACGGCTACAGCAAGGAGGAACTGCGTGTCATCGGCCTGGGATCCCTGCTGCATGACATCGGTAAAACCCAGATTCCGGTCAAAATCGTCCAAAAGCCCGGTATGCTGAGCGATGAGGAATTTCGCCATATGCAGGCCCATACGGAGATCGGGTACCGGATTCTTAAAGATGAGCCCAATATACCTCTTTTGGCGGCCCACTGCGCATTGCAGCATCATGAACGAATAGACGGCTCCGGTTATCCGCGCGGGCTAACGGGTCCGCAAATTCATGAATATGCAAAATGGCTGGGTGTGGCCGACTCCTACGATGCAATGACCTCCAACCGGATCTACAAAAAAGCGATGCTGCCCCATCAGGCTGTTGAAGCACTGTACGTAGGATCTGGGACGCTGTACGAGCAGAAACAGCTAGAGCTTTTCAGAGACCGTGTTGCCATCTATCCGCTTGGTCTTACGGTGAAGCTCAGCACGGGTGAGAGCGGTGTTGTTGTGAAGATTGATCCCAGTACGCCGCACAGGCCGGTGGTACGTGTATTTACAGGTCCGGAGGATGAGCCGGTTACCCCGTACGAGCTTGATCTGGGTACCGCGCTGTCCGTAGTCATTGCGGATGTTTCAGATAACGATGAGGCAGTGAAGTCTACCTAATTGAATTGTTGCGTCAGGGATTTTACATGACACTCCCTGCCTCTTAGCAGCGAGGAGAGAAAACGAGCGACCGCCGGGCTGCGGATGCTTGCTTTTCGTCCCGCTGTTTTTAGTTTAGATGCGGTACTCGAAACGGCTGACGGCTTATAGCTTTAGAAAATGCAGATTTTTTGCCGGTCATGGTATGATAGAGGGTAGTTACCGTTCTTTTTAATTTATTTTGGGTTAATAATAAGGAATACGCATTAAAGGAGCAAGAATAAATGAGTATATTAGAACCATCATCAAGAACAATAAGGGAGCTGTCGCCCAGCTATGATCCATGGGATCCGATTACTTCACTCCGCAAGCATGGACGACATGTACTGACCAGTGTGGAGATGACGGTTACCAATTTATGCAATATGCGCTGTGAGCATTGTGCAGTTGGCGACAGCCTGACGATGAAAGAAGGGGAGATGCTGCCGCTGAAGAATATGCTGGACCGCCTGGATGAAGTGGAGCATCTTCAGACGATCAGCATCACTGGCGGTGAGCCTATGTTCCGGGCTTCCACGGTGGAGAATATGATCGTACCGCTGTTGAAATATGCCCGCGAGCGGGGCGTACGGTCTCAGATCAATTCCAATCTTACTATGCCTTATGCCCGGTATGAGAAGCTGCTTCCTTACCTGGATGTAATGCATATCTCATTCAATTATGTGAATGGCGATGATTTCCATGAGGTCGGCTTCGCGAACAGCGGCCATCCGGTCGCCAAAGAAGCGGCTTACCGGCTCTATGACACGATGCTGGAGAATTCACGCCGGCTTAGTGAAGACGGTATGCTGATCTCAGCGGAGTCGATGATTAATTACCGCACACATGCCAAGCTTCCGCAAATCCATAAGCTGATCGGCGATATGGGGGCCAGGCGGCATGAGGTGCATCCAATGTATGCCTCCAGCTTCGCTTCCTCGCTTCCCGTGCTGTCCCTGAAGGAGATGAGCGATGCTATTCATTCCTTGCTGGACGCCCGCGATCCGGAGATGTGGATGCTGTTTGGCACACTTCCATTTTTCGCCTGCAGCGCGCTTGAAGAAGATCAGAAGCTGCTGCGCAGACTACGTAAGGAGAAGAATGTGACGCTGCGCAATGATCCGGACGGACGAAACCGGGTGAACGTCAATATGTTTACCGGCGATGTGTTTGTAACGGATTTTGCCGATATTTCCGCCTTTGGCAACATTGGTATAAGCAAGCTGGATGATATCTTCGCCGAGTGGCAGGAGAGCCACCCGCTTAATCAGAAGGTAAACTGCTTCTGTGAGGCAGCCAGCTGCTGCGGACCTAATCTTCTGGTGGCCGATATGTATTATCCAAAGGTAGATTTCAAATCAAGAAAAGCGATCACTCTGTAGAAATGAGGCGTTGTTATAGTGCATACGGAATTTGACATTGGAAGATTGCTGCTTAATCTTTTGCTGGTTCTGGTGCTGGTATTATTGAACGGTATATTTGTCGCAGCAGAGTTTTCGCTGGTCAAGGTGAGACAGTCCCGTCTGACCCAGTTAGTCAGTGAAGGCAACAAGATGGCCGGATACGCACTTAAGGTCAACAAAAAGCTGGATGCCTATCTGTCCGCCACCCAGTTCGGCATTACGCTTGCCTCGCTTGGCCTCGGCTGGGTCGGGGAGCCGGCGATTTCAGAACTGCTTGTAGAACCGCTGATGTATCAGCTGGGGGTTACCGATCATACTCTGATTTCCACCGTATCAGTCATTGTAGGCTTTTCTATTATTACCTTCTTACATATTGTGCTGGGTGAACTTGCACCGAAATCCCTGGCAATTCAAAAAACTGAAGGCTCCGCGCTGCTGCTGTCAGCACCGCTGATGTTCTTCTATAACTTGTTCCTGCCGTTTATTTGGGTGCTGAATGCTTCGGCTAATGCCCTTCTGAGGCTGGTAGGGGTAGAACCTGCAAGTGAAGCCGAAGCGGCACACTCGGAAGAGGAAATCCGCATTCTGATGAATCAGAGTGCCAAAAGTGGTGTCATCGACAAAGATGAGATGAAGCTAATGGACAATATTTTTGAGTTTTCAGATTTGCTGGCCCGGGAGGTTATGCTACCGCGTACCGACATGGATGTGCTGTACAGCAATCTTTCGCTGGAAGAAAATATGCGGATTATTACGGAAACGAAACATTCCCGTTATCCGGTTGCCCACGAGGATAAGGACCGGATTCTCGGCTTCATCCATATTACCGACCTGCTGTTTGCGCCGCCGGAGCAGCAGAATGATCTGGCATCGCTCGTCCGTCCGATACTGAATGTGCCCGAATCGATGGAGATCAGCCATGCGCTGCGGCTGATGCAGAAGAACAAGGCTCAGCTGACACTGGTAGTCGATGAATACGGCGGTACCGCCGGGTTGTTGACCGCTGAAGAAATCCTCGAAGAAATTGTAGGCGATCTGCATGATGAGTTCGAGGATGAGCGTCCAAGTGTTGAACATAACGGCGAATATATCTCTGTCGAAGGCCGTATGCTGATCGAAGATGTCAACGATCTGACTGGCGTTATTATCGAAGACGATGAGGTGGATTCTATCGGCGGGTGGCTGTTTAAGGAGCTGGAGGGTAATCCGTCCAAGGGTAAAAAGGTCGTCGTCGGCGAAGTTACTTTTGAGGTGGAGGAATCGACCCGGCTGCGGATTACAAGAATCAATATCCACCGCGAGAAGGCGCCGGAATCTGAGGAACCCGGCTCTGAGAGTAATGAGGATCAGGAATAGGCACATCATGCATGGGCACGGACAATATAATAGACCGCACTGCTGTATATGGCCGCCGGCCAGATGCAGCAGTGCGGTTTTTTTTTGCAGGGGCGTTCTGTTTCCTCTAGGAAGCGTCATAAATTAGTTACGAAGTGATAAACGTTCATAATAAGTAAATTCATGGAGGAGGGTGTACCTATTGAACTCCCAGGAGCGTGTATGGGCAACGTATAGGGGGCCGTTTGATCCTTGCCCGCCGGTGCCGTTTAAGACGTATGTTGTGCCGCCCAACCAATTTATTAATTTTCAGCCTCCGGGACTGCCGCAGTTTCCGCTATCTGAAGCGCTCAAGGCAGGGACTTTATGGCCTGCACTGTTCAGCCCGTATGAATCCAAAGCCGGAAAAGGAAGGGTGTAGGTCATGGAAGAGGCAAAAGCTTGCGAACCCCGTTACTATGAAATGCTGGAGCAGCTGCAGGTGCTGGATTTTGCACTGGTCGAGCTCAATCTGTATCTGGACACCCATCCGGAGGATTTGAAGGCGATTGAACAGTTTAACCAGCTGACCCAGGAGCGCACCCGGCTGGCTAACCAGTTTCAGGAGCTGTATGGTCCTTTGCAGAACTTTGGACGCGCGTATTCCAAATGCCCGTGGGAATGGAACCAGAGTCCTTGGCCTTGGCAGGTGTAAAAAACCGTTAGGAGGGATGAATTCAGAATGTGGATCTATGAGAAAAAGCTGCAGTATCCGGTACGGGTGGGCAAATGCGATGTGAGAATGGCGCGCTATCTGACAGAGCAGTACGGCGGCGCAGACGGAGAATTGGCGGCGGCGCTGCGCTATATGAACCAGAGATATGCGATTCCCGATAAAGTAATCGGCGTGCTGACAGATATTTCGACCGAAGAATTTGCCCATCTTGAAATGATTGCCACCATGATCTATAAGCTGACGAAAGATGCCTCCGTCCAGGAGCTTGAGGCTGCGGGTCTCGGTCCGAATTATGCACAGCGGGACCATGCCCTGTTCTATCAGAACTCGGCAGGCGTACCCTGGACCGCATCTTACATCCAGGCCAAGGGTGATCCGATCGCCGACCTCTATGAAGATATTGCGGCTGAAGAAAAAGCCCGGGCTACATACCAGTGGCTGATCGACATGACCGATGATGTGGATCTGCAGGACAGCCTGAAGTTCCTGCGGGAGCGGGAGATTATTCATGCGATCCGCTTTAAGGAGTCGGTGCAGATTCTGATTGAGGAACGGGATAAGAAGAAGGTGTTCTAATTTCGTAGAGTGAGGTCAAACTGACTTCTTTATGCGATATCTACTTTCAGTTTCTAGGACATTTTGATTCCAGCATATTCAAATTCTGCCCCTACCGTTAGGTGGGGCTATTTGATATTCGCGATGATGTTAGGAGACATAAAGCCTCGGATTTTCCTGGTCGTTTATAGACCCTGGTTTGTCCGAGGCTATTCGATAATTGGATCAGTGGCAGCGAAGCTACTAAAGATTTTCTTTGAAGAAAGCTTTTAATATTTCAACAGCTTTACTTACGGGCTCTGGCTTATCATACAAATCATAGTGGCTTGCTCCATCAACAATAAATAAATCTTTTTTCTTAGAGGCTGCTCGGCTATATAGATCGTGGCCGTCACGGTATGAACCAAATGCTCCTTGTACGCCACCCACAATAATCTGTAAAGGCTGAGTCAGTAAAATGTCTGCCATATGAAAGGCATCAAAGGCGATGATGGAGTCTACGCTTGTGAATTTCAATTTGTTCGGAGAGTTAGGGTGCTGGCCTCTTGGTGTTCTGTAGTAATCAACAGCTTCTACAAGGTCAAGCTCAGTCATGCCTGCTGCTTCTCTTTCGGTGTGACTGCCAGGCACCCACTCTGTAATAAGTGGCGCGGCTCCACGTGCTTCGGCAGTGCGTTGCTGAGCAACTTGTTCTAACATTTGGATCGGATCGTATTCACGATATCCACGTCCTATATTCGCGACAGAAACCGCACCAACGGCTTGGATGCGCCGCTCTGTCATTGCAGCATTTACAGCATATCCGCCTCCTGCGCAAACCCCTAATGCGCCGATACGATGTGCGTCTACGCAATCTAGCGTAGTAAGGTAATCCACCGCAGAGCGAACATCTTCAACCCGTGCAGCGGGGTATTCGGCGTGACGAGGTTCACCTTCGCTCTCTCCTTGATAAGAGGCATCGAATACAATGGTAACATACCCTAGCTCAGCAAGTTTTTTTGCATAAATGCCTGCCGTTTGATCTTTACAGCTGCTGCCCGGATGAACACAGACAATAGCTGGGAGTTGCTTCTTCTCTTCAGCTTGCTCTGGCATATTTAAGATCGCCGCTACTTGCAGTCTATTCGCGGGGAACGATACCTTTTTTTGAATCACTGTCATAATTGTATACCACCCTTGTTATTTTATTACACTAGTGAGTTTTAATCGCTTTGTGTATACTTATGTTATTCTGAATGATCCGTTTATTCAATAACCACATGATGTGATATGAGTGTTATTACACATTCCGTTATATGTGTGTATCAACGAGAGGAGGATTCCAGTGTGGAGAAAGTTGATCGAAGAATTGTGAAGTCCAGGCAGGCCATTCAAACGACCTTTTTGCAAATGTTAGTCAAGGAAGGGTTTGACGAGATTACCGTCAGAAATATTACAGAACAAGCCAATTTGGGTCGAAAGACATTTTACCTTCATTATGTTGATAAGTACGATCTGTTAGATAAGATTGTAGATGACCATATCGCGCAAATGAGAAAGATAAGTGATCAAAAAAAAGATTTGGGGATTTTAGAGGGCTCGATATTGTGGTTCTCGTATGTTGAGCAGCATAAATCGTTTTTCGCTGCTTTATTTAAAAGCAAACATGCTTCAGCATTTCGCAATAAACTGCTGTTATTTACTACAGGCGAGATTGACAACAAAATTCATGAGGGCTCGCACCCCTTAATTGATAAGACGATTTTCTTGAAGTTTTTGGCAACAGCAACCATGGGTGTATTGGAGTCTTATGTACTGCAGGAAATAGATAGTGATATTGAAGATGTAGCAAAGCAAGTGGTACAGTTATTCGAGAAGCTTATAAACTAAAATGCTTTTCTTTTCATGGTTTTATTGAGTTGGTGTTTCAGAATGTAGGATGATGTATAACCTCTATGCGCGGAGGAATTCGCCCACCTTGAGATGATTGCCACCATGATCTACAAGCTGACCAAGGATGCTTCGATCAGTAAGCTGGAAGCCGCCGGACTCGGTCCGAACTACGCGCAGCGGGATCATGCGTTATTCTATAACAATTCCGCCGGAGTTCCGTTCACAGCTGCCTACATTGCGGCCAAAGGCGATCCGTTAGCAGATCTCTATGAGGATATCGCCGCTGAGGAGAAGGCCAGAGCTACATACCAGTGGCTGATCGACATGACGGATGAATGTGGACCTGCAGGACAGCCTGAAGTTCCTGGATTTTTGAAGAAGGAATGGTGAAAGGCGTGATCAGGCGCCAGCAGCCGGATGGTCTGCTCTCCGCTTTTTATTGCCTGCTGGACGGGATCGCGATGCAGATGTTTTTTTATGAAGAGGAAGAATTCGAACGGCGCCTGAAGGATATCTGGAATATATTCTGGGCAGGCATTAAACAAACATAGCTATGAAAGGGAGGATTGGCATGCGGGCAGAACGGGTTACAACGGGTAATCAGCTTGAGGAATCTTTTCGGATTAGGCGGGAAGTATTTGTGGACGAGCAGGGTGTGCCGCTGGAGGATGAATTTGACCAGTATGAACAGAACGCAGAGCATATTCTAATCTATCATGAGGAGGATGAACCTGTCGGCACGGCGCGGCTGAGAGTTGTGGACGGATGGGCGAAGCTCGAGCGGATCTGTCTGCTTGCACCTTACCGTAAATCCGGGATCGGGTCGTTTATCATTGCTACACTTGAGCAAATGGCGGCAGAACAAGGACTTACACGAATGAAGCTGCATGGCCAGACGCAGGCGGAGGGATTTTATCAGAAGCTGGGCTATGAGACAGGCTCTCCGGTGTTTATGGAGGATGGAATTCCTCATGTGTTAATGGTCAAAAGCATATAAATAACAAACAGCCGCTTCCAAGTTGGAGGCGGCTGTTTCCGTAATGGGATACAGAACGTATACAATTACTGGCGGAGTGTCTTAAGTGCCCCGCTCCAAGCCAGTACCTGATCAAGCATTGCATTTACATTGGCCGTATGCAGATCAGCCGGTTTGAAGACACTGCCGTTCTCAAAATCAGTGAACAGCGATAACAGAGGGTGTACCCGGACATCCGCCACCTGCAATTCACCCAGAATCCCCCGGAGATGCTCAGCAGCACGCGCACCCCCTGCGGAACCGTAGCTGACGATACCTGCGGCTTTGTTATTCCATTCTTCACGGGCGGAATCAAGGGCGTTCTTGAGTGCTCCCGTTACACTGTGGTTATATTCCTGGGCGATAAATACAAATCCGTCCAAAGTGGCAAGCTTAGCTGCCCAGGCCTGAGCAGGTGCATAATCGTCGCTTTCACCGAGCAGCGGCAGTTTGAAGTCAGCAATATCTACGATCTCATAGTTGGCATCCCCACGGGCATCTGCAATACCTTTAACCCATTCACCGACCTGCGGACTTACGCGGCCTTGACGTGTGCTTCCCAAAATAATTCCGATGTTTAAGGTTGTCATTTGAATTTCCTCCTAAATAATTGTTATTGGATCGCGTTAACCTTTATTGATTTTATTATAGCATATTACTTTTATTAAGCAAGTATATTTTAGAAACTATTATTCTCTGATTCTCTCTTTGTAAGCCGTGCTATATAAGCGTATAAACAGATAGAAAGTAACGGCAAACTGTTCTAAAATAAACATTGTGCATGGAGCTGCCGGCTCTAAGAAGGGCCGCGTATAGAGGATACCTGAGAGGAGAAGTGTGGAATGAAGTATCGCAGATTGGGCGGAACAGGGCTGAAGGTCAGTGAGATCAGTCTGGGAAGCTGGTTAACGTATGGCGGATATGTGGAAAGAGAGAATGCTGTTAAAGCCATTGAAACCGCTTACGGATTAGGTGTTAATTTTTTTGATACAGCAAATGTATACGAAAAAGGCGCGGCCGAGAAGGTCCTGGGCGAGACGCTGCGCGGATTTCCCCGTGAATCTTATGTTCTGGCCACCAAGGTGTTTGGTGTTATGGGAGACGGGCCGAATGACCGCGGTCTGTCACGCAAGCATATCACAGAGCAGTGTCATGCCAGCCTGAAGCGGCTTGGCGCAGAGTATGTGGATATTATGTACTGTCACCGCTATGACCCGGAGACACCGATCGAGGAGACACTGCGGACACTGGATGACCTGGTCCGTCAGGGCAAGGTGCTCTACGTCGGGGTAAGTGAATGGACGGCTGCACAAATGACTGAAGCGCTGGCGGTAGCCGATCGTTATCTTCTGGATCATATTGTGGTCAACCAGCCGATTTATAATATGTTTGAGCGGTACATCGAGAAGGAGATTATCCCGCTCGGCGAACGCAAAGGGATTGGACAAGTCGTATTCTCTCCGCTGGCCCAGGGGCTCCTGACCGGCAAATACAGCTCTGCAGCGGATATTCCTGCGGACAGCCGTGCTGCGAAGCTGGACTGGATGCGCAAAGGGGTTACGGAAGAGAAAATCGCCAAGGTGCATGAGCTGGGCAAAATAGCTGCAGAGCTGGACATTTCCGTCGGCAATCTGGCTCTGGCCTGGATTCTGCGGCAGCCTAATGTAGCAAGTGCGCTGGTCGGAGCCAGCCGGCCGGAGCAGGTGGAGGAGAACGTTAAGGCTTCAGGCGTGGAGCTGACGGATGAGATATTGTCGCGTATTACCGAAATTATCGGCTAACGGATTAATTTAGAGAGAGGAGCAGATACAGATGAAGGTACTTTTTATCGGAGGCACAGGTTTAATCAGCGAGGCTGTCTCAAGGCTGGCCGTGGAACGGGGAATAGAGCTGTATCTATTTAACCGCGGGGAACGGAATGAATTCGTACCGGAAGGGGCGCATGTGATCCAGGGCGATATCCGCGATGCGGCGGGGGCTGCTGCGGCACTAAAGGGTTATGAATTTGATGTCGTGGTGGACTGGATCGCCTTTACGCCGGAGCATGTGCAGTCGGATATCGAGCTGTTCGCCGGCAAAACGAAACAGTATATCTTTATCAGCTCGGCATCTGCTTATCAGAAGCCGCAGAAGAATTATCTGATCACCGAAGAGACCCCGCTGGTTAATCCGTACTGGCAGTATTCGCGTGATAAAATCGCCTGTGAGGAGCTGCTGCTGGAAGTGCACCGTACCAGCGGTTTTCCGGTTACGATTGTCCGTCCTTCGCATACCTATGGAGTTACGGCAATTCCGGCGGCATTGACCAGCTGGGCCCATCCATGGTCGCTGGTGGAACGCATCCGCAAAGGGCAGCCTATTGTGATTCATGGTGACGGTACTTCACTCTGGACACTGACCCATAATACGGATTTTGCCAAGGGCTTTGTCGGCCTGCTGGGGAATCCTGAAGCGGTCGGTGAAGCGGTTCATATTACTTCCGATGAGTCGCTGAACTGGAATCAGATTTATGCTGCCATCGGAGTGGCTGCGGACAGAGAACCGAAGGTGGTGCATATCTCCACGGACTTCATTGCAGCGTATACCCCCGCGGGGACAGCCGACGGACTGATTGGTGACCAGGCAGTGAGCAGTGTGTTCGACAACAGCAAGATCAAACGGCTTGTACCGGAGTTCACAGCTACCGTTCCGTTTGCCGAAGGAATTCACCGGTCGGTTGAATGGTTCGAAGCCCATCCCCAGCTCTGTACCGTGGATACGGATTGGAACAAAATGCTGGATACACTGATCAGCAGACACGGCGTTGATGCCAAATTGCTCAGTTATTACGTGTAAGAGAGATACGATAAGCCTTACTACGAATCCTATCCGAAACTAGCAGCGGGCTCCCGCCAGGGAGTCCGTTTTTAAATATTCAAAGAAATTGGCTGCAATCCTTAATAAATCACCGCCTTTGTTAAATAGGCCCGGCTGTGTAAGGTAATGGCATGATTCGGGAATTTCTGAATATACTCTCACTACCGAATTTCCTCTAAAAGGAGTCCTGGCCATGCCGACACATCCGTATGTCTCCCGTTTCTTTGTGAATGCTGATGCCCGCCGAGAAAAGCTGATTTATGATTTGCCGGAATCCTGGTGGAGCCGGCCTTATGAATACGAATGGTGTACAAACTTTATCTCGCCTCATGATGTAGTGCTTGATGCCGGCTGCGGGATTTCCCATCCGTTAAAGTTTTATCTGGCGGGATATAGTTCCGAGGTCTACGCCTGCGATATCGATGCCCGGATTTTGTCTCAGGAGGCGGTTATCCAGGATATCGCTGACGATATCGGCATGGAATCAGCCAGGCAGGTCATGGCCAGAAGCACTGTGAATCTGCACCTGACGCAAGCGGATCTCATGAAGCTGCCCTACGCGGATGAAAGCTTCGATACTATTTTTTGTATATCCGTTATTGGGCATTTATCGGTGGAGGATGCTGCCCGGGCCGTGCGGGAGTTTCACAGAACGCTTAACGGTGAAGGGCTCCTGGTGCTGACGTTTGACTGTCCGGCGGTTAATCTGGCAGTTATGAACGATTTGCTGCTTCAGGCCGGATTTCAGTATTGGGGGGAGACGGATTTCAATCTGCCGCCAGACGCGCTGCGTACGGATAACGGGGGCGGACTAAACTGTTTCCGGGCCGTATTGAAAAAAGCGCAAATCTAGCAGGACTTTATACTCTTTAGACAGGTATCCTATTGCAGTATAGTAGATAACATATCAAATATAAGGGGTCTAAAGAATTGCGCAGATTTGCTATGCTTACCATGCTTTTATTACTGCTTATTCCTGCACCCGGCGTTTATGGCGGGACGTCACAGGTGCAGGCGGCTGACAACATTACGCTGACCTTTGCCGGAGATATTCTGTTGGATGGTTTCGTGGGTGAACAGATTGCCAGATACGGAGTCAACTTTCCTTTTGCCAAAGTTGCTCCTGCCCTGCAGAAGGCAGATATTGCTTTTGCCAATCTGGAAACCCCTGTCTCAGTACGGGGAAAGGCGGCGGAGAAGACCTTTGCCTTCCGCTCCAAGCCTGAAGCGCTCGGTGGACTCGGCTATGCCGGAATCGACGGTGTTTCGCTTGCAAACAATCACATCCTCGATTACGGGCAGGCAGCGATGCTTGATACCCTGACCCATCTGGACAGATACAAGATAGGCCATACAGGTGCGGGCAGCAATATTGACCAGGCATTCAAGCCGTATGTCAAGAAGGTCAAAGGTAAACAGGTAGCTATTCTGGGGGCAAGCCGGGTATTGTCCGGACCTTCGTGGTATGCCGGGAAGACCCGTCCGGGAGCTGCTTCAGCCTATACGGCAGAGCCGCTGCTGGGAGCCATCAGAAAGTCCGCTAAGGACAATGATTATACGATTGTGTATCTTCATTGGAATGAGGAGTTTAAGGATTATCCGGAGCCATACGCCCGGACGCTTGCGAAGCAGATGATCGACAGCGGTGCGGATATTATCCTGGGCGCGCACAGCCACTGCCTGATGGGGATCGAATATTACAAGCACAAACCGATCTACTATTCACTGGGTAACTTTGTGTTCAACCGTTCCACACGCGGCGGGGAGAAGACCCTGCTGTCCATGCTGGCTGACTTCACGATCAGCAAATCCGGCATTTCGAGCCGGATCAGACCGGTGAAGATCATCGGCGGACAGCCGAACTTCATGGGCGAAGCTTATAACAAAGAAACGATCAGACAGATGAACCAGCTGTCGTTCAATGCGAAGATTGCGGCGGATGGAGCGGTCAGCGAGAAGCTGTGAGATGCCCGGACTGCTAAAATCACAAGCCTAATTAGAGCTTGCCAATAACTCAGCGCAATCTATAGCTATCTCCGGGCCCGGTTCCTATCGCGCTGTTATCAGCCTACTTGTTTCCAGGCGGGAATGCATTTCCTTGGCCGCACCCCCGGGCCGAAATTGCACTTTATACAATTAAAATAACGTTTTTTCCTTACCCAAGCCGTTTAATTGTATTTCGTACAATTATAAGTCAGCATATAGCTTCTTATAATTGAATCGTCTAAATGTAGTTGCATAAAATACAGTTAGATGATGCAAGCGCAGTTATATGCGGTTTCTAGTTGTACAGAATGCAACTAATTTGAGCGGATTTAATAAGTCACCTGCTGCTGCCAGGGTGGTCTAAGGGAGATTGTAATGGAGCGTTTATGCTTAACTGCTCTACATAAAAAGTGCCGCACAGTCCATTCGGACTGTGCGGCACTTTTTGTCATATGAGTATCAGCCCTTGACCGCACCGGCGACAACGCCTTTGACGATATATTTTTGCAGGAAGATGAACACGACGATGGATGGGAGTACCGCCATTACCATGGCTGTCATCGCATATTGCCAGTCCGAGGTGTATTGGCCAACGAACGTATAAGCAGCGAGTGTCAGTGTCTTCGTGTCCGGTGAGCCGTTGACCATGAGCAGCGGGAGCAGGAAGTCATTCCAGATCCACATCACGTCAATGATAACGATGGTGGTTGTCACCGATTTCAGCAGCGGGAAGATTACACTGAAGAACAGGCGGAAGCCGGAAGCCCCGTCAATCGTGGCGCTTTCATCGATTTCCAGCGGAATTCCTTTAACAAAGCCGTGATAGATAAATACCGCGAGCGGAGCCCCGAAGCCCCAATAGAGCAGTCCCAGACCCCATGTACTCTCAGACAGGTTCAGGTTCTTGGCTGTCTGCAGTACGGTAAGCATGATGGACTGGAACGGAATCAGCATCGGCATAATGCAGAGGAAGTAGATGACTCCGCTCCATCTGGTCTTCGTCCGCGCCAGCTTGTACGCTGCGATAGAGGAAACGAATACGATCCCCAGCAGACCCAGTGCAGTGATGATGAAGTTGTTCAGGAACAGCCGCGGATAGTTAATGAATTCCCATACATAAGAGTAGTTGGCAAAGGTAATGTGCTTAGGCAGAGCAATTACGTCGGTCATTACCTCGCTGAAGCTTTTGAACGAGTTGATAATGGTCAGGAACAGCGGATACAGGAACAGAAGGGAGAGGAGGACGAGAACGACCTCTAGAATAATTTTGCCTGAGTTATTATTTGTTTTCATTATGCCTCAACCTCTCTTCGTTTGAAGAACGTAAGCTGAATAACCGTCACGATCAGCACTGCGATGAACAGAATGAGCGCTTTTGCCGTACCATAGCCGTACAGATTGTTCTGGAATGTGTCACGGTAAATGTCGTAGGCGATACTGTAGGTAGTTCCTCCGGGACCGCCGCCGGTCAGTGACAGAATTACATCGAACACCTTGATGGAGTTGGTCAGCGCCATGAATACCGAAATGGTGATTGACGGTGCGAGCAGCGGCAGGGTAATGCTGAAGAAACGTCTGAGCGGTCCGGCTCCGTCCACCGTAGCGGCTTCCTTGAGGTCTTCAGGCACCGATTGCAGTCCGGCAATATAAATAACGAGATAGAACCCGATGGATTGCCAGATGGATACACCTAAGATAGATATAAAGGCCAGTCCCGGCGTCCCCAGCCAGCTTAGTCCGAAGATCGACCAGCCTGTGCTGTCGCCAAGTGAGTTGAAGCCTTGCATGAAGATGAATTTCCAGATGAAGCCGACAATAACCAGGCTGAGAATATAAGGAATGAAGAATGCCGCTCTTAGCCAGGAAGTGGATTTCAGCTTCATATCAAGCAGTACGGCGAGCAGAATAGCCAGCACATTGACGATAATGATATAGAGTACCGCATACTTAATCGTGAACCAGGCGGAATCGGAGAAATTGGTGTCCCCGGTAAAAATCTGCTTGAAGTTGTCCAAGCCTACAAACTTAGGATGTTTGGAAATTCCGTTCCATTTGGTCATCGAATAGCGGATGGTCATGATAAACGGGACGTAGAAGGCTACAGCGATACAGATGAGAACGGGGAGGGTGAAGAGCCCGAATTCCGTTTTCTCGCGCCATTTTCTGCCGAGTGATTTTAACATGGTTGCACCTCTTCTGGATTTATGAGTGGGAGTATTGACCCCGCTTGCCACACTTAACCATTCCGGTTAGTCTATATTGTGTATTATAGAGCAGCACCGTATACTCAAAAATGGATTTAAGAGTACAGTTAGGGGTAAAAAGGTGAACTGTAAGCGGACACAAAATGCAAGCGGAGGAGGCTGCGATTATCATAAAAACAACCCTGCAAAAGCTGTTCGAGCCTATGATGGAGCGGATTTCACGCCGTCTGGCCAACAAACTGATCCTGCTGTTCTCCATAATTATTATCCTCGTGGTGACCTCACTGACGTTCATTTCCTATGGCATGCTGCGCAAGGAGTCTGTAAACAGCAGTATAGCGAGCACGAGCAACAACCTGCTGCTGGTGGGCCGGAACCTGGAGAGCTACCTTGCTGGCATAGAGCAGTTATCCCTGCCGCAAATTTCCTATGACGAGATCACCTATGCTATTCTTCATGAATCGGAGGACTATGCCTCCAAGATGTATGTGGAGAATTATCTGAAGAACCTGTATTTTTCGCGGAACGACCTGGAGGCGATTTACCTCTATGTCATCAAGGAGCACAAATATTATTATGTCACCAAAGAGAACTATAATATTACCGTCAGGGTCGCTGAACATCCGCCGATCGAGAACCTGACCTGGTACAAGCGTGCGCTGAAAAGTCCGAATAACCGCTCATACCAGTCGTTTGTAACAGATAGTGTGGAGAAAGGCGATTATCCGGTGAATACGGATGCCAGCTTCATGGGCTATCACCGGCTGTTGCGTTCCATAGCTTCCCGTGAGCCTCAGGCCGTATTGTCTTTGTACTTCAATTCAAGTGTGACGGATGAGATTATGAAGGACGTTCCGTTTGCTGAAGGGGAGCATCTGATGTATGTGAGCCCGGATGATGAGCCGTTTGTGGTCGATGACAAGGAGTTTTTTGCGAAAAGCGCCGCTAGCGGGCTGCTGCAGGAGCTGAGTCCAGCAAAAGGCGGACAGCTCACTTGGTCTGATGAAGCAGAGAAGTATCTCGTCATTTATGACATCAATAAAAAAGAGGGCTGGAAGCTGATCAAGCCGATTCCCTATAAAGAGATTTACGAAGCGGCGACAACAACCCGCAAGCTTAGTTATTCAATCGGGCTGCTTTTTCTGATTGCCTCGGTCATTCTGGTAAGCTTCATTTCCAACCGGATCACAAGCCCGCTGAAAAATCTGTCGCTGCAAATGAAAAGGTTCAGTACAGGCAGCTTCGATGCCGAAGCCAGGGTAGAAGGCAATGATGAGATCGCCTACCTTTCCCGGCATTTCAATAAAATGGTGGAGAAGACGAATGAGCTGATCAATGAACGCTATAAAATGAAAATCGTTGAAAAAAACGCAGTGCTCAAAGCACTGGAGGCGGAAATTAACCCGCATTTCTTATATAATGCCCTGCAAGCGATTTCGACCAAGGCACTGAAAAACAATAATGATGACATCGTCGAGATGGTGGACAACCTGGCTCTCACACTCAGGTACTGCATCAGCGGCCGGGATGTGGTTCAGGCTAGTGAGGAGCTGCGGCATATTGAGCGTTATCTGGCGCTGCAGAAAGCCCGTTTCGGTAACCGGATGCAAGTGGTGTATGACTGGGAGGAGAGCCTGAAGGAGCTGCGGATTCCTAAGCTATCGATTCAGACGCTGGTAGAGAACTGCATTAAGCATGCGCTTGAGAAAGTATCCAGCACCGTTACGATCCGGATTGAGGCAAATATTACTCCGGCTTACAGTGTTATTTCGGTTAAGGATAACGGGCCGGGCATCAGTCCGGAGCGGCTGGAGCAGGTGCTGAGCTCGCTGCAGATCCAGTGGGAGGAGCTTGGGGGAGATTCCGCTGAGGATGGCGGGCATGAGAGCATCGGACTGAAAAATCTAAATACACGCCTGAAGCTTCTGTATGGAGAAGATGCGGGTCTGGTCATTTCAAGTGACGAATATGGTACAACAATGGATATGCAGTTACCGCGGGGAGGCCATGGACAACATGTATAGAGTGCTGATTATTGATGATGAGGAACCGCTGCGCGAAGCGATCAATATTCTGGGGGACTGGAAGAACTTGGGGGTCAGTGAGGTGCTGGAAGCCACGGACGGGAATGTCGGACTGGCGATGCTGCGTGAGCACAAAATAGATCTGGCACTCGTTGATATGAAAATGCCTGAGCTGAACGGCAGCCAGCTGCTGCAGATTGCCGAACGGGAATTTCCCGATCTGCTGCTGATCGTAATCAGCGGCTACAATGATTTCGAATACACCCGGCAGGCCATCCGCTCCAAAGTGGTGGATTATTTGCTGAAGCCCGTAAACCGGACAGATCTTAATACTGCGCTGCGTAAGGCCGTGGATATGCTGGAAGCGAAACGCCAGAAACAGAGCGAGTTCATTACTAAGAACATTACGCTTAACATGTCGCTGCCTAAGCTGAAAGAAAAAATGTATCTTTCGGTCATTGAACGCAGCTTCAAGAGCCAGTCAAATGAAGCCTTTTTGCCGCTTATCGGCGCGGATGCTCCTGGCAACCACTTTACCTCCGGGGTTCTGCGGCTGCTTAATCTGGATCAGGTGCGCCGCGAGCGGTTCCATGAGGACCGCGATCTGATGCATTTTGCGGTAACCAATGTCATTAATGAGAACAGCGGGGGTCATTTCGAGGCGTTCAGCTTTGCCAGCCCGAAGAATGAGCGTGAATTTATCGCCATTTTTACGATGAAGGGCAGCTATGAGGGAGATGCGGCATTCCATTCCATGCATCATCTGAAGAAGGCAGCTTCGACCCTGAAGGAGCTGTTCGGTATTGCCTGTGCCGGCGGGATCGGCGCTACTTACAGCGATTATCTGGATCTGGCGCAGTCCTATGAAACCGCGAAAACTACACTCGATGACATTGATCTGCTACAGCTGAAAGGGAATGTCGTCGTCGTTGCGGGGAACGGGGAGGCGGCATTGCAGGAATCTAAGGATAACCCTTCCCTGACGGGACGGATGCCGCAGATCCGCAATATTCTGGAAAGCGGCAATAGCGCACATGCCAAGAGCATTCTGAACGAGTTCACCCAAAAGTGGCAGACCTCGGCCCATTTCAGCCTGGGGGATGGCGACCGGATGATCCGTGAATTTCTGATCCTGCTTAGCGATATCGCGGGGGAGATGGATTCGATCCCCCCTCTGCTCCGCAGCGGGAAGGATAAAGGTCTCAACGGACTTGGCATCAGCGGTGATTTTGTCTCGTTTGCACAGTTTGAAGGGGTACTGAATGAGGTTCTGGATGTCTACACCGGCGAAATTAGCAGATCACTTGCCGGCAACCGCGGCGGTGTGCTGGAAAATATTAAAGCATACATTGATAACCATATTCGTCACTTGAAATGACCAGACCCGCATCTTCTCCATACAGAAGCTTCAGG
>CAKMKL010000354.1 GCA_927443375.1 uncultured Paenibacillus sp. | reverse complement strand
CTACGGATATCTTTGAATGCCTGAATGTTATCCCTTTAAAACTGTGATACTATTTATTCATATATCCTTGCTAAAACAGGAGACCATTTACCGATGCTAAATGCACAGAATAATGCCCCATGGTTATCTAAGGCGCTCTTTCCGGCCCCGGACCTTGCATCTGATGATTATCCTGCATGGAGGAACATCACATGGGCTCTTTGATTTCAAATTATATTGTCGTCGTTTCCATATCCGGTGTACTGAGCGTACTCCTTGGCCTGTTTGCTTATTATAAGAAGACCGATTTCGCGGGAATTAAGCCGTTTATTTACAGTTCCTTCTTTTCAGCGGTCTATACGTTCGGCTTTGCACTGGAGCTATCGGGCAGCACCATGGAGGAAATCGGGTTCTGGATCAAAGTAGAGTATCTGGGCATGCCCTTTATCGCGCCTTCCAGCCTAATTATGATTATGTACTTCGTGGGACTGGAGCGTTTAATTAATAAAAAGCTGCTGACTCTGATGTTGTCCGTTCCCTGCATCTCTGTACTGCTCGTATGGACCAATGAGTCTCATCATTTGTTCTACCAGTCGATGCTGTTCCGGGAAAATGCCCCCACTCCGCTGATTGATGTTGTGATGGGCCCCTGGTATATCGTGCAGGGCAGCATGACCTTCGGCTGTATGCTGGCCGGAATGTGCCTGATTCTCTGGCAGTGGAACCGGATGAAGCGGGTCTACCGGAGGCAGATGATTACGATCTTTATCGGGCAATTCCTCCCGGCTCTGGGCGCATTCCTCTACCTGATAGACCAGACTCCTTACGGCATGGATCCCGTGCCGATTATCATGAGTGTAACTTCAGCGCTGTATATTTGGGCCATTCTCTCCCGAGGGATGCTGACTGCGGCTCCCATTGCCCGTGAGAATCTGTTCGAGAGCATGCGTGACGGAGTGCTGGTCACCGACCGTTCCGATATGCTGATCGACTACAACCGGGCCGCTACCGAAATGCTGGAGGGCCTGGACTCCTCGGCCATCGGGCATCCTTTGGCCAAGCTGTTTCTGCCTGCCGGCAAAGAAGCCGTGGATTATGTAATGAATGCGGACCCGCTGCTGAGTGAGGAGCGGGAGCTGGCCTGGAATTTTGGCGGCAGTACTTGTTATTACCAGGTCCGCTCCTCTCCGGTACTGAAAAAGGACGGCAATCTGGCCGGGCGGATGATTATGCTGATCGACGTGACCGAACGGACCCTGCTCCAGGAGAAGCTGCATCAGCTTGCCACCATCGACAGCCTGACCGGCATTTATAACCGTACCTATTTCATGGAACTGAGCCGCACGCTGCTGGAAGAGGCCTCTATGAATCAGATCCCGGTCTCGATCATTTTGCTGGACATCGACTATTTCAAAAATATCAATGACCGTTATGGTCACCAGTATGGTGACATGGCGCTTCAGCACATTGTGGGTGTATGCCGCAGACATACCCGCAAAGGGGATGTATTCGGTCGTTACGGAGGCGAGGAATTCGTGATGTGTCTGCCTGACACTTCACTCCAGCAAGCTGCTTTATTATCAGAGGCGATCCGTAATGATATTGAACGCAGCCCATTTTATACATTGTCAGGACCCATCAATGTAACGGCCAGCTTCGGGGTGGCCGAGGCGGTCAGGGAGAATATCTCCCTGGAAGAGCTGCTCTCCGAAGCCGATCATGCCCTGTACACTTCCAAGCGCAACGGCCGCAATGCCGTTCACATGTCCAGCGGGGCAGCTATTACCCATTTCACTCCGCTCTAGCAAATACTGCATTACGCCAGACAGCCCCGTTCCATTGGAAACGGGGCTGTCTGTATACTATCTGTTTGTATGCAAAAAGGCTTGAATCTGTTTACTTCGGTCCGGCCATGAAATAGTCCACGCCCTTCAGCAAATCTCCGGGCAGCTCTTCAAGCTTCAGGTATTCTTTCATTTCCAGCACTACCCGCTCCCGGTTGTGTCCGAACACATCCACCACCCGGGCCAAACGTTCCCATGGCACCAGATCAGCGCGGAAATCCTGGTCATTCATCGGAACACCATGAGACTCTACATACCATTCCGCACCGAATCCGTACGCCATTTCAAGCAATCTGAGGAAACCGGTGCTGCTGTACTTATACGGGCCGCCATATACGGAAGGACCCAGCGCATCCCCCAGGAATAGAACCTTGTCCTCTTGAACATAAAGCACGCAGGAGTCTGCCGAGTGATCACCGCCGACATGAATCAGCTCACAAGTCACTCCCCCAAGATCAAAAGTGATCCTGCCGGTGAATATAATATCCGGCTGCCTAATGGCAACCGTCCCGGAATCACCGTATTCCAGACGGATATGCTGCACGCTCGCTTCACTGATTGTACCTGCCTGTACCAGTTCAGCCATTTCTTCCTCTGACCAGCCGCGTCCGCTTAAAGCAGCCAGAGCCTCTGCGGTTTCCTCATGGGCAACCGCCGGAATATCCCACCCGCTCATACCGAAGCTGTGATCCCAGTGCCAGTGCGTCAGCACCAGCATATCCGGCAGCCGGCAGCCACGCCGCTCCAGCTCCTCGCGAAATTGCCCGGCATGGGCAGGCGAAGCGCCCGCATCCATCAAAAGCGTCCGCCGCTCCCCCGTAATTGCCGCCAGCACCGGACGGTCGGTTGCATGCTCCGCGTGCATGATCAGAATATGCGGACTAATCTGCTCGAATTTATGCTCCATTCCCAGCTTCCTCCTGTGCAATCAATCAAGATATAATAAAGGCAGACCCGCAAAGTATATCCCGTCATTCTTTTGGCGATAACAGCACCCATAGCGATATCTCCGGACCGGGCATATTTACAGCCGCTTTATTCCTTCATGTTGCATCAAATGGACGTTTTAATCAAATGCAGTTGTTTGCGACAGCAGGGTTTAAGTTTAATAAAGGTTAGTTAATCTAAGTCGGCCCTGTGTACGGAACAGCCGATAAGGAGGATTTTGCGATGATCAAGATCGGGCTAACCGGTTTCGGAGACCATGAAGAGCTATACGGCAAAATCAAACCGGCCGAACGCCTGCCTGCATACAGCGCACATTTTCCCATCGTGGAAATCGATAGTTCCTTTTATGCTGTGCAGCCGGTCAAAAATTACGTGAAATGGGTCAGCCAGACCCCCGATGAATTCAAGTTTATCGTTAAAGCCTACCAGGGGATGACTGGGCACCTGCGCAGAAAAAAGAATTATTACGATACGCCAGGAGAAATGTACGAGGCCTTCCACACCTCCATTGCCCCGGTAAAAGCAGCCGGGAAGCTGGCGATGGCCCTCTTCCAATTCCCTCCATGGTTCGATTGCACCAAGGACAACGTTGAATTTCTCCGCGAGGCCAAGGAACGGATGCTGGATGTCCCGGCTGCGGCAGAATTCCGCAATGAATCCTGGTACAGTCCGGAAATGCGCGATAAAACGCTGAGCTTTCTTACCCGGGAAGGCTGGATTCATACCGTAGCCGACGAGCCTCAGGCAGGATCGGGCTCCATTCCGGTTGTGCCTGTAGCGACAACACCGGATATTACCTATATCCGGCTGCACGGACGCAATACACAAGGCTGGAATCAGAGCAGCCACCCCGATTGGCGTAAGCTGCGCTATTTGTACCGCTACAGCACAGAAGAACTGACAGAGTGGCGTGATCGGCTGCGGGAGCTTGAAAAAACATGCCGGGAGCTGTATGTAGTCTTCAATAACAATTCCGCCGGCGACGCCACACCCAATGCGAAAGAACTGCAGGCATTACTGGGAATTGACGGCGGCCTGGCACCGCTTCAGTTGGACTTATTCAACTAATCCCTAATCATTCCCCATGGCTCTACATATAATCTCTTCTACTCCTTGGCAACGCATTGAACCACCAAAAACCGCTATTCAGCACTTGAATTTATAAGGAGGCAGAAAGGGAATGAAGAGAAATCATACGATGATGCAGTTTTTTGAATGGCATGTTGCGGCAGACGGGCAGCACTGGAAGAGGCTGGCGGAGATGGCGCCGGAGCTGAAGGCCGGATACATTGACTCCGTCTGGGTTCCGCCTGTTACAAAGGCCATTACACCGGAAGACACGGGTTATGGGGTGTATGATTTGTATGATCTCGGTGAGTTTGATCAAAAAGGAGCGGTCCGCACGAAATACGGTACGAAGCAGGAGCTGGTCGAGGCCATTGCCGAGTGCTTGAAGAACGGCATTGCCGTATACGTCGATCTCGTCATGAATCATAAAGCAGGTGCAGACGAGACGGAGGTCTTTGAGGTTATTCAGGTTGACCCGAACGACCGCAACAAGGAAATCTCTGCCCCCTTCGAGATTGAAGGCTGGACCAAGTTCACTTTTCCGGGGCGTGGTGATGAGTATTCCCCCTTCAAATGGGATCATACCCATTTCAACGGCACCGATTTCGATGCAAAGGAAGGCCGGACAGGGGTGTTCCGGATCAACGGGGAGAACAAGTCCTGGAATACGAACGTCGACGACGAGTTCGGCAACTATGATTACCTGATGTTCGCGAATATCGATTACAGCCATGAGGATGTCAAACGCGAGATGCTGGAGTGGGGGAAATGGCTGGTCGATACACTGCAGTGCAGCGGCTACCGCCTCGATGCGATCAAGCATATCAACCACGAGTTCATTAAGGAATTCGCCTTGGAAATGGGCAAAAAACGCGGGGAGGACTTCTACATCGTCGGTGAATTCTGGAACGACAATCTGGAAGCCTGCCGGGAATTCCTCAATACGGTGGATAATCAGATCGAAATCCCTGCCGCCCAGCGCGGCTGCGTAGAGCTTATAATGCAGGGACACATCGAACAGGTCGATCT
>CAKMKL010000353.1 GCA_927443375.1 uncultured Paenibacillus sp. | reverse complement strand
CTTCAAAATATCCGCCGTCAATCACAAGCTGGACAACCAGCTTCAGCGGTTTTCCCGTTTCCGCATAGGAGGCGCTGCCATCAGAAGCCACCCACAGGCTGATTGCGTTATAAGCAGACCAGTCGAGCGAGCCCAGGCTTTTTCCAACCCCGGCATATTTCTGGCTGTTCAGGCTGTACTGCAGCTTCATGCCATAGCTTCCGGAATTATTGCGTTCGGTGCTTAGGGCAGCGCTGATATCAACACCGCCGGCTTTTGGATACTTAGTCGCAAGTGCCTCGCTGCTGGAGCCATAGGATTCAAAATCATCTACCAGCGCATTGTCAGCTACCGGTGCAGTGTAGCTGTTATATAGACCGATGTCATCCACGTAAACCGGAAGCACACCATCCGAGACAAGTCCGCTGCCAACAATGGAGATTGCCAGACCCGTAGCAGCTGCCGATTTCTCCGCATTATCCAACTCTACAACCGCGTCATATTTGTAATACCGGGCACCGTCAACCGTCACTTTCTCCAGAGCGGACAACGCTTTGTAGCTGGAATCCATGCCATACTTGGTATTCCAGTCCTCCGGCAGCTGCACAACGGTCCGGACCGCAGCATTTCCGGATGCATTCTGCGCCGCTTCGGGAATCAGCACTCCCAGCTTCACCCGGCTGACTTTGGCTAAATCAACACCTTCGAGAGCCGCAGGTGTAAGCTGCAGCTTCAGCTCCTGCCAGGTATCTTCGGGAGACAGTCCGCCAGTGATGTTGACTGCAAGCTTGCCGTCCCCGGCCAGTACCGCATGCTGAAGCTCCGTCTTAATGGTCTCCCCGTTGCCTGCCAGGCCGGACCAGGTGCCATTGTTCTGAATCAGGCCGGCATCGGCTGCTGTAATAAAGGGGATTTCTTTTACCGCAACTTCGTTAATCTTCACAAATACAGAGATGCTCTGTGTAAGCAGCACATTTCCTGTTCCGTATGCCTTTACCGTGATGTCAGCCGTTGTACCGTTCAGGCTTGCTTCCGGCTGCCAGACTGCGGAATAATAACCGTCCTTACCGAGCGTCATTTCGGTCTCGGCATTAGTCCCTGCAGTGTAGGCAACTTTGGCAGGAACAAAATTCGCCGCCTTGGCGCGGATGACCGTCTTGGCCTCGGTAACCGTACCGACATTATTCGGAGAAACAATATGCAGGAAGGGCTGCTTCGCTGCAGCATTTACCACACGGCTGTATTTATTGTCATTTTTGATATCGCCGGCAAACGCCGAATAAGAATCCTTATAGAAATTGACGAAATCACCCACCAGCTCGTGATCTGCCTTGTTTGGCACATTTTTGTACGGAACATATAAATTATTGCCTTCACCGAAGTTGGCCCAGGTCAGCATATACGAGATTTTTGCCGCATCCGGGTCCGCCTTGATCGCATTCAGCACCTTGGTGAACCATGCCTGCTCATTGTTACCGGTGGTCTTCATCCCGGCGGCGCTGTAGCCGTATTCTGAGAGAGTGACGATCTTCCCCTTCGACTGGGCGAGCCCGGAGATCATCTTCAAATCTTTGACAAGCCCGTTCAGGAAAGCCTCAGAGCCGGCATTATCCTTATTGTCATACTGATCCATCCCCAGAATATCCACATACTGATCTCCCGGATAGGTAGTCAGATATTCATTTTCATTCCCGTTGAACGAGCCGTTTGGCGAGAATACATACAGGAAGTTGTGTACGCCTTTGACATCCCGCAGGTATTCCACGGTGTATCTGTACAGCTCAGCATATTCACTTTTGGTTGTCGTTGCCGCTCCCCACCAGAACCATCCGCCATTCTGCTCATGGAACGGACGGAACAGCAGCGGAATCAGGCTGCCGTTATCGTCTTTCAGGTTGTTGGCAAAATTTGCGATCCGGTCGAGATACGTATTGAAATCAGCATTCTTGTCACCGCCCGGCAGAATCCGCGCAACTACGGATGCGGTTGCCCCTTTAGTGTTCCCTGTATCATTGAAGCTTCCTCCGGTGGCAAAGTTATAAGGATGCGTACTCAGCGTCAAGATGCCGCCAAGCTCATGGGCATGCTTCATTGCAGCAGTAAGCCCTAAGCGGCTGGCTTCATAATTCCCGCTGACTCCGGGAGGTGCTTCGTAACCGTCCAGAGAAAGGGTATCCCAGCCGAATACCGCCGGATAGTCCCCGGTAGAGCTGTATACATCGGAAATTACATTGCCATTCGCGTCTTTACCTGCAAAAGACACCGTCGTGTCATGCTGATGTCCGAACATCGTCTGCTTGCCGCTCATCTCATCCAGATATGCAAATAAGGATTTCGTAGCCGGAGTTGCTGCGGTATCCACGATTTGGATTTCCGGCGTTTCGGTTCCGCCTCCACCGTTGCCGCCGGTTCCATTGCTGCTGCCCGGGTTGCTCCCTGCCGTGCTGCCGGCTGTGGTGCCTTCTGCTGCGGCAGCTCCATCTTTCACAGTGTAGCTGCCTTGTGCCAGCGTCTTGCCGTTTAAGCTGACGGAGGAAGCAAGCACCTCAAGTCTGCCGATCGCTCCTTTGCCGCTGACCGCCGTACCCTGGGCATTATTGCCGATTACCAATGTATTAATTATTGCGCCGGGTTCGAGCTCTATAATAGAAGCGCTTTCAATCAACAAACGTCCGATACTTGTATTTCCTTCTGCAGCGATACGTACTTTTCCGTCCGGCCGGTTCACTTGGGCAACCGCCAGCTTCGAATTTTTGAAATGAATTGAATTTTCGCCGCCGCCGGAGATATACACCGCCCCCTGTACGGTTACATTATCCAGCGCAGCTTCACCGCTGCCGATTCCGGAAGCCAAATACAGGTTGCCGGAAACCCTCGTATCCTTCAATACCACTCCGCTGCAGTTCACCAGTACGTTGCCGGTAATATCGCCGCCGGTGAACGTTCCAGCCATGTTATAGTAGCCGCTGACCAGCCTATCAATGATACTGACAGCTTCCGCTCGGGTGATTGGACGATCCGGACGGAAAGAGCCGTCGGGATAGCCGTTTATTGTGCCCTTTAGCGCCTGAACAGCTTCTGCAGCATAGGCACTGATAGCAGCACCGTCTGTATATGCCGCTGTATTTTCTCCGCTCGCCGGGGTAAGCGAGAATACGGAAGCAAGGAGAACAGCAGCATCCTGGCGGGTTACCTGTGTATCCGCTTTCGCTTTATTATCCGGGAACCCCGTTCTCGGATGTGCCTGCCGGAGCCTGGTATGCCAGGGATTTAGCCATAGCCAAGCAGGCAGGTTATTATAAAGGCTTCCCGGATAATAAAGCGAAAGCGGATACACAGGTAACCCGCCAGGATGCTGCTGTTCTCCTTGCTTCCGTATTCTCGCTTACCCCGGCGAGCGGAGAAAATACAGCGGCA
>CAKMKL010000352.1 GCA_927443375.1 uncultured Paenibacillus sp. | reverse complement strand
TACAGCTGCAGCGATTTGCCGCGGTAGTTGCCGCTACCCTCCATCCAATAAACGAAGCTCATCATCTGGAGGATGTGGCGGGCAAGCATCTTGGCATGCAGATGAAGTATTTCACGGTAGCCCACACCCTGACGCGGCTGTATAAAGACAGCCGTAACGGACAGCTGCCGGCACTGCGCCAGACCCTGCAATCCTCCGGCAGCGAAGAGGCTTCTGAGTGGAGCGGTGTGATCGACAGGATCTATCCGGACCTGCTGACGGTTAAGGAAACCTGGGATGCGCTCAGCGACAAGCTGTTTGGCCTCCTGCCTGAACGAAGTGACGCAGCGGCGGGTGAGGCCGGGCAGCTGGTGACACGCCTTCATCCCGGTAAGAAGCCGAAGGACTGGGAAGAGCTGGCTGCATTAGAAAACACGCTGAATTTAAGCCTAAGCGATATTATCCGCAGAGGCGACAAAATGCTCAGCGAGATGCGCGATACAGAAAGCCAGTCCTCCTCGGACAGTCTGGTGACTGATATTGGCGGCTTGTTTAAGGATTTAGCCTCAATCCGTGAACAGATCCGTTTCTTCATGGGTTTAAATGATGAGAATATCGTTTATTGGATGGAGGGTAGCGGCAACTACCGCGGCAAATCGCTGCAGCTGTATGCCGTTCCGGTTGATGTGAGTACACAGCTTAAGGAGCTGTTCTTCGACAAGAAGAAGAGTATTGTACTGACATCAGCAACACTTTCCGTTGATAAATCCTTCCAGTTCATGATCGATAACCTTGGGCTTGGCGAGGCCGCCGAACAGGACCGTCTGATGACAGCACTGCTGCCTTCGCCTTTCAAATACCGAGAACAGGCACTGCTTGTTATTCCGCGTGATTTCCCCAGCGTCAAAGGCAGCGTGGGGGATGCCCGCTTTGTGGATAAGCTGGTGCATTCACTGGCGGAAACGGCGGTCGCAACCAAAGGCCGGATGCTTGTGCTGTTTACCTCTTACAAGATGCTTCGTCAGGTGTATGACCCACTTAAGGAAGCATTGGCATCTGAGGATATTACGGTCCTTGGCCAAGGCGTGGAGGGAGGCAGCCGCAGCAAGCTGATCCGGAGGTTCCAGGATAGCTCGGCTTCGGTGCTGCTCGGGACCAGCAGCTTCTGGGAAGGTGTGGATATACCCGGAGAGGCACTGACTTGCCTGGCGATCGTCAGACTTCCGTTTCAGCCGCCGAACCATCCGCTCGCAGAAGCGAAGTCCGAGCTGTTACAGGCGCAGAAGAAGAATCCTTTCATGAAGCTGTCTGTTCCACAGGCGGTTATCCGCTTCAAGCAGGGTTTTGGCCGGCTGGTTCGGACAGCTCAGGATCGGGGAATTGTCATTGTATATGATACCAGGGTCATCGAAGCTTATTACGGGAAGTATTTCCTGTATTCTCTTCCGGGTCCCAAAATGGAGCATATGCTGACTGATCAGATGGTTCCGAGAATTGAAGAATGGCTTGAAGGCGGCAATGAGTCCAACATTCAATGACCTCCTTCAGGAACCGGGAATTGCAATTATCCTGTACTATTTTGTTCTGATCGTTTGATCATAAATGTTCTAATCTCCGCATGCGCGTTCCCGGTTATGCTGCTGGGACGCGCCTTGCGGATTTCATAAGCTACGCATCAGAGTGATTTTATTTTAGGAGGAGAAAACATGAAATCGGATAAAATATCGGAGGCTGTTGTTCGCAGGCTCCCTGTGTACCTGCGTTTTCTGAACGATCTCCAGAAACGTGAAATCGCCACAGTTTCCTCTCAGGAGCTGGGGCAGAAGCTGGATCTCAACCCGGCTCAGACCCGTAAGGATCTGGCCTATTTCGGTGATTTTGGCAGAAAGGGCATTGGATATGATGTATCCTACCTGATCGAGAAAATCCGCCATATTCTTAAGCTTGACCAGCAAATCAACGTGGCACTGGTCGGTGCCGGTAATCTCGGTCACGCCTTGTCCAACTATAACGCCTATTTGAAAGATACGATGAAAATTACGGCTGTCTTTGATTCCTATGCGCCTAAAGTGGGACAGAAGATCAACTCCCTGACCGTTCAGCCGATGGAAGAGCTGGGCCAGACGATTCGTGATCAGGGGATCCGGATTGGCATTATCACCGTTCCGGACAGCGAAGCTCAGAATGTAGCTGATATTCTGGTGGAATCAGGGATCGAAGCTATCCTGAATTTTGCGCCGGTAATTCTAAAAACCCCGCCAACGATTCGCATTCATGCAGCGGATTTTACAACCGACCTCCAGAGTCTGGCCTATTATTTGCATGATGGAAAGGAAGAACATACGGATGAGCAGCAATAAGACAGTAATCGAAAATGGACGCTTCCTCGTACCCGGCTCGGTACAGCCCGTCCTGAACGGTTATATGACTATAGAAAATGACCTGATCACATACATAGGGGAAGACAAACCCGCCTTTGAAGAGGGTGTCCTGACCGTTGACGGCAGCCGCCTGCTGTTTATGCCGGGTCTGATCAATACTCATGGCCATGCGGCGATGTCGCTTCTGCGCGG
>CAKMKL010000351.1 GCA_927443375.1 uncultured Paenibacillus sp. | reverse complement strand
TTATGCCAGGCACCGCCGCCTTATTTCTGAAGAAGGATACCGTCTACAGGTAACTTTGGAAGGAGAGGCATTACTGGCCGAAGGAAAACCGGAAAGACTGATGCAGATATTCCTCTTTTGGTTAAAACTTTATAAAGGTGCTGTTCCCAATCTTCCGTCAATCGTATACTGGATTAGTAAGAGTGCCGGTGAGTGGGTGACTGTTTCTTCTCTGATAGAAGGAATAGGCTGGCTCATCAAACCGTTCTACTATGATGATGCCGCTTCAATCCTGGAACAGCGCATATTACGGATGATGCTGCATTTAGGGATGATCCGGCTGGGTGAGACACCGGGTGGGACGGTAGTCATGATAACTCCATGGGGAATGGAAGCGGCTACACCGAGGCGGCTGCCTAAGTAAGGGGGAGGACAATGCGGATTGCTTATGGGAAGTACATACCGCGTATTGACGAATCTGTTTACGTGGCAGAAGGTGCAAAGCTGGTAGGTGACGTGACGGTGGGGCAGCATTCAAGTATCTGGTTTAATGCCGTGCTTAGGGGAGATCTTGCTCCGGTGATCATCGGACAGCGCTGCAACATTCAGGATGGGACTGTAGGACATGTAGCCGAGGGATTGCCGCTTATGCTGGGTGATGATATATCGGTTGGACATTCCGCGATTATCCATGGCTGCAGGATAGGCAATGGCACATTAATCGGAATGGGAGCAATTGTTTTGAACGGAGCAGAGATTGGTGAATATGCTTTAATAGGAGCCGGTTCTATTGTAACCGAAAACAAAATTATCCCGCCCTACACTCTTTCCCTGGGTTCGCCTGCTAAAGTGGTCCGGGAATTGACCGAACAAGACCTGCTAAGAATGAGACGCACCAGCGAAAGTTATGTGAACAAAGCAAAGGAATATGGAATCTTCTAAACAGCGGAGGTGTATCGAATGGACAAAATGAAGGCTACCTATGAAGTGATGCTAGGGCTTGCGGCAGAAATGGTGTGGGATGAAGCGCTTAGAAAGCGACGTACCGACATCTTGTACCGGGAGATCGACACAGCGCTGGCGGCCGGAGATAAAGCGGCTTTCCGGTACCTGACTGAAGAATTGAAGAGTTTGGCATAACGAAATGCGCTTAGCGCATTTCTTTTTTCGTTTCACGGGGGGGGCGAAGGAGCTTATTAATAATAGGGAATTCATTAGAGGGGATGATCCAAAATGAAGTTCAGCAGTTTTACCGCAGAGAGCTGGGAAGAGAACAACAAGTACTATGATACCTGTCTGCTTCCGTTTACGGGCCTGCAGGGTGGAGAGAGTCCGTCCGAAGCGGCGGCGATACTGGAGCAGCTCCGTGATCTGCTGGAGCTTGTGGAGCAGCCATTTCAGGGACGTATAGTTACCTACCCGGCGGTACAATATGCTACGGAGCATAGTATAGCCACAGTGAATGAGATTTGCAGGAAAGTCAAATCCAATCAATTCCAGTTCGTGATCGTGGCAACAGCAGCCGCAGAGCTATCTGCGGGCGATTTTTATGAAAGCGATTTAGTCCTTTCCCTGTCCGGATTTGAGTCCTCACAGAGAGGAGTGGTTAAATCTGAAATAAGCGATAAAATTCAAGCAATGTGGCAACGGGGTAAATGAGTTAAATGTGACAGAAATTCAACAATTTCATTAAAAACCCTTTGTTCAGCCTGTCACAATTTAGACAATATTCTTGACGGGTTATAGGGCCTAAGCTATGATAAGGGTGAACTGATGTGGCCTGTGATTAATGTCATTGTAAACGTATTATTAACAGATAATTCCTATGGGACACTGCAGGTGCCTTCTCAATTTTGAAAAGGGGGTTACACACCGTATGAGCAGCTACAATGAAGAGCATGAAATGAATCCGCAAGAACCGCCCAGCCGAAAAGAGATGTCACGCAGACAGTTTCTGACCTACACGCTTGGCGGTGCAACCGCATTTATGGGAGCCGGCGCCATCCTGCCTATGGTGCGGTTCGCTGTAGACCCGATATTACATAAGAAGGGTGAAGGAGATTTCATCAAGGTCGCGGAAGCCTCCAAAATAACCGATGAGCCGCAGGAGTTTAACTTTGAGCTGAAACAGCAGGACGGGTGGTATGCCAGTACAGCGACGCTGACGGCATGGATCCGAAAAGATGAGAGCGGAGAAATTTATGCGCTTTCACCTATCTGCAAGCATCTGGGCTGTACGGTCGGCTGGAACAATGATAAAGCTTTTCCCGATGAATATCATTGCCCTTGCCATGGGGCCAGGTATACGAAGCTTGGCAAGAATCTTGCGGTCGCCCCGAAGCCGCTCGATGAGTATAAGATCAAGATCGAGAGCGGCTGGGTATATCTCGGCGATATCATCCCCAATACCGAAGTCAAGAAGGAGGCGTGATCCTGATGTTTAAAAATGTCTACAATTGGATTGATGAACGTCTGGATATTACGCCGATCTGGAGAGATGTTGCCGATCACGAGGTTCCCGAGCACGTTAATCCGGCGCATCACTTCTCGGCGTTCGTGTATTGCTTTGGCGGACTTACCTTTTTTATCACCGTGATTCAGATTTTATCGGGCATGTTTTTGACCATGTATTATGTACCGGACATTATAAATGCTTATGCCAGTGTGGAATATTTACAAACTAAGGTTGCTTTCGGACAAATCGTTCGCGGCATGCACCACTGGGGGGCAAGTCTTGTTATTGTGATGATGTTCCTCCATACGATGCGGGTGTTTTTTACAGGTTCCTATAAAGCCCCGCGCGAGATGAACTGGGTGGTGGGCATGCTGATATTTTTTGTCATGCTGGGCCTGGGACTTACCGGCTATCTGCTGCCATGGGACAACAAAGCCTATTTTGCCACTAAGGTTACACTTGAAATTGCCAATTCCGTTCCGGTTATGGGCCCTGTGCTTAAAGAATTGATGCAGGGCGGTACGATTGTCGGTGCCGAAACGCTGACCCGGTTCTTCGCTCTTCACGTATTCTTCCTCCCGGCGGTCCTTCTTATACTGCTCGTCGGACACTTTATTATGATCCGCAGACAGGGTATATCCGGTCCGTTGTAAATCAATTGACGAAAAGGAGGGACTCTTGAATGGCACATAAGGGCAAGGACGGCTCTGGAGAAAAGGTTGTATTTGTCGGTGATTCCCGGGTCAAGAAGGGTAACGGGTTTATTACTCCGCCTGACTACACGGCGTATCCCGGTAAATCGGAGGCCTTCATTCCGAACTTTCTTTTGAAGGAGTGGATGGTTGGGGTAGTGGTCCTGGTTGGCATTCTTGTACTTACAATTTCAGAGCCCGCACCGCTGGGGTTCCCTGCTGATGCCGGAGCTACAGTTATCCCCATCCCTGACTGGTATTTTTTGTTTCTGTATCAATATTTGAAGCTGCCATATGCCTCGGGTGATTATATCGTTCTGGGCACACTCGGGGTAACCGGGGTGGCATTTGGTGCTCTGCTGCTTGCCCCGTTCCTGGATACGGGCCGTGAACGGCGGTTCTACCGGCGGCCGATCGCTTCCTCGCTGATGTTCCTGTCGCTTGTGGCAATCATCTATCTAACCAATACTGCCTGGACGGAATATCAGCATGAGATGGCTGAAACGGGCCAGATCCCGGAAGATGTGCAGCGTGAGGAGAAAGCGGCTGAGAACAGGGCCAAGGGCCTGCCCACGACAAGTGCCGTGCAGGCCAAGGATATCGCTATCGTGGACAAGGATGATCCGGCAATGGCACTCTTCAAGCAGGCTACATGTGTTACCTGTCATGCTGTAGATTTGAAGGGCGGAGGCGGACCGTCGCTGCGCGGTGTGGGAGATACACACGACAAGGAAGCGATTCTGACCATCATCAAAGAAGGTCAGGGACAGATGCCTCCGATGTATGAAACAGCCATGGGGGCAGGGCTCTCCGAACAGGATATTGACTCGCTTGCCGGCTGGCTTGCCAAACAAAAAAGCGAACAGTAAAATAATATTAGCGCAGCCTGATCGTATATGCGGTCAGGTTTTTGTATGTATGGAGAAGAGTCTGTCATGATGTGGAGGGTGAAATTGTATATGCCGGTTATAGACAAGCTGTTCAAGCACCGGGGAGTCATATGGCTGCTGATTATTGTGAATTTCCTTGGGACGATTTACGGATACATATGGTATGGCAATCAATTAGCGTTTACAGCAGAGAACTATCCGGCATGGCTGCTCCCGTTCGTTCCGGACAGTCCGACGGCAAGCCTGTTCTTTACGGTTGCACTGGTTCTAATGCTATATCCCCCGAAAGGGCTTAAAGGAACACTGGTGCGGGAGCTCATCGAAGCACTCGCCGTTGTCACTTCTGTGAAGTACGGAATTTGGGCGGTCAGTATGATTTTTGCCGGCGGCTATCAGGGGGATACCGTGAGCTGGCAGGACTGGATGCTGGTAGTGTCACATACCGGCATGGCGGTTGAGGCACTGATCTATGCACGGTTCTTCTCATTCCGGCGGATGCTTCCGCTGGCAGTGCTCTGGACACTGGGGAACGATATGGTGGATTACTCAGTTGGCATCTATCCTTGGCTGCCGTCAGAACTTGATGATGATATCCTTAAAGTGCAGAACTTCACAATCCTTCTGACTTTGTTGAGCGCGGCAGCGGCCTGGGTTTTCGGGTCAAAAGCCAGGGAGGCACGTCCCCTGCAGCGGGCTGGGATGAGACGCTGACAGGCTGTTCTATCTCTTGTCCTTTTCCCATACATATAGAGTAGGGGGGATGTCTCATGCGGCGCAGGAGATATATTGTGCTGACAGGATTGATGTTATGCTGGCTCTTTGCCGGGTTGAACGGCGGGAAAGTATCGGCCTACGGGGTGTACGGACCCGGAGAAGCCGCCAATAAGCTCGGGCATGCGTCAGAAGCAGCCGGAAGCGGTTCACCGGTGCAGACCGGCGGAAGCGGTGCGCAGCGCCTGGAACAAGCGGCTGAAGCTTTATATAATTATGTTCTCAAAGGCGATATCGCCAAGGCAAGGCAAGAGAGTGAAGAGATCTCGAAGATCTTTGTATCCTCTTCATTTGAGGGTCAGACTTCGGTTGAAGGGGTTAATGCACTGTCAGGGGTCATCGTGGATCTTAAGGCTGCCTTTGCGGCTGCGCAGATTGTTCCGGAGAAAATAGAAGCTGCAGCAGCCAGAGTCCGGCTTGCTGCGAACAGCCTGAATCACCCCCGCCAGCCTATGTGGCAGCAGTATTACAAGCTGTTCCGTGAGGATCTGAATGATATGGAGAAAAGCGCTGCCACTGGTGATCTGGAAGACTGGAAGACAGCCGTTACCCGGCTCCAGAGCAGATATGACACCATCCGGCCTGCGGTTGTCATTTCCAGCCGCCCGGAAGTCGTAAATGCCTTTGATTCCTGGCTATCCTATGCAGCGGGAGTGACCTCATCCGCTCAGCCCCCTGAGCGTTCACGGCTGCTTGAGATTATCTCTTACGGTCAGGATGCTGTAAGGGTGATGTTCGGCAAGGAACGGGATGAGCCCGTATTGTCGCTTCCGTTGTCGCCTCAGAAATACGGAGCCTGGGGCATGCTTGCCGGAGCTTTTATCCTATCCGCACTGGCTTATGCCGGATACCGCAAGTATCGTGGAGAGCAGGAGGATTTGAAGCGGGTCTGACGCGGGGCAGGCATCCGTAAGCCGATTGGATGTGCAGCTCTTTCCGGGTGAAGGACAGATCTGGCTGGATAATAGCTGCATAATAGCTGTAGGGTTGAATTAGTACAATAGAGTTATATAACAAAACTGCAGAACCTCTGCAGAACATTGCGGGTAATGATCAATCCTTAAATGAAAAAGGCTCTCCCTAACCACTATCGGTGAGGGAGAGCCTTTTGTAGTGGAACTTATTCGCCTTAAGTCCAGATGCTGTCGGAATAACTGTATTTACTGCAATTAAAGAGAGCAGTATTGCGACGTATTATTGAATAGATGTATTTTATACAATTAAAACAGCTGAATTGCTCCACTATGCCAAGATGGCGGCTATTTAGTTGTACAGAGTGCAATTAAGCTGCTTGCGGTTCAGATAAGAGAAGAATTTAACTGTACAAAATACAATTAAACATCGATTAGCCTAGCCGCACGCACGGAGGGACGTATGGGATTACAGGAGAACAGCGGTACGGAGTACTCGTCAGGATTCCCGGAACCCTTCGCCCATGACATCGTGAACATCACTGATAATTACAAATGCCCTAGGATCAATAGACTTCACTAATTGGCTGAGCCGGCGGATTTCCTGGCGGGAGACTACGCAATACACCATATGCTTGGCCTGCTTCGAATACGCTCCGATGGCCGGGATCAGCGTCACACCGCGCTCCATTTCGGCAGTGATCAGGTCCGCGATTTGTGGAGCATCGTCGCTGATGATTGTAAAAGCCTTGGCGGCATAAGCGCCTTCTTGGATGAAATCGATCACACGTGAAGAGATGAATACGGCTACAAGGGTATATAATATTTTTTCACGGGGTATGTAGAGCAGTGAGGCGCCGATAATGATAATGTCAACAGCTAAGATAATCTGGCCCATGCTCCAGCCGAACTTGCGCCCGAGAATCCGGGCAACAATGTCAACACCGCCAGTGGTTCCGCCGTACCGGAAGACGATACCGAGTCCAAGGCCTAGCGTGACCCCGGCATATAATGAAGCAAGAATAAAGTCATGCTCGGTACTGAAGGGCACCAGCCAGCCTGCGGCAATCAGCCGTTCAAAAACCCATAGGAAAAAAGACAATGCCCCAATGCCGACACCGGTATAGACAATCTGATGAGAACCAAGTACCTTCCAGCCCAGCAGGAACAGCGGGAGGTTCAGCAGCAGCGTAGTCAGGAAGATCGGGATACCAAAGGCATAATTCAGCAGGATGGTAATCCCCGTTACTCCTCCCTCCATCAGCTGATTGGGGACGATAAAGTACAGGAGCCCGAACGCATATATAGCCGCACCCAGCATGATAGGCGCTACTGTTTTGCCGATATTCATTGCATTTAATGATTTCATATAATCCCTCGCCTAAGCCCTATAACGGGCGTTTTATACAAGCATTTTTCTCATGGTGTACAGCTGCGAATGTAAAAAAGATTTGTCTTCAAAACGTCTTTACGATAACATAGGGGCAAACAGAAGGCAAGAATTTATAGGGGGGCGAAGCAACGAATTATGGATAAAAGTCTAGGTGAGATACAGCGCGAAGTCGATGCTTATATCTCACAGTTTAAGGAAGGTTACTTCAGCCCGTTGTCTATGCTGGCCCGGATGTCGGAAGAAGTGGGTGAGCTGGCCCGCGAAGTGAACCATCAATTCGGCGAAAAGCCTAAAAAGGCAGATGAGGCAGACAACTCTATTGAACTTGAACTGGGTGATATTCTGTTCATAACCATATGCTTCGCCAATTCTCTGGGCATTGACCTGACGGAAGCCCATAATAAAGTGATGCACAAGTTCAATACCCGTGACGCCGGACGGTGGACACTTAAAAACACCGATTAGGCCTCTACAACATATGCTGTACCAAACGAACGGGATTTAGCCGTCAGGATGGTGAGTATATGAATCATAACGATTATGTCAATGCGGCATACCGGTCTATTTTGCGCAGCGATTTTGAAGAAGCCATTCAATTTTTTGAAGCTGCTATATCGGCCAGCCCGGACGACGCCGAGGTCAGATACCGGTGTTCGATTACCTATGCACGCAGCGGTATGATGGATAAGGCGCTGGAGCATGCGCTCGCAGCGGTGAAGCTGGATAACGGCAAGCCGGAATACCATTTGCATCTCCAGCATTTGCAGGCCCTTAAGCTTGTTCAGGAGGCTAAGCGTCTGCTGGAGGATGAAGCAGGAGGGACGCTTAATCCGTATCGTCCAGTCACACTCCTGAAAGAAGCGATTTCACTTGATCCTCTGTATGGCGACGCCTATGTCTGGCTCGCGATTGCGCATAGCCGGATGAATGAGCACGTACAGGCGATTGCCGCGATGAAAGAGGTAATTGCCCTCCACCCGGATGACTCCGGTCTCCGGCAGCTTATGAAAGACCTGCAAAGATCATTGCAAAAATATATCCACTAATGATGAAACCAGTGAAAGCGAGGAGGAAATAAAGGTGAGCGACAAGATCAGAGTGATTGTCTCCGGAGCAGGAGGCAGAATGGGTAAAGAGGTTGTTAAGCTGGTACTGCAGGATGAAGAACTGGAACTTGCGGCGGCGGTAGATCGTTCAGCAGGGGAAACAGATGCAGGCCGCATGGTAGGACTAGAAGAGTGCGGAATAACAGTTACTTCAGATCTGGAAGCTGCCTTGGCTGGAAGCCGCGGAGATGTGCTTGTTGATTTTACGATTCCGCAATCGGCTTATGCCAACACTTCGCTTGCAATCAAATACGGGGTGCGTCCGGTCATAGGGACTACCGGGTTCACCCCGGAGCAGATTGCCGAGCTGGACAAGCAATGTCAGGAGCAGGGAATCGGCGGGCTTATTGCCCCGAACTTCTCCATTGGTGCGATTCTGCTGATGAAATTTGCCGCCCAGGCGGCTAAGTATTTCCCGCATCTGGAAATTATCGAGTATCATGGGGATCAGAAGCTGGATGCCCCGTCAGGTACAGCGATCAAGACGGCTGAGATGATCTCTGAAGCCCGGCAGGAGCT
>CAKMKL010000350.1 GCA_927443375.1 uncultured Paenibacillus sp. | reverse complement strand
CCAGTGGAAACCCTCCTGGGCCAGCAGCTGATCCGCTTCAACCGGTCCCCACGAACCTGCAGGGTAGGAGGCCAGATCACTGCTCTCTTCCTTCCAGGCTTTGGCGATCCGGTCAACGAACGACCAGGCCGACGATACTTCATCCCAGCGGGTGAAATAGGTGGAGTCGCCGCGCGCTGCATCATGCAACAGGCGCTCGTAAGCTTCCGGTGAGTTGATGCCGACCATGCAGCTCTGGCAGAAATCCATTGCCAGCGGCTGAATTTCCGACTCCGAACCCGGCTTCTTAGCGTTGATCTTCACGTAGATGCCTTCCATCGGATTCACGCGGATAACGAGCAGATTCGGCTCAAGATTATGCTTTTGGCCCAAGTACACATTGGTCGGCATGCCCTTGAACTCTACAACCACTTCCGTTGTCTTCACAGGGAGGCGTTTGCCGGTACGAATATAGAACGGAACTCCCGCCCAGCGGAAATTGTCTACAAAAATACGCGCCGCAAAGTACGTTTCGGTGTTGGATTCAGGATCCACCTTATCCTCCTGGCGGTAAGCCGGAAGGCTCTTGCCTTTGTAGAGGCCTTGGGTATACTGCCCGCGCACTACATTCTCACGGACCTCTTCGGAGGAAGCGTAAGGACGCAGCGAACGCAGCACCTTCACCTTCTCATCCCGGATATCTTCAGCCAGCAGACGGCTTGGCGGTTCCATCGCAATCATCGTAAGCAGCTGCAAAATATGGTTCTGGCCCATATCGCGCAGCGCTCCGGCATGATCGTAATACCCGCCGCGCTCTTCGACCCCGACGGTTTCACCGAGGGTGATCTGAATGTTGGCGATATGCTTGTTGTTCCACAGTGGTTCAAAGAAAGCATTGGCAAAACGGATCACTTCGATGTTCTGCACCATTTCCTTGCCCAGATAGTGGTCGATCCGGTAGATCTCCTCTTCCTTGAACACCTGGCGGATCTGCTCGTTGAGCTGCTCTGCCGATTCCAGGTTGTAGCCGAACGGTTTCTCGATGACCAGACGGTTCCAGCCTGAGCCCTGCAGCATGCCGCCGGCCTTCAGGTTATACGAGACGCTGCCGAACAGCTCGGGAGCAAGAGCCAGATAGAACATCCGGTTGCCCGGGATATGGAATTTCTCTTCGAGCACTTCCGTCTGCGCATTCAGCTCACGGAAGCCGTCGATATTATTAATGTCCAGCGATTTGTATTCAAAATGCTGTACGAATTCATTCCATTCTGCAGTATCTCCCGCCTGGTAGCGGCAAAATTCACGAATGGACTCCTTCACATCGTCCCGGAATTCCTCCTGGGTACGGGGACGCCGAGCCACGCCAATTACCGCAAAATCATGTGTCAGCTTGCCTTCACGGTACAAACTGTAAATCGCCGGGAAAAGCTTACGCCGGGCTAGATCTCCGGTTGCCCCAAAAATAAAAAATACAGCACCGGGTGTATGCAGTTCATCAAGGGTTTGATTTTCAGCCATGGCTCCTCATCTCTCTGTATGTAATATAGTTGACAATCATTCTCAGCGCCGGTTAAATCATAAAATACGCATAGCGGCGTGATGTCATTTTATCATATCCGTAGAAAGGATGCTATCACATTCCTGACAGTTTTTCTCGGGATTTCGCAAATTTCCATTACTCTTTCTTATCCCTTTACATATTTCAGCTTATACTCCGGGATAAGGGCAGGCCGCTGCCAGCCATCTTCTATTATACCGCTACGCAAAAAGCTCCGCAAACGCGGAGCTGGAGTGTGGAGCTTCTGGCGGAAATTGTGATGATCATTAAACTTTCGCAGAATCAATACTCAATGGTAATCAGAGGCAAACCGATTGTCACACGGTTGCTGTTGTCATTGCCGTTCTTATGTACGGCTGCCTGCAGAGCTATCCTATGATCTCCGCTATTCACAAACCGGTTCAGCCCCGGAACATTATAAGACCGGCTGTAGGTCGTATCATCCTCATATTCTTCCACCGCTTTCAGCCCGGATAACCACCCGGAAATCGTTCCTTCAATTCCGGCAAGTGCTTCACGGGGGATGCCCTGCAATGACGCTACACCTTGAAGTGAAGCATTCCACTCCGGCGTAATGCCAGCCCCCTGCATCAGTGTCCCTGCTTCTTGTGCTGCTGTCTGAAAAACCGCAGTCTTCAACAGATCCTCTGTTTCAATAGTTACAATCACATAGCTGCTGTCCGGGCCCAGCTCACTCCAGAACATGGATATCTTACTATACAAATCCGGAGAGCCGGATGCTCTGTAGGTTACACGCCCATCTTCTTCGCTGGACTCAGCCTTGCCGAGTCCGAGCTGTGCAGCCAGCAGGTCTGCTTCCCTAACGGTGTCCACAGCATTCCCGCTGTATGCTCCCTGCCATTTCAAGACAAGCCGCAGCGGAGATCCTTCTGCCGTAACTTCTTGCCCTACTGCTGCCAGGATCTCCAGTGACTGCGGCAACGCAGCAGGGCCGGATGAAGCGGGAGCGGCCGCTGACGCGGCTGTACTTCCATGGTCAGCCCCGCTGCGGAACCCGGCCAGCAAGAGCACCAGCATACACATGCAAAAAATCAGCAGCAGCATTTTACCTTTCCCTTGTCCCCGGTTCCCCAGTCCCATACGGTATCTCCCTCTCATCCAATCTAGCAATCTACTAGACAGGATAACCAACTTTGAGAGGGGATATACACCAGAGACCAAAATCCGCAATACGCAGGAGCATCCAGCTAAATTCCCGTTCAGCATACTTCACTGCCATTTGCCCTGATTCCACACAAAACCTGATTTACCTTTAAATGGAACATCTCGCTACTGTATCCCAAATACTCACAATTCAGTCGATGGGTCCCAGTGTAATGACATGATCAAGAGGAGTTATCAGAATTTTGCCGGTGGAAGGATGAAATAATTTTCGCATTCTCAAATTTTACATTTAATCCGATCAACGGCCACAAGTGGAATCAG
>CAKMKL010000349.1 GCA_927443375.1 uncultured Paenibacillus sp. | reverse complement strand
CTCCGATGCCCATTGTCACCGCCTGGCGGGGCACATCCTCCAGCCTGTCGAAGAAGCGGGCATTGGCTTCCCGGGTTTCTTCCAGGAGGTCGACCACATGAGTTCCGCAGGAGGGAGGATCCTCCTATCAGGATATTGTCGCCGGAAATCCGCTGCGCTTTATCGTCGAAGCGATGCAGGCCAACCATCTGACCTCCATCCGGGATACCACCTCGCTGCTTGACCTGGAGCGGCTGCAAAGCGCCATTGATCTGTTGTGCAACGCCCGCCGGGTGGATCTGTACGGGATGGCGACCTCGTCGATCGTCGCTCAGGATTTCTACCAGAAGCTGATCCGCATCGGTGTGAACTGCACAGCTTTTGCTGACTCACATATGCAGATCACTTCCGCTTCCTCACTCTCCAAGGGTGATGTAGCCTTTGCCGTCTCTTATTCGGGCGAAACCCCGGAAACCATCGATGCGTTAGCCTGTGCCGGAGCCAGCGGCGCTTCCACCATTTCGCTTACCTCATACGGCAGCAGCACACTGGCTACGCTGGCCGGCATCCCCTTATTCTCCTCCTCACTGGAGCAGGGAATGCGCCGGGGGGATATGGCTTCGCGGATCGCACAGCTGCATATCATTGATATCCTGTTTACCGGGATGGTCAGTACCCGGTTCGGGGATTTCATCCCTAAGCTTGAGCAGTCGTATCTGAATGTCCAACATTACCGTCATAAACGGGGAGGCCAATCCTAATGAACATTCTTAAATTCAATAATGAAGAAGATTTCACAGAAACCGGTGCGAACCTGATCGTCAGCCTGCTGCAGAGTAATCCCAAAGCCGTGCTCGGCCTGGCTACCGGAAGCTCTCCGGTCGGCGTATATGCCCGGCTCGTGGAAATGTACCGCAAAGGCATCGTCAGCTTTGCCAAAGCCTCATCCTATAACCTGGATGAATACGTTGGCTTGCCGGAGGATCATCCCCAGAGCTACCGCAGCTTCATGAACGGGCACCTGTTCAATCATGTGGACATCGACCTTGCCCGTACTCATGTCCCTAACGGCAATGCACCCGATCTTACTGCCGAGTGTCTGGCCTACGACCAAATGCTGGAGGAGAACGGTCCGGTGGATCTGCAGATTCTCGGCATCGGCAGCAACGGCCATATCGGCTTTAATGAACCGGACGCGAGTCTTAGCAGCGGAACTCATGTGGTCGACCTCCTGGAAGAAACCCGGGAAGCCAATGCCCGCTTCTTCGACAGGCTGGAGGATGTGCCCCGCCAGGCGGTGACAATGGGCATCGGAGGTATCCTCAAAGCACGGCAGATTGTCCTGCTGGTGCGCGGTGAAGAGAAAGCCGAAGCAGTTAAAAATGCGCTGGAAGGTCCGATTACCACCCAATGCCCCGCCTCGCTGCTGCAGAGCCATCCCAATGTTGTCGTGCTGCTGGATAAAGGAGCTGCAAAATGGCTGAAATAACCCCTTCCGGTGAGCTGCTCTACGGCAAAGTACTGACCCCTTCAGGACTGGTTGAACAGGGAGTACTCGCTGTCTCCAGCGGGCTGATCCAGTATGCAGGTGAAGCTGCCTGGCTGCCCGAGGCTTATGCCCACTGGCCGGCGGGATGCACAGAGAACAGCGGCCTGCTGATTCCCGGCTTTGTCGACGTGCATGTGCATGGCGGAGCCGGTTACGATTTCATGTACAGCGACAGCGACTCTCTGGAGACCATTACCCGGTTTCATGCTTCGCAGGGAACCACTACCATGCTGGCCACGACTATGACCGCAGCCAAGACGGATATAGACAGGGTGCTGGCCGAGGTCAATGCCTACCGGGAAGCTGAGATGCCTTATGCCCAGCTGGCCGGTGTGCATCTGGAAGGACCGTTCATCAGTCCGAAGTGGCCGGGTGCACAGAATCCCGGGCATATTGTGCCTGCCAACATTGAATGGCTGGAAGCCTGGGAGCAGCAGTATCCGGGATTGATCCGCCAGGTTACCCTGGCCCCGGAACGCGAAGGTGCGCTGGAGGCAATCTCCTGGCTGCGGAAGCACGGAATTACAGCTGCTCTGGGACATACCAACGCTACCTTCGAGGAAGTTACCGCTGCGGCGGATGCCGGGCTGAATCAGGCTGTGCATATGTTCAATGCCATGACCCCGCTCCATCACCGCAAGCCGGGAGCTGCCGGTGCCGTAATGTTCGACGAGCGGATCCGCGCTGAGGTCATTGCTGACGGCATTCATGTGCATCCGGCGGCAATCAGCATTGTCGCCCGGCTTAAGAAGAGTGCTAATCTGCTGCTGATTACGGATTCGATGTCCGCAACCGGACTGGACGACGGGGAATATACGATTGGCGATCTGCCCGTGCTTGTTAAGGGCGGTGTTGCCACGCTGAAGGATAATCCCGAGGCACTGGCCGGAAGCACGCTCACGATGATCCGCGGCTTCCGTTTTCTTATTCAGGAAGTGGGCCTCAGCCTCGAAGAAGCTTCTAGAGCGGCCAGCCTTACACCTGCCGTTTCCCTTGGTATGCAGCGGACCATCGGATCCCTGGAAGCCGGTAAACGCGGCGATATTCTGCTGCTGGATGAATCGCTGAACCTGAGCGGAGTCTGGATAAACGGCCGCAAAGTTGCTGTCCGGTAACCCAAGCACAATGCCGCTTATGACCGCTTATAATCGCTTATAACCTAAGGAAGCAGCCATCACAGGATGGCTGCTTTTTATTGTGACGCAGGGCCGCACGGAAAGAATAGCCCAAACCGTTTACAGGCATACTAGCTCCAGTCATTTTTATGCGGCTGCAGCTTTTATTTTCCGCTGTTGGCAGGGAAAATACGTTCAACCATGGTGCCGAATTCCTTGGCAAAGCCTTTGAGCGGATGGCCAGCACGGAACTCTTGAGCATAATAATCGGCCCGTTCCACAAAGTTAGGATTAGTCGAAACGTAGACATTTCTGATGCCCGTGTTTTGCTTTCTCACTACAGAAGCGATTCTATCCTTCATATCCGTAGTCAGGTCATTGTTATCCGTCATCTGATTGCTGTTATTTGGAGCCACACTGCGCGTGCCAATCCCGGTACCCATACTATCATCGATATCCCGCTTCATACGGGTTCCATCGGTATAATTGCTGCCGGATAGTATACCGTTTCCGCCGTTTCCCGGATAGGCTCCCGGATTCGCCGTTCCGGTTCCTCCTACAGTCCCTGTTCCGGTATAGCTCTGCGGTATGCCAGTCATGGAACCGCCCATGCCGGTCATGCCGGGAGTCCCGTTAACCGTTCCTCTTCTGCCAGTTCCATTACCTGCATCCATTCCGTTAGTTATCGGTCCGCGGGTGCCGGAAAGCATACCGGAGGTATTGTTTTGGAGGCCGTTGCCATTGTTATAAGTACGGTTATTAGTGCCCAAAGTATTCGGCTTCCCGTTTGTTTCGTCAAGCTTTACGGCGACATAAGCGCTTGTTCCGACCACCACTACATTTGCGGTGCTTACCTCAGGCATTGCGGCCACACGGTCGGCAAGCTCCTGACTCATCTCCATTTTGTCATAGGAATTATTGTTATTCCTAACCGAATTCACTTGAATCCGTCCGTCACGTGTTCCCTGGACACTGTTCGGTTGCACATCCGTGCTGTTTGCCGAGTTGTTGGTTCCGCAGCCTGTAAGGCTGACCATCCCCAGGAGCAGTGCGGCTGTGACTGAAGTGCTAAGCTTTGATCGCAACATGAATTCATCCTCCATCTCTAGACTGTGATGTGCAGCGTAACAAGGCTTAGCATAGCCTGCAGCAGGCCGGGCTATCCTGAAAGGATTTGGCACATGCTCCGGTTCACTGTCACGCGTGAAGAAAGATTGGCGTATCCTATAGACAGTAGGGCTCCGCAAGGTGAACTCAGGAGGGGTGAGCATGAAGGTTCTATTTACGTTTTATGTACCCAGCGGCGGGGTCGAGACCCTGAACACGCTGCGGTGTGAGAGTCTGCAGCGCGAGGGCATTGAATGCCACGTTCTGTATCTCATGCCGGGTTCCTCTAACCAAAACCAGCCGAACTATCCCGTATACATCGCTTCAGGGGATGAAGAAATCCGCACACTGCTTGAAAAAGAGCGTTTCGACGCCATTATTGTAACCTCCGATTACTTATTGATGGAACGCCTGCGCCTGCTGGGCTATGGCGGCATTCTGATATACGAATCCCAAGGACTCGGAAGACGCAGTGATGCAAAGGATATGATTATAGATGCCGTTCCTTATCTGCGTTCTTATTGCAATGCCGCGCTGATTCCGCCTACTGAACATCTGCTGGAACTATTCATATCGATCTGCCCCTGGCTGCACCGTTATGTTATTCCGAACATTGTCGATGTCCAGTCCTTCCGGTTCCTTCCCGGCGAACCGCCGTGTGACCCGGTAATCGCCTGGGTGGGACGCCTGGAAACCAACAAGAACTGGAGTGAATATTTGAAGATTGCCCATCAGATCCGCCGCCACAAACCCAATCTGCATCTCTGGATGTTCCATGATCCCGAACTTGCCAGCGAGGAACAGAAGCAGCTGTTTCAGGAAGAATTACATGCTTTGGGACTGAACGACCGGCTGGTGGTGTTCACCAATATTCCCAACCATGTTATGCCCCTTTATTATTCTTCTATTGCCAGCTCCGGCGGTTTCCTGCTGTCAACGTCGATCACGGAGGGATTCGGTTATGCGGTTGCGGAAGCCGTCTGCTGTACCTGCCCCGTACTTAGCACAGACTCCGACGGTGTCCGGTCCTTTATCATCCATAATTATTCGGGCAAGTTTTATCCGCTGGGCAATGTTGAGGCCGCTGTCAATGAAGGTCTGGAGCTTATGAATAATCTGGAGCTGCGCGGCAGTATCCAGAGCCAGGGAAGAATGCATATGGTCTCACGTTTTGGCTCTGAGCGTTATGCCCAATCCTTCCGCGAAATGCTGAATTCCTTCGCTATTTTTTAATCCTGATCCGCAAAAAAAACCTTCAAGCCTGCCGGTTCACGCATTACCGGGGGTTGAAGGTTTTTTTTTGGCACGCGGCAGGCCGGGTTCATCCTTGCTTCGAGACCATCTCAAACAGCTCAGACTGGAAAATCTGCACGCTTCTCTCCCAGGTGAACTGTAGTGAATCGCTCTCCCCTTTACGGGCAAGACGTTCGCGCAGCTCCTTGTCGCGGATTAATGAAATAATATCCTGGCCAAGCCTGTTCTCGTACCGGTAGGACATCAGACAGTTATGGCCGTGCCTGCAGTACTCCATATTGCCTCCTGAATAGACCGTAACCAGCGCTGCCCCGCAGCGCATCGCCTCAAGGCCGGGCAGAGAGCCGGAATCGAAGGTGCTGGAGCTGACAAAAATGTCGCTTTCATTATAATGATAGCTCAATTCCGTATCATTAGAAGGCGTGCGCAAATGGTAACGGTGATCATTCAGCATCATCTTCAATGCAGCCGACTCAGCATATTCACCCGGAGGTGTAATCAGATAAATTTCCACCTCGGGGTGCAGCGCCTTAACCATATTTAGCTGCTCCAGCAGATACTCCTGCTCCCGGTGGCCCGAGAATCCGCCTTCCGGCTTGCGCAGGATTGCGGATACGACAAGACTTTTGCCCGCTGCCTCGCGCATATGCATATTGCTGAAGTCAGCGTTTACGCCAACCGGGACAATTCTCCCTTTGATGCCATGGTTGAGCCGGACGATTTCCTGCTGCCAGCGTGAGAGCACCATCAGATTGCGGGTAGTGCTGTAGGAAGCAAAAGACTGGTTATTCTGAGGCAGAAAGGTTGGTTCATAGCAAAGCGCAAGCCTTATGTGCAGCCCCTTCCCCTGCTCACTCGCCCTCTGCGCTGCTGGTACAGTGGTATAGTAATTCGAAATGATGACATCACCGTAGGGAAAATCATCCTCTGACAGTTTTTCTATCTCCCGGCCGAATTCTACCCTGCATTTCATCTCATACTCCACATTGCCTCCGCTGGGCATAAGGATCACCACTTCATGGCCGATGTCGCTCAGCCGGTTGGCTAATTCCGCCAGCATCCGCTGCGCGCCTCCCCTGGACAACGTCAGAATTGGGAATGTCAGCCTCATTGCCCTCTCTCCTTTCTCAGCAGCTGGGCGAGAACCCCGTTGTGCCTTGCCTGTACGACTTCAATCTCCCGGGTTTGCGCTTCGTTGTGAATGACAGAACCCATCTCCTTGTGGATACGGTAATCCAGCAGCGGATCCCCGATATAGGACCAGTCGTAGTGCGGCAGAATACGCAGCCACAGGTCGTAATCCTGGGTGTACAGGAAACTTTCATTGAACAGTCCTACTTTGCGGAAAATATCCATATCGAGCAGAACAGAGCTGCCGTTAACCGGACAGCGGTTCATCATTGTCGCGATCATTTCGGTCCGGCCGGATAGCAGAATACGAACCACTTCGGACACCCGCTCCCCGTGTTCATTAATGTAATAATAAGCCGTATGGTTAAAGGAGGTGCCCGTTTGGGCGAGGGCTATCATCTGCCGCTCTATTTTATCCGGGTGAAACAGGTCATCCGCGCTTAACCAGGCAAAATAAGCTCCGCTGGCAGCCTGTATTCCCCGGTTGAGCGCCGAGGCCGTGCCGCCGTTAGTCTTACGTATATATACAATTTTATCCATGAACGGAGCGAGCTTCTCGGCATGCAGGGTTGAACCGTCATCCACTACAATGAGCTCAATATCCGGATAAGTCTGAGCAAGCACGCTTTCCACCGCAAGATGAACATAAGGACAATTATAAAACGGGATGACCACCGAAACCTTGGATTGCTGATTCATGCGCACACCTCCTTCCCGAATTCATAAGGCTAGACTGTTTTGCAGGCGAGTAAAGCATCCAGCGGCTGGTGGTCTGGCCCGAACGCTTCCCGGAAGGCCGGATTCTCGGCATGGTGAAACCCTTTTAGCACCGTAACCGAATACCCCAGCTTGAGAAAATCCTCCGGCTCCCAGCCGCTCCAGTGCCTCTGATAATACTCGCCCTGCAAATGAAAATGATCCGTTCCTTCCTGCGGAAAAAAGCCGCGCGGTGTAAACACGACTACACGGTTAGAGGCAATCATCTCTGCTTTTCTCAGAAGCTCCATTCCTTCAGCCATGGTGAAATGCTCCAGGGAATCTATCAGAGTAACCGCCGAAAAGGTTCCCGGCAGAAACAGCTTATCAATATGGCCGGCATCTGCGTGAAGCGGAATAATATGCGGTGATTTGTATTTGCGGTGCAGCAGATAAGGCCTGTGAATGTCCAGGCCAATCACCAGAGCAGCCTCATAACGTTCAAGCAGTGTACCTGTGCCGCTGCCGATATCCAAAATACTCTCGGAGAATTTCAGTTGCTCCAGCAGAACCGGCAGAAAGTCATACACTTGAATTTCCCGGTACATAGGCTCTCCTCCCCCAAATGATATACATGTGCTCATCCGCCCATAGATGCGATAAGCTCGCGCAGCATTCCCTGATAGCGGCTGTTCGTCGCGGCGGCTTCTGCCATAATGACGTCATAATGCTTGAGTGTGCCCATTCCGCTATGCCGCCGGTAGGCCGTTAAGGACTGGTT
>CAKMKL010000348.1 GCA_927443375.1 uncultured Paenibacillus sp. | reverse complement strand
CAAAAAGCGGCTGTGGAGAAATAAATATCTGTACGTCATGCTGATACCGGGAGTGCTCTTTTTCGCCATAGGCATTCGCATATTTCAACGAGAAGACTCCGGCCATATAAAGGCCGTCGAGCCACATCTGATACGGATATTTATCCTTATGCCAGTATCCGCCCTCAGACGTGCGGTTGACCGTCCGCAGCAGATTCCGCAGCTTCTCCGCAGCAGTCTTATACTTCTCCTTACCGGTCCGCTCATGGAGCGCGAACAGCAGCAGCCCCGCCTGTACCGCATCCAGCTCATCCCGGGCAAAATAGAAATTACCGTATTCATCCACAAGATCATCTACATACGCCTGAATATATTCGATATAACGATCTTCCCCGGCAGCTTGCCACAGCAGCTCCATCCCGCACAGAAATACACCTTGATGGTAGTGCCAGCGGTGGGCAGGAGGAAGCTCTCCCGCCTGATAAGTATCCATTAAAGATTCACAGGCCTTGCGGGCCCATTCCATGGGCGTTTTTGGCAGACTGCCTATCATCTCTCTTCCTACCCCTTCCATATCAGTATCAGAGTCTCTGTACCGCAATTATCCCTTCATTGAACCCAGCATGGCCCCTTTGGCAAAATGCTTCTGCAGGAACGGATATACCATCAGAATCGGTAGGGTTGCCACGACGATAACAGCCATCTTGATCGCCTGGTCCGGCGGCGGAACAGCCGCATCGAGGGTGGCACTGTGATCCATTCCGCTGGCCAGCACGACGATTTGCCGCAGCAGCACCTGAATCGGCCACTTGGCACTGTCATCCAGATACAGAATCGCACTCATATAAGTGTTCCAATAGGTCACCGCGTAGAACAGCGAGATCGTCGCGATTGCCGGCATGGACAGGGGCAGCACGATCCGGAACAGGATGCCGAAGTCGTTGCAGCCGTCGATTTTAGCGGATTCCTCAAGACCCTCAGGAATGTTCTGGAAAAAGTTTTTGAGAATAATCATGTTGAACGCACTGATCGCAGACGGAAGAATAAGCGCCGCATAGGAGTCGATCAGCCCCAGCTCCTTCACTACAAGGAATGTAGGAATCATTCCGCCATGGAACAGCATCGTGAACACAACCAGGAAATTGACCACATTCCGTCCGTCCAGATCTCTTCTGGAGAGGCCGTAAGCCATCAGCGCCGTGATGAACATACTGAACAAAGTACCGATCAGCGTAACCCCAATCGACACACCCATCGCTTTAAAAATCGTATCCGTAGAAAAAATAAACTTATACGCTTCGAAGCTCCACACTTTCGGGATCAGTACAAATTTGCTCGCTGCGATTTCCGCACTCGTTGTGAAGGAGCCTGCCACCACGTGAATAAAAGGCAGCACCGTCACGAGCGCAATGAGGGCCAGCAGCGTAAAGTTAACCGCAGCAAAAATTCTGCCGCCTATGGATCTGTCTTCTACCATTTTCAATTCCTCCCGCAGTCTCTCAATAAACGCCTTCTTCGCCCATTTTTTTGGACAGCTTGTTGACCGACATGACCATAATCAGCCCAATAACCGACTTGAAGAATCCGATAGCTGTACTGTAACTGAACTGCCCTTGTCTCAAACCGGCAGTATAGACATACGTATCAATAATTTCCGCCACCTCTCGATTCATGGAGTTCAGCATCAGGTAGACATGCTCAAATCCAAGATCCAGCACGGAACCAATTTTCAGAATGAGCAGGGTAATGATGACGCTGCGGATCGCCGGCAGGGTAATATGCCAGATCTGTCTCAGCCGTCCGGCACCATCCATACGTGCAGCTTCATACAACCCGGGATCGATAGCGGCAATGGAGGCCAGATAAATGATCGTTCCCCAGCCCGCTTCCCTCCAAATGATCTGAATGATGTACATCGGCCTGAACCAGCCCGGATTCAGCAGAAAGTTAATCGGTTCGAAGCCAAAATAACTCAGCAGCTCGTTGATAATCCCCCCGTCCATCGTGACCATAACATAGGTGATGGAGACGACAATTACCCAGGACATGAAGTGGGGCAGGTAAACCAGGGTCTGAAAAAACCGTTTGAAGAATGTGCCCCTGAGCTCATTCAGCATCAGAGCGAGGATAATCGGCACCGGAAAATAAAAAATAATATTCATTCCGAACAATATGAGCGTGTTGCCCAGGATCTTGAGGAAATCCGGCTCGGTGAACAGGCGTTTGAAATGTTCCATGCCCACCCATTCGCTGCCGGTGATGCCTTGATAAGGCTTGTAATCCTGAAAGGAAATAATCAGTCCGTACATCGGCAGATATTTAAAAAGAACGAAAAACAGCACTCCCGGTATCAGCATGACGTACAGATATTTATTTCTCCACAGCCGCTTTTTGAGCTCACTGCTGCTCTTATAGCTTACGGGCTTCAGCTCGGGAACCCTGCTAGCCTGAGCGGTGACTTCCTGCATAATCCTCTTCCTTTCTGCTTCCTAAATTTCCAGCCTGACTGTGGGTTTTGTGTGGTAAAAGAAGGCTGCCGAAGCTGCTTCGCCAGCCTTCTTTACACTGGATCATCTGCGATACATACTCACAAGCGTCATTCTATTTTTTGTATACAGCGTTGTATTCCTCGATAATGGCCGCACCGCCGCGGCTCTTCCAGGCTTCCACTTGTTTTTCAAATCCGGCTTTGTCCAGCTGTCCGTAAATATAGTTGTAAGTGGCATCCGTAATAATCTGCTGAAGCTCAACACCTTTGGATGTATAAGTAGCCGAATCCAAAGCAGCAGTCGGATCAGCGACACCTACCTTAACATTTTCAAGTACCAGCTCTTCAGCATGAATCCGCCCAGGCAGCACGTTCAAGCTTTGGTACATGCCATTGGTTTCGTATTCACCGATCACGCTGTCCTTATAGCCTTTGACCTCGCGTTCAATCAGTTCTTTGTCGTCCGTCGGTTTAGCTTTGCCGTCTACAATGGTGTAGTGCTTGCCTTCAATCCCCCAGTACATCAGGTTGGCGACTTCCGGAGTCATCATCTTGTCAAAGAAGGCCAGAATCTTCTTCAGCTCGGCTTCATCCTTAACCGCAGATTTCGGGAACAGCACAACGTTGTTATAGCCTGGAATCATCCATTGGGCGAATTTGCCGTCAGGTCCGGCTACCATACTATGCGTATCCAGCACAGCATCCGGGAAGTTTTTGATCAGGTCCTTGTTAAGGGTATCGATATCCTGCATGGATCCGCCGATATACAGCCCTGCTTTGCCGCTGACGAACATGTTTACGGCATCTGTTTTACTGGTGGCTGCGAAATCCTTGTTCATGTAACCGCCGTCACGCAGTTTTTTGAAGAAATCCATCGTGTCAATGTATTGCGGGAAGGTAAATTCCGGTGCAAGCTGGCCATCCTTCTCGCCCCAGTTGTTCGGCGTACCGAACCAGGAAGAGACGGTTTTGAAGGCTCCGTACACCAGCTCATTGCGGTCCACAAGACCGATAGTGTCTTTTTTACCGTTGCCGTCCGGGTCCTTCTCCGTGAAGGCTTGGGCCATAGCGAACAGTTCATCCAGATTAGCCGGAGCCTTCAGTCCGAGCTTATCCGCCCAATCCTTGCGGTAGATGATCCCTTGACGGGCCAGCGGGCGGCCGATATACAGCGAGTACAGCTTGCCATCCACTTTGGTATTGTTGAGGATTTCCGGTTTCAGCTTGTTGAGGTTCGGGAACTCCGGCAAGTAGGGTCCAATTTCCCAGAACTGTCCGTCCTTGATCGATTCTTTCATCTGGATGAACGTGGTCTGATTCTTTAAATAAGTCACTTGCGGCAGGGAGCCCGTTGCAAAGGAAGAATTCAGCTTCTCTTCATAGGTATCCGCCGGGAAAAATTGATAAGTCAGCTTGGTATTGGTCAATTTCTCCACTTCAGCCTTGATTGTATCCGGCGGAGTCTCTGCCGTGTTCAGTGGAAGCATAATCTTAATTTCTGTCGGTTTCTCCGGCTCTGGTGCCGGCTCTGTGGTTGCGGTATTGGTTCCGCCGCTGGTGCCGGGATCTGTGGTGGCCGCTGCTTCATTATTGCCGTTGTTGTTGCCGCACGCCGCAGTCAGCATACTGAATGTTAACAGCGAGCTAAGAAGCAGGGTAAAGGATTTTTTCGTCATACCTTTTTGACCTCCGTTTGACTTGTATTGGTTACAAGCCTCACACTACAGCCTCGGCCTGGTTACGAAAACAATCATTTACTCATAGTGGGGACTTTGGGGCGGGAGTCTGGGGAAATGATTATCGGGTGATAGGGATAAGGTGAAAGGAAACGTGAGGGGATACTGAAGAAGGTGCGTGGGAAGGTGGTATTCGTAACTCCGGGGAATGTTTGGACTTCCGGCCGCTGTTGTCTGCAGATGTTCTGGATTATATCGCTTTCAGCGGATAACATCTGCAGACAAAGGCGGACGCTATCGCTCCTACAGTTCCAAACTTCCCCTCCGTTCCTTCTCACCGCTCTGAGGGGTTCCTTTCGACTTATCCGGTTGAAAGGAGCAAGGGGTCTCGCCGCTCCGGTTTGCGGCGGGATGGGGGCGCAGATGTTTGAGATCATAGTTAGTGGGAGCGGGACCCAATTTCGGCGTTAATGGAAGAATGTTGGCGTGTACTAGGAAGGTAACAAATTCTTACGGACTCAGTTGACGCTATTTGGGGGATTGTAGCTACAGGCGCGGCTTAGCGGACTCCAGCGCCGTTATTTGCTATGGAATTGTCCAAATCAGCGCTTTTCAGCTTACTTAACTGCATCTGTGTCCGTAAGGGCGCCTAAACGCGGAAAAATCAAAAACTAGCGTCTCCTGTGTCCGTTAGCAGCAGCCACAGCCTAAAAAAGCAGTGCCCCTCCTGATCCCAGGAGAGGCACTGCTCTGTTTTATTCCGGCGGTAAGGGTCAGCTTCTGCTTAGCCTAGCTGCATAGTAGTTACGCAAGTATCATTTTTCTCGAATGTAGAAATGTCAGACTCTGCTTTTTTGCCATTTTGTTCAATGGTAACATGATACGTCTTATCCCGCGGGAGCCACAGGTCGATAAACCCGTTAGGCTGGGATTTCACCGTTTCGTTGTCCATGACCGGATTGCCTTCGGCGTCTTGGACGGATATGTTAAACTCTTGCTCCACCATCTCGCCCTGACAACCGGTCAAGCTATGGGTTGCGCATGGATGGGTCTGGTTGACGTAGGGTGCAATGGAGACAAAAAACTCGTCGTCCGGCAAGCTATAGGCAGCAGATTTGCCGCCGCTCTCTTTGACGATCAGCTGGGTTGATGAAATGGAAGCCGATTCAGCAGTGATACTGCGGCTGCTGTAATCGTGTACCAGCTGTTTAAGGGTTTGCGTATCCGCCGGGCTTGGGCCTGAACTTTCCCGGGCGTTATTTTCTGCATACAGGTATGTTCCTAAGCCAATGACCACGGCTAATCCGGCAGTCAGCAAGACTTGTTTTCTCATAGAATGTCATCCTCCAGTCTCTCTACTATTAGTATAGTCCAGGGAGCACTGCTGCAAACAAGACGAATCTATGACAATATGCCTTCCTACTGCCTGCTCCCCGCTCTAGCCTCCGCCTCAGCGTACTCCTGCATGATCAGACTGCCGCCGCTGGATTTCCATTTTTCCACTTCCTTTTTAAACTCTGCAGCAGTGATATTGCCGATAATATAATTGTAAGTAGCATCCACAATGATCGTTGAGAGCTCCACATTCTTTTCATCAAACGTCGGGGAGCTTAGGGTAAGCGTCGGATCATCGACCAGAAACTGCTCATTATCTTCGCTCAGCTGGTCCGCCAGGGCGGTCAGCTGCTCTTTTTGCGCCACCTCCATGATGTTTGGGTTGCTGATATCAGCGATCATCAGGGAATAAAGCGGACTGACCTCATTTACCCGCAGCTGCGAGGTTTCCTCTGGAAGAATGACCTTCCCGTTCTCGAGCTTGTAATGGCGGCCTTCGATCCCGTACCTCATCAGATTCGCTACGTCCTTGTCCATCGTCCGGTCAAAAAAGCGCAGCACCTGCTTCAGTTCATCTTCCGTTGCAATCGCTTTTTTGGAGAACAGGTACAGCCCGTTGTAGTTGGGAATCGACCATACTTTATAGCCTTCAGGCCCTTTAATTCGGTTAATAAGGGTAAGCTCGGCCTGCGGATTAACCGCCTGGGCTTCAATGGACAGCCGCTGCACATCCGTCATGCTTCCAATAAAGATACCCGCGGTACCGCGGATGAATTTATCCCGCTGCACTTCCTTGCTGGTCAAGGCAAAATCCTGATTAATAATTTTTTCTTCATATAATTTACGCATGAAATTCATTGTGTTCATATATTGGGGCGTTGCGAATTCCGGGATGAACTGCCCGTTCTCCAGCTTCCAGTTATTCGGCGTGCCGAAATAAGAGCTGAGCGTTTTGAATACGCCATAGACCAGATCATTACGGTCAACCAGGCCGATCGTGTCCTGCTTGCCGTTGCCGTCCGGATCCATATAGGTAAACTGCTTCATGACCTCATACAGCTCATCCAGCGTCTGCGGTTTGCTTAGCTTAAGATGATCCAGCCAGTCCTTCCGGATAATGATGCCCTGCCTGGAAGAAGGACGCTCGGTATACAGGCCGTAAATTTTGCCGTCCACGGCGGACTGGCTGAGTATCGCAGGATCGAGTTGCTGCAAATTCGGAAATTCCTTAAGATCAGGGCCAATTTCCCAAAAAGCATCCGAACGGATCGCCGGTTTCACCAGATTATAATCGGTAAATTTAACAAACGTAACCTTACCCAGTGAATTGGTCGTCAGGGCAGTGTTCATTTTATCGGTGTAGACACCTTCAGGAACCCAGGTAATATCGAGTTTGACGCCGGTGAGCTTCTCTATCTCCGTAACGAGCTCCTTCGAAGGTGTTTGCGGAAAATGCAGCGGTGCCAGAATCGAGATCAACGGCGGAGTCTGGCTGGGACCCGGCTGAACAGAATCCGCCCTACTGCAAGCGCTTAACAAAAAAGACGGGAGTAAGACAAGCAGACAGAAATACCGGACTACCGTTCTCCGTGCGAGGTCTCTGAGCATTCTTAGTTCCTCCTCCTAAATAGAAATAATCCTAAGTATTATGTATTGATATAGAACGTAACTTCTCCTGCATTCTTAAGTTTCATCTTATATAACTGCTAATTATTGAATAATATTCAAACTGTAGTCATTATTAGGGATAATGATTATTGCGGCACCAGATGATTATTGTTATTATCCTTCGTGATGCATAAACTTAAAGCAGACTGTTTCTACCTAAAGAAAAGGTGCTGAATCCAGTGAAACACTTAAGCTTTCTGAATAAATTAACACTATTCACCTTTGTCATCAGTACGCTTCCTGTGCTGTTCATCGGTTCTTTCTCTTACCTCACATCCTCCAGCGAAATTCAAAAAAATGTTAACAAAAGCAAAAAGGAACTCATTTTACAAATCAACTCAAATGTAGAGCATAAGCTGACTACTGTCAACCAGACGCTGAACCAGGTCGTTAATTCTTCTGTACTCAAAAAAGCTTTGAATAACCCGCTAAATGTAAACGATTTCATTTTATATAACGACCTGAGAAACGAAATCCGCAATATGCAGTCTTTTGACACGAAGCTGGAAGATGTGATTCTGCTGAATCAGCGGGAGAACTGGATGATCAAGAATTCCGGGCTTTACCGGCTCAATGAATACCAGAACTATGAGCAGCTTGCCAATCTGATGAATGTGCCCGACTCCACCTCCTGGGTATTGAACCCCTCTTCCCTGTTCTACAGTGAGGAGAGCATCAACGTTACCGGCTGTGATTACAGCATCAGTCTGATCAAGAAGCTGCCCACCTCCAAGCTGCAAAAGTACGGGCTGGCCCTCGCCAATATCCCGGCCTGCAGTCTTCAGGATTTCATCAACTCTGAGATAGATCCGCTGGACAGTATAATTGTCCTCGATGAATCCGGCAGAATATTGCTGCACCCGGATAAGACACTGATCGGCCAGCCTGCCGTTGCCAGCGGATTCACTGATTTCCCGCTGGTTTCCGGCAAAGTCAAGCCTACAGGACAATTCAAGACCGTCATCGGTAAACAGGATTACTCTGTCACTTATTTGCGCTCACAGCTGAACGGCTGGACCTACCTGTCGGTAACCTCCATTGAAGGACTGACCAAGGAGTCGGGCAAAATCGGGACCTACACAATCGTTGTCTGTGCCATGATGCTGCTGCTGTCCATTCTGCTTGCCTGGCTCGGATCCCGCCGCATGTACACTCCGATCGAGCGGCTGCTCAATCAGATGGGGCTGCGCAGACCAGCCACTTGCCGCTGAAAGTGAATATGGCCGGTGTTATTCCTGCTATCTTCGCGAGCAGCATTTTGCTGTTTCCGGCTTCGTTGGGTGCCTGGTTCGGTCAGTCTGAAGGTATGGGCTGGTTGTATGCTACATTCTGGGTTGCCACGTTGATCCTGTAGACAGGGTCACAATCAACTTTTTAAATCAATAACCCAGATGAAGAAAAAAACGCTTATTCCTCTTTTTCTTTTGTTGATTTTTGTGCTGCTTCCCGATAGCTCAATCGCTGCCGTTGTAGACATCGCAGAGCGTTTGCGACTCTCGATCGCATCCACCGCCCTGGAGACTGTTGGTCACATTACTGTCTCGCTGGGGGTTGCGCTCTGGCGATGTCTACAGCGGCAGCGATTGAGCTATCGGGAAGCAGCAAAACGAACTCCTCCCCCCCTACACGGCAAAGCAGATCGCTCGGCCGAGAGTTCTGTTT
>CAKMKL010000347.1 GCA_927443375.1 uncultured Paenibacillus sp. | reverse complement strand
TGTTGACAAACCGGTTAAAGATCGTAGACATGGAGGTATCGGATGAGCCCATCATTTGATTCATAGCTTCCTGCAAGGCGCTGATATGAATTTCATTAAGCTCTTCATCCTTAGGCTCGCCTTCACCGCCCAGCATTAAATCTGCGATAACCTGTGCATCCCTGATCTTGATCACCAGGGAATTAATCCCCTGAAAACCGTCTACGTACTGTACGTGTACTGCAACGTGCGGTTTAGGAAAAGCTTCCTCAAATTCGCTGCGGGTAATAATCGATACCTTAGGGGTAGTTATATCTACCTTCTTGCCAAGCAACGTGGAAAGTGCTGTTGCTGCACTGCCAAATGTAATATTACCGATTTCTCCTAAGGCATCCTGCTCAAACGGGGTTAAGAAGTCCTCTACCGTCTTCTCTTGTGGGGCCAAGGATCCTTCCGCAGATTGTCTGAGAAGAGCATCGATTTCTTCCTGGGATAAATAATCTTTACTCGTCAAACTCTTCAACTCCTTCACTGACAATCTCGTCTATTTGCACAGCCACACGATCTTTTATCATCCCTGGACTTCCGACAAATTTCAGCTTGTCCCCTACCTTGATTGACAATCCTGTATCGACAGTCTTGTTGAGAGATATTACGTCGCCGACACTAAGCCCGAGAAATTCAGCAATGGATAACCTCGATTCGCCTAGCTCCGCCACAATTGGCAACTGTGCCCTATTAACTCTAGATCTAATAGCTTCTAACTCAACCTCATCGCGGACCTTTTTCTCAGAAACAAACCATTGATGAACAGAAAGCCTTGTCATAATCGGCTCCAGAACAACGTGAGGTATACAAAGATTGATCATCCCGGTCGTATCGCCAATTTTGGTACTTAACGAAATCAAGGCAATCGTCTCATTGGGTGACACAATCTGCATAAACTGCGGATTGGTCTCCAAGGCTTCCATCCGGGGATTAATGTCAAGCACGGTCTTCCAGGCTTCCTGCAGACTTTCAAAACATCTGCTGAAGATCCTCTCCATAATGGTAGTTTCGATTTCGGTTAGTGCACTGATTTTGCTTGGAGCAGTTCCAAACCCTCCAAGCATTCTGTCCAGCATCGCAAAAGCAATGTTCGGATGCACTTCCATGACCATCCGGCCTTCTAGCGGTTCGGCTTCAAAAATATTCAATATCGTCATCTTCGGAATGGAGCGGATAAACTCATCATAAGGGAGCTGCTCTACTTGAACGACATTTATCTGCACGAAGGTGCGCAATTGGGCCGAAAAGTACGTCGTAAGATAGCGGGCAAAGTTATCATGAATCCGCGTAAGGCTCCGGATATGATCCTTGGAGAAACGTACGGCCCGTTTGAAATCATAGGAGCGGATTTTTTTCTGGGTTTCTTCTTTTTTAAGATCGTCGGCATCCATTTCACCGGAAGAAAGTGCAGCAAGCAGAGCATCAATTTCGTTTTGTGATAGTACATCAACCAATTTTATCACCCCCCCAACAAGGAATTATCCTTACAGCAGCTAAATAGAAGTCATGATGAAGTTAGTTACTTCAATCTGGGTCAGCTTGCCTTCAGTCAAGGTCTTGTTAATCAGATTTACCAGTTTGCTGCTCAGCTGGTCCTTGCCGTTCGCCCCGTTAAGTTCCTCCGGCTTGGTATCGGCAAGTGTCTTAATAATCAGCGGCTTAATCTTGATATCCTTGATCTTTTCGAATTCCTCCTTGGACTTAACAGCATCCAGCTGGAACGCGAAATTTATTAAAACGATATAATCGGGGTCGGCAAGATTAGTTTTGATGTCGGTGATTTCCGTCGTCAGCTCAACGATTTCATCAGCGCTAAGACTCTTGGCTTCCACATTCTGGACAGCCGCATTCACATCATTAGTATCGCTCGGAAAAATCTTATCCATTAGTAAAAATGCGGCAACTACAATAAGTGTAATCGCCAGTAAAATCGTAATGAGCCACGGCAGCATCTTTTTCATGAAAGCTCCTCCATTGATTGGACTTTAATGGTGGCAGCATATGTGCCTATGTCCCTGTTATAATCCCGAATCTTACTGATTACCTCATCGGCTTTTTCAAGCACGATCAATCTTTTGCCAGATACTTATATAACACTTGTACTAGACTTAGTGATCGTCATCCATTCATTCGAAATGGTCGTAATAGGGGTAGTCGAGGTTCCTAAATTAATCGTCACGTCCTTAACGGCAAATATCACAACGGCTACAAACCCCAATGTGTCTGTTGCGTCGACCGGAAGCTATACTTTTAGTTTGTCAAGCTTAGCTTATACCGATCGCTTCACGGGGTTGCAGCTTGCATCCAACGGAACGAGCCCTAGTTTGGTGATCACTTCGATTCAGGCTAGAGGCGTCGATAATTGGGGTGGTCTGACCATTAACCGGACCGCCACCACCCAGTGCTGGAGGGGTGCCTGTCGAGGTAAGGTTCGTAACACTAGAAC
>CAKMKL010000346.1 GCA_927443375.1 uncultured Paenibacillus sp. | reverse complement strand
TGGTCCGGTACCGCCCGGCATGTCTGATTCGAACGGCCATTTAATCCGTAGGGGTATCCGTCATAGTATCCTCCTGGGGAGAGGTGCCCTCCAGCTCGGCTACACGCCGCTCAAGTGCGGCAATCCTTGTTTCGAGTGCGGCAATATCGCTCTGTGCGGGAACCTTCAGCTCCTTAAGCACACGCTGAACCTGCTCCTGTACGGCAGTCTTAAACACACCGCGTTCTTCTTCGCCACGTTCCACCAGCCGGTCAACAAGCGCTTTGGACTCTGAGGGAGCGAGCTCCCCGCGTTTAACCAGCTCATCTACCGCCTTCTCGACCTTCTCCTTGCTGACAATGGTGAGGCCTACTCCTAAAGAGATTGCTTTTTTGAACAGATCACTCATGGCACTTTCCTCCCAAAGATTCCAGTTATGGATAAAGTATACCCCTTGTCGGCCTATTTCACAAAATTCAGGCTGCAAGGGGCAGGTTTAATGACAAGATGAAGTTATCTGGGAATGCGGGCGGCCCAAGTTGCCGCCCGCAAAATCAATTCACGGACTGCAGGATGGCGGAAGGAAGGCTCATGATGACCGGGCATCAGGAACACTACGCGTCCCTGTCCGTAACTGTGACACCACGCTGCCGGGTACGTTTCGCCGTCTGCCTCATATTCAAGCAGAATGGTTTTTTCTGTAAAGGGGTCGAACTCGAAGCGGTACGGCTCCTCATCCAGCTGAAAATCCTCCATACCCTCGGTAATATCATGCTCCTGTACTTTAAAGTTCAGGGAAGTATACGGCGGATGACCGGTAAATTTGCCGCCGATCAGCTGGGCCAGCTCATAGCGTTTGGCCAGTGATATGCCGGTATGCAGCACAATGAGTCCTCCCCCTCCACTCACATAACTAAGCAGACCCGCGGTCTGCTGGGGAGAAACCGTCTCGTTCCACAACTCATTATAGGAAATGCAAAGATCATAGCCGGCCAAATGCTCTCCGAGCAGCAGCTTTTTATTCTCTGAGCATTGTACGGTCAGCAGGTCATTCAGAATTTCGCTGATTTGTTTATCCACGCCCTGCAGCGGGTGGAAACGGGGATGGGTATAATCGCCCAGCAGCAGGCATTTTCTCTTGTCCATAGGTATCCTCCTTCAAGGTTCTTCGGTTTAAAAACGTCGCTCATGTTGCTACTATTCTAAGTAAAACTGCTCCGGATGTCCATGCTCAGGCATAAAAACAAAACCCGCCCAGGGGCGGGAATGAAATACTTCGCCTGACTCAGCGCCTTGCGGCTACATAACGCCCCAGTTCAACGAACATACTTCCCATCCGTTCATGTTCGGGCATCACGATCCTTTGCACGCCTTCCTCTAATAGGGCTTGGGAAGTAATCTTCCCTACAGAAACGGCCAGCACTCCATGTTCGAAGGCCTGTACCATTTCTTCCAGCTTGCCTTGCTCCCGTGCATGCCCGGACAGGAACCGGAATTGCGGCGCACTGGTAAAAGCTACGGCATCTACTTTGCCCGCCAGAATATCGGCCAGCAGCAGATCCAGCGCTCCCGGCTCCGGCGGGGTATGGCGGTAAGGCTGCACCTCACGGACCCTTGCTCCGGACGCTTCCAGCCAGGCTGTGAGCCTGGGGGCGGATTCGCCATGCAGCTGCAGCACGATCTCTTTGCCCTGCAAATCGAATTCCTGCAGCCCGCGGATCAGCCCGCTGGTGCTTCCGTCGTCGTCACGGACAGCCGGGACAAGTCCGCGCTTCTTCAGGGCATTGACTGTTTTGTAACCCCGCGCAGCAATAGGCGAACCGGCGAGAATCTCCAGAAACCTGCTGGCGATCCCCATGTTCTCAGCCATGCCGAATATCGCATCCAGTCCCATTCCTGTTGTCAGAATGACCCAATCCGGCGGCTGTGAGGTCCAGGTAGTCAGCCCTTGACGCAGCGCCTCATCATCCAAAAATACCGTTCCCTGGGCCGGACGATATACTGCGGTGCCGCCCATATTCTCCACTAGCCTGGCCATTTCCTCTGATTTGCGCGGACCTGCCAGAGCGACAGTCATCCCCTTTAATTGCTCTGCCATGAACTCCTCTCCCCTCGTAACCCTGCATTATTGTTTATCAGTATACTTGCAAAGGGCGGGAAAAGAAAAGTGCTGCCAGGTAATTCCTGATCAGGAAGCGCTGCCGGTATCCCCAGACTCAGTCTGAACTGCAGCGGAACCTCCCTGCTCAGGATAAAGCTTGAAGCGGCCTACCAGCTTCTGCAGCTCTTCCGCCAGATGGCTCAGGTTCATCGTCGAAGATGAAATTTCCTCCACGGCAGCGAGCTGTTCCTGAGCAGCGGCAGAGATCGTCTCTGTATTACCGGCAGCCTCCCTTGAAATGCCGCCAATCTCGCCGATTGCCCGTTCCATGCTTACGGCTTCGGCCGTCAGGGAGCGTACAGCCCCGTCCATTGCTTCGATTTTTTCCGCCGCACCTTTAACTGCCCTGCGGATCCGCGAGAACGAACGGCCGGTGGTATCCACGGCCAGGATACCGTCCGACACCTTGCTCTTCGCGCTTTCCATCGTCACCGTTGCCTGCTTCATCTCTTCGTTAATGGAGAAGATCTGCTCCGAGATCTGCCGGGCCGATTTCTCCGATTCCTCTGCCAGCTTGCGTACTTCAGAAGCGACCACTGCGAAACCGCGCCCCTGCTCACCCGCACGAGCAGCCTCGATGGAGGCGTTCAGTGCCAGCAGATTGGTCTGACGCGAGATTCCCGTGATTACGCCGACAATGCCGTGAATCTGCTCCGTACGCTCATTCAGTTTGTCGATTACCCCGCCCAGCTCTTCCACGGTCTCATGAATGCCATTGATTTTGTCCACCACACTGATTACCGAATCATTGCCCTCGGAAGCAGACTGTGACGTCTTGTCCATCATTGCCGAGACCTGCTCCATGAAGCCGGAAATGTTCTGAACCTCACTGGCTGTGGCTGCTGTGCTCTCCATTCCCTTTTCCACACTGTCCGCCTGGCGTTCTGTGCCCGCCGCTACTTCCTGAATCGCCAGAGTGACATGCTCGATGGCTCTGGTTGTCTGCTCAGCACCGGCTGCAAGCTCCTCAGCGGAAGAGGACACATCGTCGGTCATTTCCTGCACACCGATAATCATTTCACGGAGACTGGCGACCATTGCCCGGAAATTGTCGGCGAGCATGCCAAGCTCATCCCGGCGGAATATGCCAATATCCTCTGAAAGATCCCCTTTCGCAATGACCGCGGTAGCTTTGCGGAGCCTGTTAAGCGGCCGCAGAATGGACTCCACATTGAGGTAGATCAGTACCAGTGCCAGCAAGACCGAGATGCCGATTACAAGAATAGCGGTATCGCGGATATCGGCTGTCGCGCTGGATACCTCACTTTTACTAATGGTGCCCCCGATTCTCCAGCCGGTTAGATCATTCAGCTTATACGTCATTTTTTTAGGTAAATCCTTGTAGACATAATTAAAGGAGCCGGATTCGGATTCGAACATCTTCTTCACAAATTCCTCTGTAGATTCCTGTCCTAGCGTCTCTGTAGGATGTACAAGGTACTTTTTGCTGCTGTCAACAATGAAGATATACCCCTGCTCGCCCACTTTAATATTGGTTAGATCAGCCAGTGCCGACAGATCAAGGTCCAGCGCCACCACGCCATTTCCCCCTTCAAGCACAGCCGAGATAGCGATCGCTGTCACCTTATTTACGGTCTCAAAGGCTGGCGAGATTACGATACCCTGGCCGTGCTTAAGGGCACTGACATAGGAATTCTGCTTGCGCGGGTCATACCCGTCCGGCAGCTTAGCCTCAGATGCATGTAACGTACCGGCCCGGCTTGTTCCGACATAAATATCAAGTACATCCGGGTGCAGCGCCGCGTATTCCTTCAACCGGGCAGTAATCTCAGCCGGAGCTCCTCCCGATTCCGCATTGACTGCATCTGCAGTAAGCTGTGCAGCGAAATAATTGATATCGTTTATTTTAGACTGGATGTTGGCATTGATAATCTTATCAGCCGCCAATACGCTCTCCGCAGCATTATTCATCAGCTGTGCTTCTACCCTGCTGCTGGCGGATTGATAGGTCTGCCAGCCAATGATTATACTGGGAACGAGCAGGACAAGCAAATAGGTTAAAATAAGCTTCATACGGATGTTTATGTGAAATATTTTGGTCAAGGGATTCACGCTCTCTTTCCTCTGGGTCTTAAGTACGAGTGATTTAGTATAGGATATATATAATTATATATCGCACGTAGAATCCCTTTTTTTGAGCATTATTTATTCTTATAATCCTATAATATCTGAGAATTTTTATAGAAACAGCAAAAAGACCGTTCAAATGAAAACGGTCTTTTGTTATATATTCATACTCTTCGTCCAGCCGTCCTGAATATTTGCTGATTCTATCTGCTCTTAATTCACAACCTTATTCCTGCAGGCCGGGCACACGCCTCCGAACACTACATGGGCATGGGATATTGTATACCCGGTTTCCTCAGCCACTGTATTCATCCATTCCTCCGGCACATGGGTCATTACTTCATCCACAGCACCGCAGACATCGCAAAGGATATGCTGGTGATCGTCCAGGCGGGCATCGTATCTGCTGGCGGCCTCACCCAGCTTCAGCTCACGTATCATCTGTTTATCTGTAAGATAACGCAGCGAGTTATACACCGTGCCGTAGGCCAGGTTATGTCCCTGCTCTACCAGCCGGTTCATCACTTCTGCGGCAGTCGGATGGTCATGCGAATTACGGACGATATCATAAACGGCTTGCCGCTGTGAGGTCAAATTCAGGTTTCTCATCTTTATCATCCTTTAACTTATTTTTAGATCAAGTATAAATCCTGAATACCCCAGCGTCAATCCATTCTGCCGCCTATCTGATCATTCCGGAATATTTCACCGCCACGGCAGCTTCCACCTGAAACTTCAGCCGGGGATACAAGCTCTCCCAATCTCTCAATTCTGTGCTGTTATTCCAGTGACGGGCTCCATAGTGGATTCCCCAGCCGAAAGGGTCAAGTCCGCTGTCCCGTACTTTATACAGCAAGGCCCCCACTTCCTGATTCAGGGCTTCCGCCCCGGCGTCAGATATTTGCCGCAGCAGGCTGTGAGTGACGCTTTCCTGCGTGCTGCTCTCCTCGAGAATGCCTTTGATTTTGATTTTGTAGCGGATAGCAGGCTCGCCTTCCTTAGTGGTGATGATCCGGTAGCTGGAGGAGCTGCTCTCTGTATAGTACTGGTATTTCCCGTCATCCACCGTAGCCGGAAAATTAGTACGCAGATTAGAGCGGGTGAGCAGATTAAACAGCCTGGTTTCATTTGCACTCAGCACCAGCCGGATTTTTTGTTTATCCAGCAGGGCGATTTTATTAATCAGAAACTGTTCTTTGCCCTGTGCTTCAATAACCGGCAGAATGGGGTCCTTCCCGTTCTCATAGATATCCCTCATCAGCTGATAGGCATATACACTGGCAATAAAGGGGGATTCTGTCCCTTGTCCGCTCATGGCCATTATCAGCGAATTGGAGGGGATCCGTTCTGACGGAGGTTTTACCTGAATGACCTGAAGTGCCTCCGGGCGGCCAACGGCAAAATTAAGAATAAGCTGGAGATCCCTGCGGCGTACAGCCCAGTCCAGGACATGCCTTATATCCTCCGCTGCTAGTTTCTCCCCTACGATCAGTGATTTACAGTGCACGTAGTCCAGTTCCTTCTCGACCTTGGATTTCATTCTGCGCAGCGCCTCGGAAATGCTGGAGGATTCCTCGGTGAGAATCTGCATCTTTTCGTCAATCTTGGTCACATCACCCTGGGGGATCGCAAGCTTCAGGCTAACCTTGAAATTACCCGCTTTCTCCCCGGGATCAATGCCAATCGCCACCACAAATATCCGCCGATCAATATCCTTGTATTCACAGCCTGTAGTCAGAAACAATAGCAGGAGACCGATCCCTAACAGCAATCTCCTCACGGATTCCGCCTCCTCAGCACAGTGTAACAGCAGTAGAACAGCAGCATAATCAGCAGTAACTCCCCAAACCAGCGGGCAAGCAGAAACCATATGCCAAAAGCATTAAGCTGATATTGATCAAACCTCATTAAGATCAAAGTGATTGCACTGAACAAGCCGAGTATAGCTAGCTCCCTCCATACTTTTGCCTTGGACTTTGGATTTTTGGGGGAGGGGAACAGCCCGGCCAGCAGTTCCTTGCCTACATGCCAATGGATAATTACACTGGTCAGCGACAGATTAAGATAAGCAAAATAAAAAACAAACAGCATCCGCTCAATTATAAAAGTATTAATCCCGATACTGTCGGCCGTAGAAAACCACGTATAGACATGCCTCTCCACCGCAACCGTGCCGAAATAGCCTATTGGAACATAGAAGGTCAGCAGCAGCACTGCCAGTCCCTGAATCCCCAAGACCCAGCGGTGCTTCAGACGCAGCTTGGGCAATACCCGGTTGAAGACAGCCATATTGATGTAACCGCTGAAGGAAAAAGTGGCTGCGGCCATGCTTTTGACATCCGGCGTATGAGGAAAATAAGTGATGATCTGCAGAACCGCATCCCAGCTGAAATCCGGATTAGTCACCGCTTTAATAAGCGTATATAAAATTAACGGCACGCTGATTCCCAGCATTACCTCCAGTCCGTACAGCAGGGACAGAGAATCCATGCGGGCGCAAAAACAGACCACAACCAGAAAGCCGAGCACTACAAGGTAAGGGCCGGTATCCGGGCTGATAAAACGCAGTGTAATATCGATGAACGACAGGACCGTGATCACTCCGGCTGCACACCATAGAGCAGCAAAGATCACCATCAGCGGAATAATAAACCCTCTGGAAAAGGTGGTGCCCAGAATCTCATGAATGCCTTTGCCCGGAAACTTTGCCATGAGTGCGGTGAAAAGATAGACGAACCCTGTTCCCAGCACTACTGCCGCAAGGATTGAGGTTTGTGCTCCCTTAAAACGTGTATCCATTAGTTGTCTCGGGACAAAATTGATAATATTGATCAGGCTGTTCATTACAAAAAGCCAGTAAAAATAGCGGCTCTGCGTCATCAGCGCCCGCCGCCCTTCTGTTTGCCTGAGGTTCCGAGGCTGTCCAGGAAGAACATTTTGAAATACGGCTGGCCGAAGCTGCGCTGGCTGCACAAATACATCGTGAATCCGACCAGACAGACCACGACGCCGACCAAGCCGAGAGCAGCTGCTGCTGTGATAAATAAATACTTCAATACACGGATCGAAAAGCTCATCATATTCAGGGGAATCATAAAATTGGAGATCGCCACCACCGACACCAGAATGATCATAATATTACCGACCAGTCCTGCCGCTGTTGCGGCCTGCCCAAGAATCAGACCGCCGACTGTCGTTGCCGTCGGTCCGATCGCACGGGGCAGCCGCAGGCTCGCCTCTGTCAGAAACTCCATCATGACCAGCATGATCAGCACTTCCACAAAGGAAGGATAGGGGACGGTTGCCCGGCTTCCGGCAATCAGCAGCGCAATCTGAACACGTACAATTTCCGGATTATAGGAGGTAAAGGCTACATACAGCGCCGGCAGCCACAGCGTCATGGCTACGCCGGTGATCCGCAGCAGCTTCAGGAACCGTCCTACAAAAGGAAGCTGAATCTTATCATCCATCGCCACAAAAAAATCATTGAAGATTACCGGCAGCAGGATCGCGTAGCCTGTAGTATCCAGCATCACCGCAATTTTCCCCTCGGCCAGATTGAATACAACCCGGTCCGGTCTTTCAGTCACTATGGTTTTCGGGAAGATACGCAGCTTGTCACTTCTGATATATTTCTCAATTTCTCCTGAAGCCTGCAAAATATCTATTCTCAGCGTCCCGAGCCTCTCCCGCAGCTCGTCCAGCACCTGATGGTTCACCCGGCTGTCATCGTAAAGGATCGCTACCTTGGTTCTTGAAATGTTTCCGATCAGCAGCGATTCCATTTTGAGTTCGGTGGATTGATAGCGACGGCGGATCAGATTCAGGTTTACTGCCAGGTTTTCGGTCAGCGCATCGGATGGACCCTGTGTTACACTTTCCGTCATGTTCTCACTGACACTTCTCGTCTCCGCCTTCAGCGCATCGAAGAAGCATAATTTCCCCTCGACGTGGACACAGGCATAACCGCCCAGCATCAGCTCCAGTGCATGCTGTCCTGTCTTTCCCTCTTCGCTGCCGGGATAGGAGCTCAGATAATCTGAATAGACCTCCGGATTATCTATCTCGTAAAAGGGCGCGATAATATTCCGGTTAATGATCTGCGGGTCGGTGATGCTTTTGATATACAGTAAGCCTGCCTTCCCCGAAGGCGCTGTTAGCGTTCTTTCCTCTAGGTCCGCAAATTGGTCCAGCTGCTCTTTGATCCATTGCACGGATACTTCCTCCACGATCTGCTGCGCAGGCATCATTATCCTCCTCTGCCGGATTCTCCAGAAGCTGAACCTTATTTTGGCACAGCAGTTCTTAATTCATGCACCTGGTGCTGTCAGGTTTCTTTTACCAGTAATGTGGTAATAAATGAAATGAAATATTTCATATGGAGGGATCGGATAATGAATACATCGAGCATGAACTCACAAGGTCTTCCCCAATTTCCGGAATCGTTATGGAGAGGTACGACTGAGCTGCCTTCCTTTCCGAGGCTTGCGGAAGACCATGTTACAGATGTGGCAATCGTAGGCGCGGGAATAACGGGGATTACGGAGGCTTATCTCCTTAGTAAAGCAGGCTATAAGGTCACCCTGCTGGAAGCGGGAGAGATTCTTACCGGAACTACCGGATTTACCACGGCCAAGATCACTGCCCAGCACGGGATGATCTATCATGATCTGCTGAGTCATTTCGGTGAGGAGCAGGCGAGGGCTTACTTCCAATCTCATAGTGAATCACTGGAGTGGATTCTAGCTACAGCCGGAGAGCTGGATCTGTCCTGCGGAATTCATCGTGAGGCCGCCTATCTCTATGCCGATCAGGGAGACGAAAAAACGCTGAAGCAGCTGGAAAAAGAGTTCGAGGCTTACGAGAAACTGGGTCTGCCGGGAGAATGGCTGGAGCATGTCCCGCTGCCGTTAATGACCGGAGGAGCCATTAAGCTGGCGGGGCAAGCACGTTTTCATCCTCTGGAATACCTTAAGGGCATGCTGCAGGCTGTCCTCGACAAAGGCGGCGTTGTGTACGAGCACACCACGATCGGTGAAAAGGTGGACAAAGGCGACCGCCTCACGCTGTACACCGAAGGCAGCGGGCATCAAATCCGCTGCCGCCATGCCATCTCCGCCTCTCATTTCCCGTTCTATGACGGAGGCGGGCTATACTTCACGCGCCTGCATGCTGACCGTTCCTACAGTCTGGCAATCGAGCCGGAAACGGACTTTGAGGGCGGCATGTACCTCAGCGCCGGAAACCCTACACGTTCTCTGCGTGCCGTGGAATGGGGCGACAAGAGACTTGTGATTGTCGGCGGAGAGAACCACAAAACCGGACAGGGGATCTGCACCTTCGGCCACTATGAGAAACTGGAGCTGTTCGCCGGAGAACTGCTGGGGATCAAGAAAATTCCCTACCGCTGGTCAGCACAGGACCTCATTACACTGGATAGAGTCCCTTACATCGGACGGGCAGCAGAAGATGAAGAAATCTATATCGCCACCGGCTACGGCAAATGGGGTATGACCAGCGGGACGCTGGCTGCCCGTATGATCGCGGATCAGATTCAGGGGAAGACGAATCCATACAGCAGCCTGTACGATCCTTCCCGCTTCAAAGCGAACCCCGGCATCAAAAACTTCATTGTACACAACGCCAATGTAGCCAAAGAACTGGTAGCCGGCAAGGTGGAGATTATCCGTAAAAAGACAAGCGATCTGAAGCCGGATGAGGGCTCAGTTGTCTTTCATGACGGGAAACGCGTCGGTGCCTACCGTGATCCTGAAGGCCAGCTGCATCTGGTGGACCGGACCTGTACCCATATGGGCTGTGAATGCGAGTGGAACAACGGCGAACGTTCCTGGGACTGCCCTTGTCACGGCTCCCGCTTCTCCTATGAGGGTAAGGTGCTTGAGGGCCCGGCTACATTGCCGCTCACGAAGCTTACCCCGGATAAGTGATTGTCCGCTTCCGCTCAGGTATAATAAGGTTGTAAAAGAACCTCAATAATAGAGCGAAAGTGAGCGTGATGAAGAGTCATGGATTTAAGAGGAAAAAGCATTGTGATCACAGGTGCCGGTAAAGGAATCGGCAAAGCATTGGCGATGGCATTAGCCAAGGAGGGCGCAAACCTGGGCCTGATCTCCAGAACATCTGCAGATCTGGAGGCACTCAAATCAGCCTTGACCGAAGTCTATGATGTCAAGGTAAGCATTGCTGTAGCCGATATTTCTGTACGAGAAGAGGCGGAACGGGCCGTTGTCTCGCTGCAGCATGAGCTTGGCGCCTTCGATGCGCTGATTAATAATGCGGGGATCGCCAAATTCGGCACCTTCCTGGAGATGGATCCGGCTGACTGGGAGAAGCATATGGAGGTCAATCTGTTCGGTACCTATTATGTAACCCGTGCAGCTCTGCCGGCTATGATTGAGCGCAGCAGCGGTAACATCATCAACATTTCCTCCACTGCCGGTGAACGCGGCTTTGCCACCGGGTCGGCCTACTGTGCCTCCAAGTTTGCCCTCATGGGCATGACTGAAGCACTCGCCCAGGAGGTGCGCAAGCACAATATCCGCGTCGTGGCGCTTACACCAAGCACGGTTAATACAGGTCTGGCTGAAAATGCCGGCCTCAAGATCGGCGATGAAGACCGGATGATGCAGCCGGAGGATGTAGCCGAGCTGACCTTAGCGGCACTGAAGCTGCCGGATCGCGTATTCCTGAAGACCGCAGGCATCTGGACGACCAATCCGCAATAAATGAGCTTGGCTTAGCTGATATTTTACGATACTTTGACTTTGAGGGGGAACTGCTATGATGCTGGTCGTCACCAATACTATTAAGGTCAAGGAAGGCAACGGGACAACCCTGGCCGAGCGTTTTGGCGGGGCAAGCGGTGTACAATCCATGCCCGGCTTTGTCCGGCTGGAAGTATGGCACAGTGCCGCCAAAGAAGGCGTGGAAGAACTGAAGATCTGCACCGTATGGGAGAACGAGGAAGCGTTCAAGGGCTGGACAGCCAGCCCCTCCTTCCGCGAATCACACCGCGGGGCAGGCGGAAATGAAGTCATTCTAGGCGCTTCGCTCGACAAATACAAGCTGCTGATCAGCCGCCAGCCGGAGCAGTAAATATACCGCTGCATATCGCAGTATGTTATACAGGAACAGGGATGCTCCGCCTTAGACCTTAAGGTCTAAGCGAAGGCATCCCTGTTTGTTGTCAGGCTTAAGCAGCAGCCTTAGTAATGCTCATCGGCGCCGGCAGGCAGCGGTTTCTCCAGCTCCTGATGCTTGCCGGGCCAGAACGCCAGGCGGCCAAAGAGCACGGTGATCGCCGGCACCAGAAACGGCCGGACGATGAAGGTGTCGAGCAGCACCCCGATCGCAGTAATAATGCCAAACTGCACCAGCACTTGAATCGGCAGGCTGGCCAGGACAGCGAACGTTCCTGCCAGGATAAGCCCGGCGGAGGTAATGACCGATCCGGTCTCATTAACCCCTTCGGCAATTGCCTGCTTCAGCGGCATCCGCTTGCGCTTCTTCCAGATGTTAGAGATCATGAAGATATTATAATCCTCACCGAGTGCAACCAGGAAAACGAAGGAATACAGCGGAATCGATCCCTGAATCGCATCGGCGCCCAGTACATAATGAATAATGATCCAGCCGAGCCCGAGGGCTGAGAAGAAGGACAGAATGACGGTTGCCACCAGATAGACGGTTGCCGTCACCGACCGCAGATAGATCAGCAGCAGCAGCGTAATCATTCCGATAACCACCGGTATAATCAGGTCGGTATCGCGTTCACCCAGCTCTTTGGTATCATACTGGGTTGCCGTCTGTCCGCTGATCCATACACTGTCTTCCGCATGATCCAGGCCTGATTCAACCAGCGCCTGCTCAGCCGTTTCCTGCAGCGCTGGAATGTGGCTCATCGCCTCAAGGGAATACGGGTTGCTCTTGAACTCAATATCAAAGCCTACAATATCCTTATTGACCGCACCCTGCTGCGGGTCGGATACCGTACTTATATAGGATATCCCTCCCAAAACGGCCTTAAAGTCTTCCCCGCTTACTTTTCCTTGCGTATCAATGATCAGCTTAGCCGGAGCCAGCTCCCCGGGGGAGAATTGCGTGCCGATCAGATCAAAGCCTTCCCGCGACTCCATATCCTCCGGAAAAGAAGACAGGATATCATAGGTGAATTTAATCCCGCTGGAGAAGGAGGCCAGGATGCCAAGACCGATAATCGTTACTGCCACAATCGTCCAGGGACGGGAGACCACCAGGCCGCCGATCCCCTTTTTGCGGGTTTTGGGCTTTGGAGCCGGTTTGCCTTTGGCCTTTGCACGCTCTTCTTCCATCTGCGGTGTGCGCGGCACAAACGGGAAGAACGATGTCCGCCCGAAGATAGCGAGCAGTGCCGGCACCAGTGTCAGGCTGGCAATACCCATGATGAGAATGGATACGCTGAACGGAACCGCAAAACGGTGATAAGCCCCATACTTCGCCAGCAGCAATGCAAACAGTGCAAGCACGACTGTGAAGCCGCTCATGGCAATCGCTCCGGAAGAATGTGTGATCGCGCTAAGCAGTGCCCGACCTTTGTTCTCTTCCACTTTGAGCATCTGACGGAACCGTGAGATCAGGAAGAGGCAATAATCGGTTCCCGCGCCGAACAGCAGCACGGTCATAATGGATACAGCCTGGGAATCGACAGTTATCCAGCCCTCCCGGGCCATAAGTCCAAGCAGCGGACTCGTCACGCCATAGGCAAATCCTACCGCTACCAGCGGAATCAGCGCCAGAATCGGCGAACGGTAGATCAGCAGCAGGAATACGAGCACCAGAACGACCGTCGCGATCAGCAAGGAGACATCCGCATCCTTGAACAGGCCGGTTGCATCAATGGAAATTCCAACAGGGCCGGATACCCGCATGCTCAGGTCACTGCTGTCCACCTTAGCCGCAGCAGGATCACTGCCGGTCTCCGTACTAATGATTGACTTCATTTCCGTTATCGCTTCACCCAGCTGATCACTGTCTGCGGTCTTGTCGAAGAGCACCGGTGTGACCAGGGTACTGCGGTCCTCTGACAGTGAAGCCTGCAGCGCCTGCGGCGGCAGCTGTCCGAGCGGCGGTACATAATTCTGATGCGGAAGCGGCTGCTGCTCCAGCTTGCCGTAGACCGCAATGATATGTACTAGATCCTCCTCCGATAAACCGCCTTCCCGGTGCCACACCAGCAGTGCCGGCACACCGCTGCCGCTTGGAAACTCTTGTTCCGCAATAACAGCTGCCCGGACGGACTGAGACGTTTCGGGAAGATTTTGCGCATTGTTGAGTACCTGTGAATTTACGGAAGGCCACAGAGCCGTAAGTACCCCCACCAGTACAATCCATATCAGCAGAGTGATCCATTTGGTAGTACGGCCTGCCACCCATTTCCCGTAGCCCGACATTTTATCAATCCTCTCTTTACCCCGGCCCCTCAAAATGAGCCGCGGGTCATTTTATTACCCTTATCATATATACCCTAAAATTTTTAAGCAAATCTTTTTTTATTCTGATACAAGAAATGCCCCTCTGTTTTAGTAGTATTGGTCTACTGTAAAAACAGAAGGGCGTTGGTCTTTTGTAGTAACTATTCAAATTAAATCGGATCAGGCACTTCTATCTTTAGCCTGCATCCGGCAGTTCATCGCCTGAGAATTGGCTGTTATAGAGATCGGCATAGAATCCGCCCTGTTCCAGCAGCTCGACATGCGTACCTTTTTCAATTACACGGCCGTGGTTCATTACCAGAATGAGATCAGCGTCGCGGATGGTTGACAGGCGGTGGGCAATAACAAAGCTTGTTCTGCCGGTCATTAGCGTTTTCATCGCATTCTGAATCTGCACTTCAGTCCGGGTATCTACGCTGCTGGTCGCTTCATCCAGAATCAGGATCGAAGGATCGGCCAAAATTGCCCGGGCAATGGTCAGCAGCTGCTTCTGTCCTTGTGAGATATTGGAGGCTTCCTCATTCAGGATCGTATTGTAGCCGAGCGGAAGGGTGCGGATAAAGTGATCCGCATGCGCAGCTTTGGCAGCCCGGATAACATCGGCTTCGGTCGCGCCTTCGCGGCCGTAAGCGATATTGTCGCGGATGGTACCATTAAACAGCCAGGTATCCTGCAGCACCATACCGAATTTGCTGCGCAGCTCACTGCGCTTCATGTCGGTAATATTCACGCCGTCGATGATAATCTCTCCGCCGCTGATTTCATAGAAACGCATCAGCAGGTTGATCAGCGTCGTTTTACCTGCACCGGTCGGCCCTACAATCGCAATCGTCTGTCCGGGACTGACATCAATGTTCATGTCTTCGATCAGAATCGCATCCGGTTTGTATCCAAATTTCACATGGCGGAACTCCACAGCACCTTCCTCAGCGCCTATGGCCTGCTTCGCCAGGGAGGCTGAAGTCTCCAGCACTTCCTCTTCTTCATCCAGCAATTCAAAGACACGTTCTGCTGAAGCAATTGTCGATTGAATAATGTTGGCGATATTCGCCGTTTGGGTAATCGGCATTGTAAACTGGCGCGAATATTGAATGAAGGCCTGAATATCACCGACCTCAATAACCTTCTTGGTAACAAAAATCCCACCGACCACACAGACCAGCACGTACCCCAGATTACCGATGAACATCATCAGCGGCATGATCATTCCGGACATGAACTGGGAACGCCAGCCGGAGTTATAGAGGTCATCATTGATTTTATTGAACTCGTTAAGCGACTGCTGCTCACGGCCGAAGGCTTTTACAATCCGGTGACCGGTATACATTTCCTCCACGTGGCCGTTTAGCTGGCCGAGCGATTTCTGCTGGCCGATGAAATATCCCTGGGAACGTTTGGTGATCGCCATAATAACTGCAAAGCTAAGCGGCAGGGTAACTATGGTGATCAGAGTCAGCCAAGGGCTGATCGTCAGCATCATGATGATAACGCCGATAATGGTCACTATGGACGTAATCAGCTGAGTTAAGCTCTGCTGCAGCGTTGTACTGATGTTGTCCACATCATTGGTTGCGCGGCTGAGAATTTCCCCATGGGTCCGGGAATCGAAATATTTCAGCGGCAGTCGCTCCAGCTTGCTGTTGACCTGCTCACGCATATCGAACACGACCTTCTGGGCAACGTCAGCCATCACATATTGCTGGATATAGCTGAACAAAGCGCTGAACAGGTATAGGCCGCCCAGGATAAGCAAAATTTTATTCACATAATCAAAATCAATCGCAGCTCCCGGGACTCCCATCAGCAGCCCGTAAGCTCCTTCGAACAGCTTGGTTGTAGCTTTACCCATGACCTTGGGGCTGAAAATACTGAATACCGTACTGGCTATGGCCGTGATAAACACGATAAGCAGCTGCACCTGACGGGGCTGCAGATACGTGATCAGCCGGCGGAGCGTGCCTTTGAAATCCTTGGCCTTCTCCGGAGGCATTCCCATACCGGGTCCGCCGTGGCCTGGTCCGAAGCCGCCGCCGCGGCGGGCCGGAGGCTTCACTTGCCGATTTTGCTCACTCATGCTATTTCCTCCTCTGACAACTGCGAGGATACGATCTCGCGGTACACTTCACTATTCTCCATTAGTTCGCGGTGATTGCCAATTCCGGCAATGGTACCTTCATCCAGTACGATAATCCGGTCGGCGTCCATAACCGTGCTGACCCGCTGGGCCACAATCAGCACCGTTGATTCTGTGGTCTCCTCTTTAAGTCCAGCCCGCAGCTTAGCGTCTGTCTTAAAGTCGAGTGCGGAGAAGCTGTCGTCAAACAAGTATACTTCCGGTTTTCTTACCAGAGCCCGGGCAATGGAGAGCCGCTGCTTCTGGCCGCCGGAGACATTGCTGCCGCCTTGGGCAATCTCCGAGCCGAAGCCTTCCTTCATCGCCGAGACGAAGTCATACGCCTGCGCTACCTTAGCTGCATGAATAACCTCTTCGTCGGTAGCGTCATCTTTACCGTAGCGGATATTCTCGCTGATCGTTCCGGTGAACAACACCGCCTTTTGCGGGATATAACCGATCTTGCTGCGCAGATCCTCCTGTGTCATCTCACGGACATCGACACCATCCACCCG